>JBNLBT010000007.1:0-66341 GCA_050303435.1 Marinicellaceae bacterium
GCAGGCAAATGTTCAACGGTGTGGCGGGCTTGATCAATGCGGCACTCAACAGCCATTATGCCTGGCTCAAGTACGCCAAATTGTATGAAAAACAAAGAAGAAATCGTCGCAAGAAGGGTTCGTAGGCTGCGCCTTCTGGTGCGTTTGCCGATGCGTCTGCAGTTTTTCCTCGCGGCCTGTCTGGGGCGCGCCCTGTACTGGTGGCCTAATCGGCGCAAGCGCATTGCCGCGACCAATCTTGAATTGTGTTTCCCAGATTTGAGTATCGCGCAGCGCAAGCGATTGTTGAAACGCAATTTGATCTCCACGGCCATTGGCATCAATGAGAATTTACTGGCCTGGTGGCGGCCCGAAATTGTCGAAGAGCTGACATTGGAAGTGCAGGGTCTTGAGCATTTGCAGGCGCAATTGCAGACACCCGGCGCGCCGCTGATGTTGACCTGTCACACCACCTCCTGCGAACTGGGCGTGTGTTTGCTCAATCGGGTCATGCGGGCGCATGATTTGCCCGCGGTCTACATGTTGGCCCGTCAACACAACAACAAAGCACTGGAAGCGCGCATTCAGACCGCGCGTGAGTGGCACATGCAGCGGGTCATCGACAAAAAAGATCTGCGCAGCGTGTTGAAATGCCTCAAAGCCGGACACCCGGTGGTCTACGCGCCCGACCAGAATTTCAGTTATCAGGTGCGTCATGTGCGGTTCTTTGGTGTGCCGGCGGCGACCACGGTGGCGCCGGCTCGCTTGCGTCAATCCAGCCAGGCGGTGTTATTGCCGTGGTTCTGTTTCCGCGTCGGGCCGCGGCGCTGGCGCATTGAGATCGTGCCGATGCCCGCCGGTTTTGATGCCGGCGATGTCGAAGACGTGCTGCAAAGCATGAACGATCTGTTTGAACAGCACATTCGCCGGCATCCAGAACAGTACCTGTGGGTGCACCGGCGTTTCAAGAATCAGGCGGACGGATCCAATCCCTACGATCGGTGATGCGCGCCGGTCATTTCCAGCTGCAGGCCACAATCAGGGCCACATAAACGCAATAGATTTCAGTGCCATAGCGGGTGGTGAATTTCTTCTTGATGGAAATCTTGTCGAAGAAGCGTTCCACTGACCCCTCGATCCCCGGCGCATAAAAGCGCATCGCCACACGCGGTTTGTCGACCTCTTCATCCAGGTAGGGCAGTGATTCTTTCCAGTCGGTGGCCTGCCATTCTCTGGGGCGATAGTCCGGTTCCGGTTCGGCGGCCTTGAATTCATCGCCCAGCTCCAGTGGATCATTGTATTCAGAGGCGCTAAGAAAAATCTCGCCGCTGCTGACGGGCTTGCGGGCGGTGGCGGCGGGGCTTTCTGCCGGCGCCTGATTCTGTGAATTGACCGTCGTTTCGGTGGGTTCTGGTGGCGTCACAGGCTTTGGCTCGCGGCGTGGCGGCTGTTGTTGCGGATCGGGCAGCGGAATCGGTTCCACTGGCGCTGCACTGGGCGGTTCATCCTCCGTCGTTTCTGCCGTGCGTTCGAGCGGTTCAGCAGGCGGCTCTTCTGCTGGAGTTTCGGGCGGTGTTTCAGGGGGGGTGATGGGCTCAGCCGGCTTCAGCAGCTCAATGTGCTGCACGCGGGTGGAGAAATCCACCCGCTCAAAATGCACCGGCAGCGCCAGAATCAATGCCAGCAGACACAACGGGGCCAGCGCGTGTCCCAGCCAATATCTGACCGGCGTGGCTTCAATTCGGTGCCAACGGCTCATGCGTTATCGATGCCCCCCCGGACGTGAAAATCAATGGTGGATCAGCCACCCTGGGCTGAGTTCGTCTGCTTATTTTACCGGAGACGGGTTAAAAATGAGTTAATTCGATGCGCGTGGCCTGGTCCATGTCCGCGCAACAGGGTTGCGAGCGGTTGGCCGCATGACCCTTCAGAAGCGCATGTTCATCCAGCGGGCCACCACCCAGGCCGGTCCTATCATCAGGAATTGCAGGTCCTTGAAAAAGGATGGCCGTTTGCCTTCGATGTGGTGTCCGATGAATTGCCCGATCCAGGCCGCAACAAACACCGCCAGACCCAGGGTCCACAAAGTCAGGTGTCCGGCCAGCCAGTAATTCAACAACAGGCAGGCGCCGGCAAACAGGGCCATAATGGTGAACAGCCTGAAAGATTTCAACAGATAATAGACCAGGCTCAACAACACCGCCAGCATGGCCAGGTTGAATCCGCCGGCCAGTGGCACAGACCACAGCATGGCGGTGATCGACCAGTAAATCAGTGGCACACAGATGTAGTGTATGATCTGGTTGGTGCGGTTCACGTGCGAGGCGTGGTATTCGCGAAAAAGTTGACCGATGTCAGAAGTCGTGGCCTGTGAGCTTTCGATAGGCTTCATGGTATTTCTCTGCGGTTTTGTCGATGATGTCCTGCGGCAGTCTGGGCCCCGGGGCCTGTTTGTTCCAGTCCAGGGTTTCCAGGTAATCGCGCACGAATTGTTTATCGTAACTGTTGGGGCTGTGACCGGGCCGATGGCTGGCCGGGTCCCAGAATCGTGAGGAATCCGGGGTCAGCAATTCATCCATCAGGGTCAATTCGCCGTTTTCGTCCAGGCCGAATTCGAATTTGGTGTCGGCGATCAGCAGGCCGCGTCGCCCGGCGAATTCACGCGCCCGCCGGAAAATTTCCATGGACACGTCGCGTGCCTGCTGCGCCAGTTCTTTGCCGATCAGGTTTTCCAGTTGTGCAAATGAAATGTTTTCGTCGTGGTCTCCGACCGCGGCTTTGCTGGACGGTGTGAACAGGTCTTCAGGCAACTGTTCGGCCAGACGCAGGCCCGGCGGCAATTGAATGCCGCACACGCGACCGCTGTTCTGATAGTCTTTCCAGCCGCTGCCGATCAGATAGCCGCGCACAATGGCCTCAAACGGCAACGGGGTGAGGCTTTTAACCACCATGGCGCGCTGTTGCAGGTCCGCGTCGGCGTCGGCAATGACTTCCGTCACTGGAATGCCGGTCAAGTGGTTTTTTACAATCGACTGCATTTTCTCAAACCAGAACAAAGAAATGCGTGTCAACAAGGCGCCTTTGCGCGGGATTTCATCAGGCAACACCACATCAAATGCACTGAGGCGGTCGCTGGCGACCATCAACAAGTGGTCTGAGTCGATGCGATACACATTTCGCACTTTGCCTTGATGAATCAGCGGCAGATTAATTTTCATTCAGTTACAATACAGCGTTTGTTTGAACTGTTTTATTGTATCTGGCGTCCACCCATGAAGCAACGCAAATGAACATGATCGGCACGGTCATCGGCGCATTGATAGGCTTGAAATCCGGCGGATTCACCGGTTTGCTGATGGGCGCCGTGCTGGGTTACGTGGTGCAAAGCTGGTTCACCCGCGGCGGCGTGCCGACGGGCAGCAAGGCGGAAATTCAACAAAGCTATTTTGATGCACTGTTTCTGACCCTGGGCAAAATCGCCAAGGCCGATGGTCAGGTCAAGGACGTGGAGATTCAGCGCGCCGAAGCCATTTTCCAGCACATGCGGCTGTCTGCAACGATGCGCAAACAGGCCATCGCTTTGTTCAACCGCGGCAAGCGGGCTGACTGTGACATCGACCCGGTGCTCGCTCAATTTGCGCGACTGAGCCGTGGATCGCTGTCCTTGCGACGCATTTTCCTGGAGATGCTGCTGGATGTGGCGGAAGCCGACGGCATGCTGTCGGCCAATGAATGGCACATCATCGATCGCGTGTGCGTGCAACTGGGCTATCCCCGGGAAATCCTCATTGTGATGTTGAAGATGCGCGGTTTCAGCCGCGCGCATTCACAGCATGGGGGCGGTCAGCAGCAGCAAAGACAATACACCCGCAGCACCACCGCCGCGGCCGAAAACCCCTACACATTGCTGGGCGTGAATCGCGGCGATGGCAAGTCGGTGATCCGGCGCGCGTATAAAAAACTGATGAGTCAGCACCACCCGGACAAACTGATTGCCAAGGGCCTGCCGCCGGAGATGATCCGGGTGGCCGAGGAGAAGGCAAAGAAAATTCAGCGCGCCTACGAACAGATCAAAAACGAACGCAACTTTTAGGGCCTGTTCACACGCTTTGAAACGATGTTGTTGCCCTGAGAAAAGCAGCAGGCAAGGCGTGAGAAGTGCCGTTTGCCCGGTGCAAACAAACGCCGAGCAACGTCGCATGCTGATTTTCTCAGGGCAACCGATTCGGCCGAGTCTGTATTTTTTTCTGTCGGTGTTGTCATTCGTTTGCATGCTTGTACCATTCCTCTCTCATTCTGCCTTGCCAGACAAAAATACGGACACGGCAACAACATTTCAAAGCGTGTGAACAGGCCCTGGGTCACACAACGGCGGAAAGGGTTGACAAGCCGCTGGCCAAATGACAAACTTTTTGCATTTGAACGCCGCGTCATCACCATGTCCAACCACATCATTGCGCCTTCCATACTGTCTGCAGACTTTGCCCGCCTTGGCGCCGACACTCAGGCGGTGCTCGACGCCGGTGCGGACTGGGTGCATTTTGATGTCATGGACAATCACTATGTGCCGAATCTGACCATAGGACCGATGGTGTGCCAGGCCTTGCGGGACTACGGCATCACCGCGCCCATCGATGTGCACCTGATGGTCAAGCCGGTGGACGGAATGATTGAAGCCTTTGCGCGCAGCGGCGCCAGTTGCATCAGTTTTCATCCCGAAGCCAGCGAGCACGTGGACCGCTCACTGAGTCTGATTCGCGATCTGGGCTGCCAGGCCGGACTGGTGCTGAATCCGGCCACGTCTTTGCATGCGCTTGATCACGTGATGGACAAGCTGGATCTGGTGCTGTTGATGAGCGTCAATCCGGGTTTCGGCGGACAACAGTTCATTCCTTCAACCCTGCCCAAAATCAGCGCGTTGAGAGAGCGCATTGATGCAGGCAATCACGCCATCCGATTGCAGGTGGACGGCGGGGTCAAGGTGGACAACATCGGTGCCATCGGTGCCGCCGGTGCCGACACCTTTGTGGCCGGATCGGCCATTTTCGGCAGCGATGACTATCGCCGCACCATACAACGCATGCGCGAGGAATTGGCGCATTCAGCATGAATTCAGCCGAATTGTGCGAACATCGCCGGTGCCACCATTTACACCACGGACAGAGATGAATATTCGCCCACTGATGATTGTTTTGCTGCTGTTGCCTGCCTTGCTGCAGGCCCAGACTCTGGATGAAGCAGTCAGTCGCGTCAAAGCGCAAGAGCAAGGCAAAATTTTGAGCGCTTACACGGAAAATCGTGGCGGTCGCACGCAACATGTCATTAAAGTGCTGACCCCCGATGGCAAAGTGAAAGCCATCCGTGTGCCGGTGCGCGCATCTGAGCGCGGCCGAGAGCCTCGCGATGAACCCCAGCGCGGCCAGGACCGCGGCAGCGACCGCACGCGCCGTTCCCGCCGTTCCGACGATGACCCGCCCGGTCAGGCGCATACGCGCATGTCGGTGGGGCGCAATGCGCACCCAGCGGCGTCCGAAAGACGCGACATCTCGACGCGTTCGAGAAGCACAGAACCGCGTGAAAGACGCCGCCGGGAGTAATTGAAATGCAGAGGATTCAGCACATCCTTTGCAGGCATGAATGAACCAACACCATCACAGGAGGGCGAATGCGCGTACTGTTGATCGAAGACGATGAAAATTTGAGAGAGACGCTGGTCAAGCGATTTGAGCAGGAGGGCTTTGTTGTGGATGCCGCGGCGGACGGTCGGGACGGCCTGTACAAAGGCCAGGAATACCCCGCCGATGTGGCGGTCATTGACCTGGGGTTGCCAAAAATTTCAGGCATGGAAGTGATCCGGTCATTGCGCGAGGACGGCGTGCGTTTTCCAATCATCATTTTGACCGCCCGCGGGTCATGGCAGGACAAAGTGATGGGGCTGGATTCAGGCGCCGATGACTATCTGGTCAAACCGTTTCATTTTCCCGAATTGCTGGCGCGCGTGAACGCGTTGGTGCGGCGTTCTTCGGGTCACACCACGCCGGAAATCCTGTGCGGACCGGTCAGCCTGAATTCAGCCTCACAGGAAGTTCAGGTCAACGGCAAGGTGCTGGATTTGACTTCGTATGAATACAAAGTGCTGGAATATCTGATGTTGCACCAGGGCGAAGTGATTTCCAAAACCGTGCTCACCGAGCACATTTACCACCAGGACTACGACCGCGACAGCAACGTCATTGAGGTGTTCATCGGGCGTTTGCGCAAGAAATTCAAGGAGCTGGGCATCAAAGAACAATTCATCGAAACACTGCGCGGACGGGGGTATCGCATCAGCCCGGAGCAGGCGCAGTAATTCGGCGTGGCCATATTCAAGCGATTTTCACTCACCAACCGCCTGCTGACCACTTCGACGCTGGCTTTGCTGATCGCACTCAGCGCGATCGGCCTGGTGATGGATCGGGCGTTTCGCGACAAAACATTGAATCTGGTGGAAGAACGCCTGGACACCTACGTCCTCGCGTTGTTGTCGGCGCTGGATGCCGATGAATCCGGACTGCTGTTCCCGCAATCGCTGCCCACACCCAAGATGAAGCAACCCGGTTCAGGCATGTACGCCGAAATCATCAGCGCCGGAGAACGCTGGCAGTCGCCATCGCTGCTGGGGCAGTCGCTCAGGGCCATGCCGCAATTGGCGGCCGGCCAGAAAAGCTTTCAGGCCGGCATCGACAAAGGCCAGTCCGGTTTGTTCAGCATGTCGCAGGGTTTTGAGTGGGACACCGATGGCGAAGTCATCCCGCTGACCATTCGGGTCACTGAAGATGCCCAGAATTTCATCCGTGAGCTGGCCGAATTTGAAGAAAACCTGTGGATGTGGCTGCTGTTCACCAGCGTGGTTTTGCTGGGCGTGCAATGGCTGATCATGAATTGGGCCAGCCAGCCACTGCAGCGTCTGACCGAGGATCTGTTGACCCTGGAGAAAGGCCATCGGGAAAAACTGCCGAACGATTACCCGACCGAATTGCTGGGTCTGACCGAGAACGTCAATCGCCTGATCGAGAACGAACGCAAGAATCTGCAGCGTCAGCGCCTCACCCTGGGTGATTTGGCGCACAGCCTGAAAACGCCGCTGGCCATCATCAAGGGGGCACTGGATGCTGAACCGGTGGACAGGGGATTGATCAATCAGCAGATCATGAACATGGACGAAATCGTGGCCTATCAGTTGCAGCGCGCGGCGGT
This sequence comes from Marinicellaceae bacterium, assembly GCA_050303435.1. Lineage (GTDB taxonomy): Bacteria > Pseudomonadota > Gammaproteobacteria > Xanthomonadales > Marinicellaceae > JBNLBT01. The sequence goes on from JBNLBT010000007.1 coordinate 7,216, forward strand.
GGCCGGGCACCGCACTTTCAGCGTTGGCATACCGGTGGTGGACGATTTAAACAAAATCATTGGCACGCTGGAGAAAGTGCATCGCGACAAGTCCATCCACAGTGAAGTGCGCGTGCCGCCCGGCGCGGAATTTTACGGCGAACGCGGGGATTTGATGGAGTTGTTGGGCAATCTGTTGGAGAACGCCTTTAAATGGTGCGATTCCAGGGTTGAGGTGACCATTCGCATTCTCTACATGGAAGGCCGCAAACGCACCGGCCTGACCATCGATGTGGCCGACGACGGGCCAGGGATACCGTCCGATCGCCGCGAAGAACTGCTTAAACGCGGTGTGCGCGGCGATGAAAAAGTCAAAGGCCACGGCATCGGTTTGTCGATTGTCAACGACATCGTCGATTCCTATCGCGGCCAGATTGAAATTTCGCGCCACAAAACCCTGGGTGGCGCGCACTTCAGAATCACATTACCGCCATGAAAAAAGACATCACTGAACTGCTGGACATCATGGCCACACTGCGCGATCCACGCGGCGGGTGTCCGTGGGATTTGCAACAGGATTTTGCCAGCATTGCGCCTTACACCATTGAAGAAGCCTACGAAGTGGCCGATGCCATCGAACAGGGCGATCTGCCGGCCTTAAAAACCGAGCTGGGCGATCTGTTGTTTCAGGTGGTGTTTCATGCGCGCATGGCTGAAGAACGCGGCGCTTTCGATTTTGCCGATGTGGTCGGGGCGGTGTGTGACAAGATGATCCGGCGCCATCCGCACGTGTTTGACCCAGGGCATGAACCCCTCAGCGCGGAAGAGCAAAGCCGCCGCTGGGACGCCATGAAAACGCGTCACAAGGATTCGGTGCTGGATGACATCCCGCACAACATGCCGGAGCTGTTGCGTGCCACCAAACTGACGCGCGCCGCGGCGGTGTTGGGTTTTGACTGGCCGGATGTGTGGCCGGTGTTTGATAAACTGGACGAGGAAAAAGTCGAATTGCAACACGCCATTCGAGCAGGAGACGCACAGGCCATCAAGGACGAACTGGGGGATTTGTTGTTTGTCTGCAGCAACCTGGCGCGCCATTTGGACATCGATGCCGGCGCGGCGCTGCGGCACGCCAACGCCAAATTTGAACGCCGTTTCAGGGCGGTTGAAAAGCGCGCGCGTGCGCGCGATCCCGCCGCCGAGCGCCACCCGCTTGAAGCCTTGGAGGCCGACTGGCAGGCGGTCAAAAAAGACTCGGAATGATTCAGCTTTCAGTGATCAGCTGCACCAGCCCCTGCGCGTGGTGACGCCAGATCTCAGGCAAATGGTCGGCCGTCAGCTCGGTGCTGGCCAGCAACACCGGCACCCGGCTGGGCAGGGCCAGCTTCGCGAGCTGCTGCCAGTCGCATTGAATGTCGCAAAAATGAATCAGTACGCAATCTGCGCCCAGTGTGTGAGCCCGTTCAATCGTCTTGAGCGAATTGCATTGTGCAATCTTCCTTGCAAAGGCCGTTGCATGCGCCGCCGGCGCTTGCATCAGGCCTTCGTTTGTTGATTTTTCTCTCACTGCACTGACATATACCGTCTGCCGTGCATCGCGCAGGCGGTGCAATTGGCTGGCGTCGGGTTTCGCGCCATCGAACCAGTGCGCATCCACCCTCGCGTCGGTTTGAGGCCGATGGCCTGCATCGCTGCTGCGGATCCATCGCCAGCGTTGCAGCGGAGGCGTGTTTAAGGCCTGGATGATCGGTGCATCGGCCGGTGGCATGTGCACGCGGTGCAAATCGATGCACGGCACCCAGCGCAGCGGCTGGCCTTCCGCCCCGTACACAAGCGGATCGGCGTCGTGGGCCAGAAACACGTCGAGATGGATGGTTTTTTCCGCGTATTGATGATGCAGAGACATCAGTGGGCGCGGGCACGGCGGGGTGTAAGCCAATTCTTCGCGGCATTCCCGCAACAGCGCCTCAAGGCGGCTTTCACCGGCCTCGCGTTTGCCCCCGGGGAATTCCCACAAACCGGCCAGGTGCTTGCCTTCGGGGCGTTGCGTCAGGAGAATTTCGCCCCGGTCATTTTGCAAGGCCAGGGCGACCACGTGAATCATTGGGCCGTCAGATCACTGCAGACGGCCGTGACACTGCTTGAATTTTTTACCGGAACCGCACGGACACGGTTCGTTGCGTCCGACTTTTTTGCTGTCGCGCACAAACGTTTCAGCCTTGCCACTGTGGCCTTGATTGGTCATGGCGGAGCGCTGTTGATGCTGGTATTGCATTTCACGCGCTTGATGCTGTTCCATCGCGTCAACGTCTTGGTCCTGCTTGACCTTAACCCGTGCAATCACACGCACGGTTTCGTATTTGATTTTATCCAGCAGATCGGTGAACAGGTGGAAGGCTTCGCGCTTGTATTCCTGCAGCGGCTGTTTCTGTGCATGCGCCCGCAGACCGATGCCCTGTCGCAAATGATCCATCTGTGCCAGATGGTCTTTCCACAGCTGATCCAGCATGTTCAGATACACCGCTTTTTCAAAGTGTCGCATCACATCGGAACCCACCAGCGTTTCCTTTTCACGGAAAAAACGCTCGATGTTCTCATGTATGGTGTCCACCAGGCCGTCTTCATCGATGTTTTCATCGCGTTGCAACAGGCCGTGGATGTTGATGTCGATGCCGAATTCACTGCCGAGGATGCGTTCAAGGTTGGTGATGTCCCATTGCTCGTCAATGCTTTCCAGTGGAATGTACTGACGGATCAAATTCTCAAACACTTCTTCGCGCACATCTTCTATGTACTCTGCGATTTCTTCGGCTTCCAGCAGGTCGGCGCGTTGTTGATACACCACCATGCGCTGATCGTTGGCCACGTCGTCGTATTCGAGCAATTGTTTGCGAATATCGAAGTTGAATGACTCGACCTTGCGTTGCGCACCCTCGATGGTGCGGGAGATCCATTTGTGTTCAATGGATTCATCCTCTTCCATGCCAAATTTACGCATCACATCGGCCATGTTGCCTTTGCCGAAGCGGCGCATCAGGGTGTCTTCCAGTGAAATATAAAAGCGCGAAGAGCCGGGATCGCCCTGACGACCGGCGCGACCGCGCAACTGGTTGTCGATGCGTCGGGATTCGTGACGTTCGGTGCCGATGATGCGCAAACCACCGAGCGACAGCACCAGTTCATGGCGTTCGGCCCAGTCATCGCGCACTTTTTGCACCGCGGATGCGGCGGGGTTTTCACCCAGCGCTTCGATTTCTACATCCGGGTTGCCGCCGAGCACGATGTCGGTGCCGCGGCCGGCCATGTTGGTGGCGATGGTGACCGCGCCGGGTTTGCCGGCTTCGGCAATGATTTGCGCTTCTTTTTCGTGCTGTTTGGCGTTCAACACATTGTGTTTGATTTTGTTCTTCTTGAGCGCCGCGGAAAGGAATTCGGAGACCTCAATGGATGCGGTGCCGACCAGCACCGGTTGTTGCCGCTTGACGCATTCGTTGATGTCTTCAATGATGGCGTCGAATTTGCCTTTCTGATTGAGAAACACCAGATCGCCCTGATCGTCGCGCACCATGGGTTTGTGCGTCGGGATCACCACCACTTCCAGGTGATAGATGTTTTGGAATTCATAGGCCTCGGTGTCCGCTGTACCGGTCATGCCGGAGAGTTTCGGATACAGCCTGAAATAATTTTGGAAGGTGATGGATGCCAGCGTCTGGTTTTCTTTCTGGATCGGTACATTTTCCTTGGCTTCAATCGCCTGATGCAAACCGTCGGACCAGCGGCGGCCCTCCATGGTGCGACCGGTGAATTCATCCACGATCACGATCTGGCCGTCCTTGACAATGTATTCCACGTCTTTTTCAAACAGGTGGTGCGCGCGCAATGCGGCGGTGACGTGGTGCAGCAGTCCCATGTGTTGTGGATCGTACATGGACTCGCCAGCACGGATCAGGCCGTCTTTTTCCAGCAATTCTTCCACTTTCTGCATGCCCTGTTCCGTCAGGAACACCTGCTTGGATTTTTCGTCCACGGTGAAGTCACCGTCCGGTTCGGGCATCTCTTCTTTGTTCAGCCGCGCGGCCATCAAGTCTTTGGTGTCCGGTTCCTGGGTTGAACGATCAAGGTGTGGTACCAGCCGGTTGACGCGGTTGTACATCTCCGGTGAGTCGTCCACCTGCCCGGAAATGATCAACGGGGTTCGGGCTTCATCGATCAGGATTGAATCGACCTCATCGACGATGGCAAAAAACGGTTCGCGCTGAACTTTGTCGGCCAGCGCAAAGGCCATGTTGTCGCGCAGGTAGTCGAAGCCCAGTTCGTTGTTGGTTGCGTAGGTGATGTCGGCGGCGTAGGCGGTGCGCTTGCTGTTGCCGTCCATGCCCGGCACCACCACGCCCACTTCCATGCCGAGGAAGCGGTATAGCGGACGCATCCAGTCGGCGTCGCGGCGCGCCAGGTAGTCGTTCACGGTGACGATGTGTACGCCTTTGCCGGCCAGGGCGTTCAGGTATGCGGCCAGCGTGGCCATCAGGGTTTTGCCTTCACCGGTGCGCATTTCGGCGATTTTGCTTTGATGCAGCACCATGCCACCGATCAATTGCACACGGTAGTGGCGCATGCCCAGAGTTCGCACCGAGGCTTCCCGTGCCACGGCGAACGCTTCCGGCAACAAATCATCCAGGGTTTCACCCTTTTCCAGTCGCTGTTTGAACAGATCGGTCTGACCGCGCAGGTCAGCGTCGCTCATGGCCTGGTATTTTTCTTCCAGCGCATCAATGCGATCGATGGTTTTATCGAGCTGGCGCAACAAGCGCTGATTGCGGCTGCCAAAGAGTCGGGTGAATAGTGTTGTAAAGGCCATAGGTTGTTTCGGTGCAAATTACACCCTAAATGGATGCGAATGCGTTGGATTCAAGAATTAATGAACGGCAAAGGGTTGATGCGCTGGTTGTTTTTAAGCACTTCGAAATGCAAATGCTCGGAAGTCGCGCGTCCGGTTTTGCCCATGATGGCAATTTTGTCGCCGGTGAAAACTTTTTGCCCCAGTTCGACGGTGATTTCCTTGGCGTGTGCATAGCGGGTGACAAAACCGTTGCCGTGATCGATTTCGACCATGTTGCCGTAAGTGCCGCGCTTGCCGGCCCAGATCACCACGCCGTCTGCAGCGGCGGTGATGGCCGCTTCATAGCGACCCGACAGGTCAATGCCGGGGTGATGGGATTTTTTGCCGGTGAACGGATCAATGCGGGAACCGTACTGAGACGAAGTCCAACCGCCTTCGAGCGGATAGTTGTTGGGTTTCAGGCTGCTGTCCAGTGACTGTTCATTCAACAAATTGGCGATGATGGACAGGTTTTGCTGCTGTTTGTCCAGCGTGTGGTCCAGGCTGAACAGGTTTTTGTACACTTCTTCAGCGGTGTTCGTTTGGCCTTCCAGTTCAGCGGCGATGCCGCCGATGCCGGGCTCGGTGCTGAAATCGAATTCTTCTGAGCCAATGTTGGCGATGTCCTTCAGGCGCGTGCCCAGGGCATTCAGGCGCACGCTTTGTGCCTGCAGTTTGCCGATCTGCAGGGTCATGGCGTTGATGTCGTTTTGTACGGCGTCTTTGTAGTTGGAAAAATTGCTCTGCGCTTCCGTCACCAGGTTTTTCAGGTGTTGCATCTGCGAATCACGGGATTCCTGCCCCATGGCGCCCAGGTACAGGCCGATGCCGGCGCCCAGTGACAGCACCACACAGAATGCCAGAAATGCAAAACCAAGAAATTGCACCCGCACACGGCGGTCATCCAGGCCGATGTGCTTGATGCCATTCTTGTCATGTTTGATGAGGGTGTATTTATTCATAAAAACACTTGTCATTGTCGTTGTATCGCTGAAAATAAACCGCATGCGCAAAACATCCGATTTACAAAACATCCGCCAGCGTTCTGGGCAATCGCGTCAATTGAGCGATCTGTTGCAGCGGGCTGAACGGTTGCAGGCGCTGAATCAGCGATTGCAAAAACGCGTGCCGGCGACTGTCCGGGGCCAATTTTCATTGGCCAATGTCCGGGATCAAGTGGCGGTGTTGTTGTGCCCCTCACCCATGGAAGCCAGTAAAATACGCATGCACAGCCGTGAGATTTTACAAATTATTCAGCAAGAATTCAAAACTTCGATCAAAAAAATACAGGTTAAGGTCGATGCGCAGCCGTTTCAGCGCCCCTGAGAGGGTGTGAAACGGTGCAATTGCCCCGTCAATTTTTTGGATTCAGGTCGTCGCCGCGGCCCTGTATGGCATTGATCTGCCGCACCCAGGCACCTGAGATCAGCCGTCTGGGTAAATTCTCTTTGCCCTCCAGCGCGGCATCGCGGTCTGGATACAGGCCGTACAGCACCACCCACCAGGGGTTGCCGTTGACTTCGGTTCGGACCACCGCAATGGGCCCGTCATCGAGGCCGTGTTGGCGAATGAATGCCGGGAGATTCTGACGATTGCCAACCCCAACCACCTGCAGGGACCAGTGATTGCGGTGCGTCTGCTGCCAGTCTTCAAACGACTGCAGGTGCATGGTGGTTTCGGTGACGCCGCTGTCGCGCTCACTGCGGACCGGCGTTTGTTGCGTTGCTGGGGCGGGGGTCGAACGGATCGGCTGCCGGGTTGTTTCGCTTGGCTCGGTGGATTCAGCGCGACTGGCCTCGGGGCGTGCGATGCGTTGCGCGGGTTGTTGCACCGGTTGAGGGGTTTCTTCAACCTCGTTGAACCGGGGTTGGTTCGGCAGCGTGTTGATTTCAATGTCGGTTTCAGATGCGGGGTCTGATTCAGCCTGTTGATTGATGCTTTCGGCTTTGCGCAAGGCATTTTCCCGCTCATTTTCCGGTGCACACACCCATTTGTTGTTGGCGGCGAAGCAGACGATTTCCGTGCTGTTGTCGGGTGCAGGGTCGTTGTTGGCACTCAACATCAACAGCATCCATTTCATCCAATGCATTGTTTCATGGCCTCCACGATGTCGGTTTCCTTCACGGACTCAGCAATGAACGCTTTGCCAGCAGCCTGCAACAGGATCAGGCGATGGGCGTTGTTCTTGATTTTCTTGTCCAGCCTCATGTGTATGAGCAATTCATCGGCGTTGCTTTCATGCGCACCTAGCTTAGTCGGCAATCCGAATTGTTGCAATACATTTTGCGTGCGTGCGGCCAGCCCGGCGGGCGCGTGCCCCAGGCGTTCAGACAGCTGCGCCGCCATGTGCATGCCAATGGCCACCGCCTCACCGTGCAGGTATCGGGTGTATCCGGACGCGGTTTCTATGGCGTGGCCAAAGGTGTGACCCAGATTCAACAGCGCGCGCACCCCGTGTTCCTTTTCATCTTCGGCCACAACCTGAGCTTTGTGTTGACAGCAGCGCTCGATCATTGCGGCCAGTGTGGCGGGCGTCTTGTTGACGATGTCATCGCGTCGGGCGTTCAGCCAGTCGATGAAATTGGCGTCCCCCAACAGGCCGTATTTGATCACTTCGGCGATCCCGGAACGGAATTCACGCTGTGGCAATGTATTTAATGTCTCAATATTGATGTGCACCGCGGCCGGTTGATGGAACGCGCCGATGAGGTTTTTGCCGGCGGGGTGATTGATGCCGGTTTTGCCGCCCACCGAGGCGTCCACCTGGGCGAGCAGGGTGGTGGGCAGTTGAATCACCGATGTGCCGCGCATCCAGCTGGCGGCGGCAAATCCAGTGATGTCACAAATGACGCCGCCACCAAGTGCCAGCAGCACATCGTCGCGGCCGATCCGATGGCTCGCCAGGTGATCAATGATTTCACGCCAGTGGGCAAAATCCTTGTGCTGCTCACCGTCGTCAATCACGCAGTGTGAAATTGCCCCAGGTGCATCGCCCAGTGCCTCGGTGACTGTCTGCAGGTACAACGGCGCCACCGTGTGATTGCTCACCACGGCAATTTTTTTGCCGCGCACGTGTGCGCGCAACAGGTCGGCCTGGAATCCTGAGTCGATGTGGATGGGGTAACGGCCTTGCGGCAGTTCAATGGTCAGAGTCCGCTGCAGGGTCATTGCGGCGCAGCCATTTGTTGCGACAACTGCTGTTGAATCAGCCGGGCCATGGCGTGGGGTTTGCTGTGGTTGCTGGTGAAACATAAATCCGCCAGTTGCCGGTACAGGGGATTGCGTTCGCTGGCCAATTCGCGCAATTTGTTGCGCCGGTCCGGGGTTTGCAGCAAAGGCCGGCTTTTGTCCTTTTGCAAGCGGCGCAGCTGTTGACTGACGCCCAGCTTCAGATAGATCACCAGCGCATCCGCCGCTGCGATGATGTGGCGGTTTTCACTGCGCGTAACGATGCCGCCGCCGGTGGCGATGATGATGTCCTGATGTTGCAGCAGCTGTTCCAGCATCTGGGTTTCGCGCAGTCTGAAGCCCGCTTCTTTTTCAATTTCAAAGATCAGATTGACCGACACGCCGGTGGCTTTCTCCAATTCCTGATCGATGTCTCGGAAATCCCAGTGCAGCAAGCCCGCCAGTTGGCGGCCCACGGTGGTTTTGCCGGCCCCCATGGGGCCAATCAGTATGATTTTATTGCCTTTGTTGCTCGCCTCTGCCATGCGTTAAATTGTAGCATGAGCCCATGCAAATGCATTGTTCAATTGATCGTGGCCTGACAAAAATTGTCAAAAACCACACCCGTTGCAGCGCGGCGCAGGCTATTTGTGATGCGCATCACCGATTCGCTTGATCTATTGAATATATTTAACAATTGGTTACAATTCGTCCTTGTGTTCAGTCGGCAGTTCACCTATTCTGATCACAACGGCTCAGGGATCATTTTGAAACCGGCCAATTTCTGAAAATAAAAAAACTTTGAGGTATATATTATGAACAGAAGACAACAAGCAGGTTTTACCCTGATCGAACTGATGATCGTAATCGCGATTATCGCCATCCTGATGGCCTATGCGATTCCGGCATACAAAGACTACACCATCCGTGCAAAAGCTGGTGAAGGTATGGCGCTGGCTTCCGGCGTGAAAACTTCCGTTGCTGAGTACCGCTTCTCAGAAGGTGTTTTCCCGGCTGACAATGCCAAAGCTGGTTTGTCTGCTCCGAATGAAATCGTGGGTGACAACGTGGGTTCTATCGCGGTTGCCAACGGCGTGATCACCATCACTTATGCTTCTCCTGAGCCTGAGCTGGACACCAAAACTCTGGTGTTGACTCCGGATGACGTGACCAATCCTGGTTCTATTGTATGGGATTGTTTCACTGGTGGTAGCTTGGATGCCAAATACCGTCCGTCACAGTGCAGACCTTAATCTGAACTAAAGATTAGTTACAAAAAACGGCATGAAAACTCATGCCGTTTTTTTTTGTTAAATATTTATTGGAAATGCCCATGACCTCAGCTCAAAAAATTGTCGTTTTGTTCATTTTTGTTCTGTCCGGATGCGCCGGATTGATTTATGAATCCGTGTGGTCGCATTATCTGGGTCATTTCCTTGGGCACGCAGCACTGGCACAAACCTTGACACTGGCCATTTTCATGGGCGGAATGGCGCTGGGGGCCTGGTGGATCAGCGTGCGCATCAATCGCATTGGCAACGCACTGCGCCTGTACGCGCTGATCGAATTAATTCTGGGTTTGCTGGGTCTGGTGTTTCACGGATTTTTTACCACCGTGCTGGCCTTTGCACACGATGTGCTGTTTCCATGGCTTGAATACCCGCTGTTGGTGCAGGTGTTCAAATGGACGCTGGCGGCATTGTTAATTTTACCGCAATCCATCCTGCTGGGCATGACCTTCCCATTGATCAGTTCTGGTTTAATCCGACGCACCTCACAGGCCGTCGGCGGGCTGATTGCGATTCTGTATTTTGCCAACAGCATCGGTGCTGTATTTGGTGCCATGGGTGCAACCTTTGTTTTGTTGCCTGCCATGGGCATGCCCGGCGCCTTGTTGGTGGCCGGCCTGCTGAATGTCTTGGTGGCGATCGGAGCATACTATTATTCAAAGATTCCTGAAGAACTGAATCAGGCGGACGTCCGCAGTGATGAAATTCAAAGCAAGAAAACAGCCATACCGGCGCGGGTTGTGTTGTTGGCCGCGGCTTTGACGGGGTTTGCATCCTTTGTTTATGAAATTGCCTGGATTCGCATGCTCAATCAGGTGATGGGCACCACACTGCATGCGTTTGAATTGATGCTCAGTGCCTTCATTGCAGGCCTGGCGTTTGGCGGTTTGTGGATCAAGCGTCGCATCAATCAAATCCAGGACCTGGCGCGTTTCACCGCCTGGGTGCAGATCATCATGGGATTTATGGCGCTGTTGTCATTGCCTTTGTATATCGCCTCTTTCGAATGGGTGGCTTTGATGATCAAATCGGTCATAGCGCCAACTTCTGCCGGGTATACTGCCTTTAATATTCTCACCGCCGGGCTTGCTGTTGTGATCATGGTTCCGACCACTTTTTTTGCTGGCATGACTTTGCCTTTGCTGACAACCACTCTGATGCGGCAGGGTGAAAATGAATCCGCCATTGGACGGGTGTATTCATCCAACACCATCGGCAGCATTTTGGGGGTGTGGTTTGCCATCCACATCGGCATGGTGCTGATGGGATTAAAGTACCTGGTGATATTCGCTGCATTAGTGGACGTCGCTGTGGGCCTGATGCTGATGACGCATGCGCGCTTCAAGTCACCGGAAATCCAACGCAAACACCGTTTTGGCGCTTTGGCTGGCTTGCTTTTGGTGTCCACATTCAGTCTGTGGTTTGCTGATTTTTCACCCCATAAACTGGCTTCGGGTACATACCGTTACGGGCGTGCCGAAGTGAACCCCAACGACGAGCTGTTTTATTACCGGGATGGCAAATCGGCCTCCATCGCGGTGTTTGGCCAAAGAACGCAAGCCAACGGCATTGAATCATTGGCCAAAACAATCATGACCAATGGCAAGCCCGACGCCAAATTAAATGTGACGCCGGGTGGCGTGGTTTCGGTGGATGAGCCAACCATGGTGTTGGCAGCGGTGTTGCCGTTGCTGTACAAGCCGGATGCCCGCACAGTGGCCAACATAGGGTTCGGTTCCGGTCTGACATCAAATGTGATGTTGGGCAGTGATCATTTGGAAAAACTGGATTCAATTGAAATTGAACCGCACATGGTGGAAGGCGCCAAGGAATTCTCTCCACGAAATGATCGGGTCTATATGGATCCCCGTTCCAACATCATCATTGAAGACGCCAAAACATTTTTCGCGACACACAATGAAACCTACGATGTGATTGTATCCGAGCCTTCCAACCCGTGGGTGATGGGTGTGGGGAATTTGTTCACTCAGGAATTTTATCGTGACATTAAAAAATACCTGAATCGGGACGGCATTCTGATCCAGTGGTTGCAATTGTACGAAATCAGTCCGCACGTCATCGGCTCGGCGTTTAACGCGTTGTCTTCGCAGTTTCCGCATTATCGCATGTACTTTCCCAATGAAAGCGATGTGATTATTGTGGCGAGTCAAGAACCGCTGCGTGGGTTCAGTGTGGATACAATTGAAGAGTTGCCTATCGGTGTTCAGCAAGAGTTGAATCAAATTGGCATCACGGATCTGACGGCAGTGGCATCCCGCCTGGTGGCCGATGAGTCCATGATTCGTCCGCTGTTTCAGGTGTTGAGTTCTGTTGTTAACAGCGATTATTTCCCCATCTTAACTCTGAACGCACCTCGCGACCGTTTCATCAAGGCGCAAAGTTTCAGTGTTTTTAACATCAGCCATTTCAGTGTGCCATTTTATCGATTGATCCAGCATCGCCTGGATTGGCGCACCGTTGAGTCAGAACAATTGGATCACATCCATTATTTTCATCGAATTTTGAAACACCGTGACAGACTGCTCAGTTTATTGGCAGGCCAGGCGCAGGTGGATCTCAATGAAAAGACATGGGGGCACTGGTCCATGGTCAATAACAGCCCATTGTTTTGTGGTGTGAGTCCGGGGCTGGAGAATGAGTGGTTGAACGCATACATCGAACTCACGCGACCCCTGGTGTTCCTTGCGGATGTTGAAACTTTGCAGGCGGTACAGAATTCCGCAGTGGTGCAAGAATGTCTGGAGAAAACCCCACAACAATTGATCCCTGAATTTCTAAAATTGCAATTGAACATTGCGCAGTCACGTTACGCCACGGTGATCAGCGCTGGCCAGCGCTTGCTGTTCAGATCGGGGCTCGAATTAAATTCCAAGGTGGTTACGGAAGTGTTTAAGTACATGTTGTTTGTGATGAACGCGCAACCGGAGGTGTATCTGACGCAAGAGAACATTGACATGGTGAAGAAAAATCAGGAAATGATCGCCAACACAAACAATACGGAACTGAATTGGCTCAATGCCATAGTGAATGCCAAAGTCAACCGTTGAGCCTGCGCCTGTGTGCTGATTGACAAATCACGTCATACGGATGTTTCGAAGGGGTGTTGAACCCTTTGTAAAGCCTCTGTTTTGCTGCATTTCATGTCGAAATCTACGCAACGAGTTTACAAATTTTAACAATTCAAATACTGTTAAAACATAAACTGTACGCGTTAGAGATATGTCATGAAAAACAAGGGATTTACACTTATTGAGTTGATGATTGTGATTGCCATTCTGGCGATCATACTGGCTTATGCTATTCCATCCTATCAGGATTATATGGTGCGTTCAAAAGCGGGAGAAGGCATGGTTTTGTCAGGCAACATCAAAACCATTGTCAGTGAAGCCTGGGCGTCAGGCATTGACATCACCACCATCGACAACAACACCCATGGTGTTGGGGACGCCACCGATTATGTGGGCGATTGGGTGGGTCAAGTCAACGTGACCGCCGGTGTGATTCAAGTGGTATATTCAGCAGCCGATGCCCGTCTGGATGGAAAATCTTTGGTGTTGACACCCGTGTTGGCCTCCGCAGGCAGCATACAATGGGACTGCACCAGCCCGGATCTTTTGCAATACAATCCGTGTCGCTGACACACTGAATACCGGGCCACCTGGGCAAATAATCTTCAGAGCCGGATTCACGCTGTCGTGGTTCGGCTCCATTGACTTTAACCACAGCCTCTGATTTTATCACTTCACGCACATGCGCAGATCGACGCAATGAAGTAAGCTGTACAAGATCCAATTTGTGCGGCCACCTCATGACATCTGATCGATATTCTCAAACGACAAAAAAGGCGCGACTGACTTTTTGGCTGGTGATCGTTGTTGCCTTGCTTTTCTGGATTCTGGCCATGTATTACGACACCGAGCCGCCGCTGTTCGATGTGCAGAAAAACGCGGCACAACGCGCCAGCCAGCACAACCACAAACTGGTCACGGGATTCACTTCCGGCGCCACTTTAATGGAAGTGGTGGATGTGCTGTTGAACAAACCGGGCGGCTACATGAGCAACGACGTGCTGCCGCCGTTTGTGCTGATGGACAACATGCCGGCCTGGGAGTTTGGTGTGCTGGTGCAGGTGCGCGACATGGCGCGGGTGATGCGCAACGACATGAGCCGTTCACAAAGCCAGTCTTTGGAAGACGTGTCTCTGGCCAAATCCGACCCCAAATTTCACTTTGACAACGATTCCTGGATATTCCCCCGCACCGAGGCGGAATATCGCGAAGGCCAGGCGCATTTCCACGACTACCTCGAGCGCCTGGCCGATCCGTCCGAACCGGACGCGCAGTTTTTTGCCCGCGCCGACAACCTGGTGGACTGGCTGACTCTGGTGGAAAAACGTTTGGGCGGATTGTCGCAGAAATTAAGTGCCAGCGTCGGGCAGGCACGCGTCAACACGGATCTGGGCGGCGATGCCCAGGCCACCACGGCCACCTACAAACCCAGCGAGCTCAAAGTCAAAACGTCCTGGTTTTTAATCGATGACAATTTCTACGAAGCCCGTGGTGCCAGTTGGGCCTTGATCCACTTTCTCAAGGCCGCGGAGGTTGATTTTGCGCCAGTGTTGCAAGACAAGAACGCGCTGGTTTCTCTGCAGCAGATCATTCGTGAACTTGAAGCCACCCAGGAACCCATCTGGACGCCGATGGTGTTGAATGGCTCAGGTTTCGGCTTCTTTGCCAATCACTCGCTGGTGATGGCTTCGTACATTTCCCGTGCCAACGCCGGCATCATCGATTTGCGCCAGTTGCTGAAGGACGGGTGAGCGGCCGAATGCGTGGCACAGGGATGTGCCGCCTTGCAATCGTTGCTTCAGGTGAGGGCACAAGGCAGCGCTCAATGCCAGAACATCTGAAGCAGCGCATTCCGACCTTGTTGCCCATGAATTCGAGCACTCAGTCCAACCAGTATCGTGTGCTGTAAAATTCCCGCCCCTGCGCGTCAGTTAGGCGCACCCGTACGGGCGAATTGAGGTGTTCGGCGGTGGTTTGCTGAAAACTGTGCAAGCGGCTTGAATGGGCTTGCAAGACTGGAAAACTGGTGCCGGCCGGCACGCCAATTGAATCGAATGCCAATGCGCTGTGTGCGACTTCAGCCTCCAGCACCTCAATGCCCGCGATGCGCCCGCCGGTCAGGATCACCCAGCCGTTGATGCCGTCTGAGGTCTGTTGCAGATAAAACAACGGCGGCAATTCGCAGTCACCGCCCCCAGTGCGGAAGAAGTGATACACCTTCAAACCGTCGTCGGTCAGTTGCTGTTCCAGCCAGTGCAGGCCGCCCAGCGACTGGCACATTTGACTGTAGTAGTCCGGCTGTTGCTGCAGTTTCAGGGCGCTGTGCTCAACCACCAGCAGCGCCGCTTCCAGGGGTGGGGCGGTTTGCAGCAAGCCCATCAGTTGCAGCTGCGCGTGGCGGCCGTGCTTTTGATTCAAGGTGTGATTGCTGACGCGCAACTGGCGCGTGTCATGGCGTCTGTGTGCCAGTGCCGACAAGGTGATGAACTGATCGGCGATCACTTCATCCAGTGCCCAGCGGGCCTGCACGCGCGCGGTGTGCTGTTGCAACCAGTGCCAGCCACCGGCGTTGGCCAACACCCGACTGGCCAGCGGGCCTTTGCTGGCGTCCGGGCGCGAGCCGAAAATCAACAGAATCAACGCCAGCGCAGTGCACAGCCAGGCACTCAGCCAGGCCAGCCATACGCCGCGTGAGCGCGGTGTGTACAGCACCGGGGTCAATGTCAGCAGCAGCACATAGGACAGCAGCGGCCAATGCACCGAGGTGCGCATTTGATCGGCAAAGAACCCTGCGCACGCGTAAAACAACCAGTGGCCCAGCGCCAGCAGCGCCAGGGCGCGCACGCCCGGATTCTGATGCCGCGCGCCGCGCCAGGCCAGCACCGCACACCAGGCAAACAACAGCGGGGTGGTGATCAGCGCCTGCAATGGAAAATACAGCCATTGCGTGGATTGAAACTGCCACGGATGGCGGTCGTCAAACTGGAACTGCAGCAAAGGAAAATCATGCTGCAGATTGAACCACAGCACCGGCCAAAGGCCGAGCACGGCCAGCGGCAGCGAAACGCGCAACAGCAAACGCCTGTGGGGGCCGCGCGCGGGCCAGGCGATCCACAGCGCAATCAGGGCCAGCGCAGCAATGATCCAAAAGCGCGGGTGAGTATTCATCGCCAATGCGCACAGCAGGCCGGCCGCAATAAAACGCGGTGCGGTGGCCCTGTCTGCTGGAACCAATAGAACATTGAGAATCGCCAGGCTGAACAGCAACAGCCACACATCGGCAATCGCCAGCACGCCGATCAAGGCGCTCAATGGCAAGGCACACAACATCAATCCGGCCAGATGCGGGTCGGCGGGCGCTTTCAGTTTGCGTGCCAGCGCGATGGCAAGAAACGGCAAAGACAGGGCCGCGAGGAAAGACGGCAGCCGCAAGGCGAGATTGGCCGGTAGCCATTGCAGCGGTTGCATCAAGGCGTTGAGCCATGGCACAAAACCCGGCACATCGGTGTAGGACCAGTCCAGCCGGGTGGATTCCAGCCAGTAAAACAATTCATCGACGAAGGGCTCGGCGCTCAGCAACAACACCAGTTGCAGCCCCGAGGTGACCGCAAAGGCCACCCAGAACAGCGGCCTCGCCCAGCGATTCAGCATTGCGGAATTTTAAGTTTTTTACCGGCGTTGATGAGGTAACGGGGTGGTTTGATGTTGTTCAGACGCGCCACTTCCATGCGGCTGGTGCATTTGAACTTGGCGGCAATCGAGCTGAGTGTGTCGCCCTGGCGTATTTTGTAATAGATCATCGCCGGGCGGTCCGGGAAATCGGCGTTGTGCAGGGTGCCGGCCAGTTCCACCAGCGGCCCAGCCTGACAATTGGCCTCGAATTCACCTTTAACAATCTGTGGGATCACCACCGGCGTGTTGGCCTTGATCACGCGTTTGGCATTCAGACTGGCGTTCAGATTGCGCAACACCCGGTACCAGCCGTGGGCGCTTTGCGATTGGCCCAGGCACACCGCCAATTCACTCAACGACGTGTCGCGTGCGGTGTTGACCACCGCGGTGGTGCCTTCACGTTCGGTCAGATCCACGTTGAATTGTTCGGGGTGTTGAAAAATCAGCATGGCGGCCAGCACCTTGGGGATGTAGGCTTGCGTTTCGAGCGGCAAATCGTAGTAAAAATCCTTGTTCCAGACATCGCCGTTCTGGTGTTTTCTGTTGAGCCGGTAAAAGCGGTTTTCACCGGCGTTGTAGGCCGCCAGAATTTTCGCGTAGTCGTTGCCGTAGTGCTGAATCTGCTCAGCGATGAACTGCGCCGCGCCGCGGGCCGCGGTCTCCGGATGAAAGCGCGCGTCGTAATCGCCGATGGTGCCTTTGACGCCAACGCGATCGGCGGTGGCCGGCATCAGCTGAAACAATCCGCCGGCGCCAGCGGAGGAGACTGAATGCACCCGTCCGCCGGTTTCCTGCGCGATGATGCCGAGCATCAGCGGCTCAGGAAAATCGATGCGCTCAAAAAAAGGCTGGATGCGCACCTTCAAGTACTGGTAGTTGTGCCAGGTGTCGAGCAGCTGCACGCGTCGCCAGGTCAGCCATTCATTCAACGCGGCCTGGATGCGCTGGTTTTGCAACAGCGGTTGATTGGCGCTGAAGGACTGGTGTGCGCTGTGCGCAATCACATCCTGCTCAAGTTCTTCCTCGGCCTGGGCTTCATCCACGCCCGGAACTTGCGACTGTTCGGTTTCCTGATTGATCTGGGTGACAAAATAGCGTTCCAGCGCGGCGGCACAGACGCTGTCATCACGGCAGGCATCGATTTGTGCAATCAAATCCGCGGTGCGCGTGGCTGAGGAGGGTGCATCCAGGCGATCGGTGCTGCGTTGCGTCTGACAGGCGGTCAGAAAAATGAGCAGCATAAAGATAAGGCGTTTTGGCATAAATCGATTTAAAGGTTACAATGTCATGTGTATTATCAGTAACTTTGACTGCATCGGCAACACCAACGACATGAAATTTTTATCGACCATAAAAAAGCTGATGAACATCGGCGTCAATTCTTCTGACCTCACCGACACGGAAAAATCACAACTGAATCAGGCCGTTGTGGGCATGATGGTGGAGATGATCCGCGCGGATTTTGTTGAATTGCAGAAAGAGCGCGATGTGCTGTCCGACGTGGTGTGCGCCACTCTGGGGCTGGGCGCGGAGGAAGCGGCGCGATTGATCGGTCGGGCGGAATTGCAAAGCGATTTTTCCCTGTCATTGAACACCCAGAGCACGGTGATCAACAACTTCATGGGGCGCGAAGAAAAACGCCGCCTGATCTGCAATTTGTGGTTGCTGGCCAATGCCGACAATGAATTGCACCTGCTGGAAGAAAACCTGTTGTACGAAGCCGCCGAGCAACTGGGCTTTGACCGCAATCAGGTGAATCAGGTGTGCGCCACCGCGACAAACGAATAATCCCAAACGACTGGAGTACCGATGGACATTACACATTTTCTCAAAACCATGCGTGAAAAAAACGGTTCGGACATGTTTCTCAGCACCGGTTCACCGATCAACGTTAAAGTTGAAGGCGTGCTTTCACCGTTGAGCAGCACTGGCTTGCCTGCGGGCATCATCAAGAAAATTGCCTATTCGATGATGAATGAACGGCAGATCGAGGAATTTGAGCGCGAAATGGAATTGAATCTGGCGGTGTCCATCAAACAGGTCGGCCGTTTCCGCGTCAATGTGTTTCGCCAGCGCGGTGAAGTGGGCATGGTGATCCGGACGATCAAAAACGAAATTCCCAAACTCGATGATTTGCACATGCCGACCTATCTGTATGATCTGATCATGGAAAAGCGCGGTCTGATTCTGATTGTCGGCGGCACCGGCTCAGGCAAATCCACCACCATGGCGTCGCTGATCGATTACCGCAACGAACGCAAGACCGGACACATTTTGACCGTGGAAGACCCCATCGAATACGTGCACAGGCACAAGAAATCCGTGGTTAACCAGCGTGAAATCGGCATCGACACCAAGGGCTATGCGCCGGCCTTGAAAAACGCCCTGCGTGAAGCCCCGGACCTGATTCTGATCGGCGAAATCAACGACGCCGAGACCATGGAAGCCGCGATTTCTTTTGCTGAAACTGGGCATTTGTGCATGGCCACATTGCACTCCAACAATTCCGACCAGGCGATGGAACGGATTCTCAACTTTTTCCCCAGCGACACCCACAGCAACATTCTGATGAATCTGGCGCTGAATCTGAAAGCCGTGATCTCCCAACGGCTGGTGATTGACAAAGAGGACAGACGCCGCCCGGCCTGTGAAATCTTGCTCAACACCCCGCAAATTCGCGAACTGATTCGTCGCGGTGAAATCAACGAACTGAAGCCGGCCATGGAGAATTCTCTTGAAGAAGGCATGCAGACCTTTGATTCGGCGTTGTACGACATGTACAAGGCCGGCGTGATCTCGCTTGAGGAGGCGCTGAACAACGCCGATTCGCGTCAGGGTCTGGAAGTTCGCATCAATCTCACCAGCGAGGAAAACGGTTCAGTCAACGACGCCGGCTTTTACTGACCGGCGCCTCGGGTCATTTCAAGCCATTGCGTTTGTTCAGTGTTGAATCGGTCCAGCGCATCCGGGCTCAAATGAGTGTCAATCAGGGATTGCAACGTTTGCCGTGCGTGGGCATGCAACGCCGCATCCACGGCGTTCAGTTGTTGCAGACGTTGCAGGGTCTGTGGTTGCAGTTCCTCACGCGCAATGCGCGGCGCTGAAGTGTTCAAGCGGCGGTAGTGCACATCCTGCAGTCCAAGCCATTTTTGCAGCAGCAATAAACCCGGGTCAAACAATTCGGTCACCAGCGTGGCCGTGAAGGCCTGTTGCAACACTTCAGTGGCCTGTTGCAGCAAGTCCGGATCGCTCATCGTTGCACCGTCGTGCAGGGCACCGACCAGACGCCGCGCCTGACCATTGCGCGCTTCCACCCAGTGCGGGTCTTCGATGAACGCTGCAAATGACATCGAGCGTGTGCGCGCATGCATCGGGTGATCGCTGCGCTTGCTCACGTAGTTGTAATGCGAGATCACCCGGTCAACCGGGTCGCGCAACAGGGTGATGTGGATCAATGGCGCTGCGGGCAGCAATTGATACAGCAGGCCGTGCATCGGGTGGTGACCACAGATCAGTGAAGGCGGATTTTTTTTGGCCTGCAACAGGCCGGGCAGGCGCAACAGGTCCGGTGCATTGATGTGCACGGTGTGCATCGGTGTGTGGTGTTTGCCGAGCACCGCTTCCAGCGTGGTGCCACCGGTTTTCGGCACGTGCGAAAAGACCACGCGGTGTTGCACCGGGTCAATGGCTTCGGCCGGCACCACGTGACGCCGTAAAAAAGCCAGATTGATGCGGGCGTTCTCAGCGTCTGTTCGCTTTTGCCAACGCTTTAAGTTTTCAAGCGTATCCATTTCGATTATTATACACCGCTGAGTAAAAAACCAACACGGCGCGCTGGCCTGAAATAAGGTCTATATATACTGAGTCAATTGCCGCTGCCGTGTTACCATCGTGCAAGCGAATGATCACACCATCAGACAAAAAATCAGACGTGGCCGAATCGCTTGGTCTGAGAAAAACAGCTAACGGCGTGAGGCGTTGTGTCTGTACAGCAGACACACATCGCCTTGCCTGCGAACTGAACGCAGATCATCAACACCGTTTCAAGCGCGTCAACAGACCCTAAATGATCACAAATTTTTTTAAATCAAAAGCCAAACAATTTCAGCCGCAGTTTCGCTATCCGGGCCGTGAGATCCGCCGCTGGTTTGGTTTGTCCGTGGAACGGCGCAATGCCCTGAACAATGCAGTCATCGACGACAAACTGATGCCGTGGGGGCATTTGCTGCGCCGCCACCAGAGCGGCCTGACGCAGCGCAGCAAAGGCTCGTTTCATGTGCTGTTCCCGCACATCCCCAAGACCGGCGGCACCACACTGGATTACCTGATTGCCAAAAATTACAAAGTGGATTTTATATACCGCATCAATGCCCACGCATTGGATCGCAACATCGCGGGCATGTATAAGCTGCACAAGTCATTCGTGCCGCATCGGGTGATCATGGGGCATTTCGAACTCAACGACATCGTGTATCAGTTACTGAACCGCGAGCGCATGGTGCATCTGGTGATGCTGCGCGAACCGGTTTCCAGGGTGATTTCCTATTACGACTATCTGCGCACCAGCCCGAATCACCCCAAACACGCACTGGCGCGGAGCATGACACTGGCGGAATTTGTCGACTCGGACCGAATCGACGAGATCAACAACGCGCAGACCCACCGCCTGCTGGGGGCGTTGAAATTTGATCGCTGGCGAGCACAGTCGAGCGACGAGGTGAGCCTGTTGAAAGCCGCCAAACATCAACTGATGCACCGCTATTCCCTGTTTGGCCTGGTGGAAGAATACGACGCCTTTCTGTTGATGGCGCATCAGTTGTTGAACTGGTCGGACGTGTACTACCAGCGGAAAAACACCAGCAAAACCAAGACGGCACGCAGCGACGTGCCCGCCGAAGTGATTCAGCGCATCCGCGAAAACAATCGACTGGATTTGATGCTGTATCAATTCGCCTGTGTGCGTTTTGCCGAGAGAAAACAACAATTGAACATCAACCAACTTAAGATCGATGAATTCCGTGCGAACAATAAACACTATGCGCAATTGCTGCAGCACCCGTATTGACCTTGGCTGCATTGCACTCTGTGCGATGTTGCTGTTGACGGGGTGTCAGGACAGCCCGCAGTCGCAGGCCTTGGTGGCGCGAGATTTTACTGCGGTTGAGCTGCCCTTGCGCGCGCGCGTGGACCTGTTCGATTTAGGACTGGTGGACATCAACGACGACGCCCGCCTGGATGTGTTCACCAGCAACCACACCTTTGCCGAAACGGCGTTGCTGAACAAAGAGAGCAGCTTCACCTGGTTGCCTGCAGAAGAAATGCCATCGGTCACCGAAGGTTTGCCGCTGTTTGAATCCACCGGCGCCACCCCGGAGTTCAAAGACGGTTTGAACATTTTTCGCATCCGCCGCAAATGGCTGGCCGTGTTCTGCCGTCGCTGCGAAGCGCCGCTGTCCGGCAGCCTGGATCTGGCCCGGCCGTACGATGAGCGCAACACCGTGCAGTTGGTTTACCGGCACAACGCCGAGGTTGAGATTCAGGAAAAATACAACGGCCAACCCTGGTTCGATGTGCATGTGGACTTTGCGCTGCAAACGGATGCCTTGATTGTGCTTGAAGTCAAGTACCCGGATCTGGCGCACCGGTTTCGCATTCAGGGACCCATTCAAGCCAGCGACATCCATCTGGACATGGCGCAATCCAACCCGTCCGGCAGCGCCTTTGATCTGGTCTGGCGTGACAACCACGCCGCCGCCTGGGCGCACATCAACGACGACGCACGCATGGATGTGTTTCTGGCTGTGGGCGGTTTGCGCGCGAATCTGGCCAAATTCAGGCCCGCCGACGTCAAAGCCGATCAATTGTTCCTGGGTGAGGCGGCCGGCTGGCGGGATGTCACGGCCGCGTCCGGCATCATCAAAGGCCATTGCCGCACCTACAGCGCGGCCTGGGTGGATTTTGATGGCGACGGCGATCTGGATTTGTCCACCGGGTGTAAAAATTCAGAGAATCAGCTGTTCATGCAGCAGGGCGTCGGCTCCGGTGAATTCAGCGATGTGGCGGAACGCCTGGGCCTCAATCTGACGCACGGGGACATGTTCAGGTGGCTGGACTGGGACCGCGACGGGCGGGTGGATTTGCTGGCGATGAGTCGCAACCGACTGCACTGGTATCGCAACACCAAGGATGCTTTCATCGATGTGCAGCACACCCCGATCTTGCCCGGCACCTGGCACAACCTGGCGGTGGCGGATTTCGACAACGACGGCTGGGCTGAACTGGCCATCGCCACCGACCGCGCGGTGCATTTGATTGAAAACGGCGCCAACACCCACCGCTTTATTGAGCTCGACGCGACCGAAACCGGGCTGGCGGGCGTGGCCGGCGGCGTGCAATGGGTGGACGTTGATCAGGACGGCCTGCTGGACCTCAGCGTGGCGGGGCAGGGCGTGTTTTTGCAGCACAAGGTGAAATCCTTCAAGGCCGATCCATTGCTGTCGTCCTGGCATCAAATGAATCAGGCGGTGTTCAAACACATCCTCTGGTTTGACGCCGATGCGAATGGACAATGGGATGTGCTGGTCGGTGAATCGTCCTTTCAGGGGCGGCGCGAGTCGCGCAACGTGCTGGGCTACGAATTCAAGGAGACGCCGGTGTGGGACCGTTTGCACTGGCTGGCCAACGTCGCGGAGTCGCGGCATTGGCTGCAAGTGGATTTGCACGGTTCAGCCTACAACCGCGACGCCATCGGCGCGGTCATTGAAGTCAGCACCGGCTCACGCACGCAAACCCGATTCGTGCACGGACAGCATGGGTCGCTGCACGGACAGGGGCATTACCGCGCGTATTTTGGACTGGGGCATTTCACTGAAGCCGACGTGCGGGTGATCTGGCCGGACGGCGGCATGCAGTCTTTTGATTCGGTTGCATCCGACCAGTTACTCACACTCACCAAGCCGGGGGACGAGGAATGAAGCGCCTGTGGCCGGTTCTGGCGCTGTGGTGTGTGTGCAGTGTGCAGGCGCAGTCTTTGCCCGGAGATGCGCAAACGAAATTCCGTTTTCTGATCAACGCCGATCCGCAGATGGGGCCTGAACACACCGAGCGCGATGATTTGCGCGTGCTCAATGAGCTGTTGCAACAATTCGTCGCCGAAACCAACCGGCGCGCGGCGTCGGATGCGGCCGATTTTGTCGTCTACAACGGCGATCTGGTGTGGAAACCCGAGGCCGATGCGCTGGACAATTTTGGCCGCATTGTTGCACAGCAAAAGGCGCCGGCCGTGCTGGTGCACGGCAACCACGACGGCGTCGGCGATGCCGAGGGATTTCTTGATCTGCAGGCGCGCCTGTCCGGACACCGCAATCTGCACTACAGTTTTGACTACGGTGAATGGCATTTTGTTGTCATGGCCGCGCAGGAAACCTATTTGACGGCCGCTCGCCAACAGGCCCTGTTGCAGTGGCTGCGCGCTGATCTGGCGGCCAACAGCGGGCGCCCGACCATGCTGTTCATGCACTACCACATCTTGCCGACCGGTTTGAGTCAGACCGAGTTCTACACGTATTTTCCGATGGCATTCAAGGCCGAGTTGCTGGATGCCATCACCGCCGGAGGCCAGGTGAAATACGTGTTTTCCGGCCACGTGCACAACGGCGTGAAGGCCTCAATCAAAACCGCCAGGGTCTATCGCGGCACGCGTTTTGTGCTGTCGCCCACGCCGGTGGCGGGGCGCATGTTTGGCGAAGAATACCCCGAGTACGCCATGCCGGGTTCGCGCTACGACCGCAAGGGCTTTTATCTGCAGGTGGACGTGGATGGCCTGGATGTGCGCCTGACCGGTCGCAAGATCAACCACCCCCATCAAGTGGTTTATCCGCAGGAGTGGCCTGAATTCACCTTGCAACAGGCGCCGTTGCTGGTGCAACCGGAACACCGCCTGCCGGCGCTGGATGCACCACTGAACGGAGAATTTGAACAGGGGCACCGGCACTGGCTGCAAAGTCACCGCTACCACGCCGACGACCACGACGCCTTTGTCAGTGAAGCCGAGGACGGCATCAGTCGACTGCGCTTCCGCGCCAACTACGGCGCCTGGAGTTACGAGGAATACATGGAAAGCCTGCAACACCTGCGCTACGATCCCGAACACGCCAAACTGCAGGTTCGTTTGCGTGTGCCACGCAAAGCCCTGTGGCCGGGCGGTGGCTACATCCGCCTGTTTGGCTACGCGGCCGATGGCCGCCTGCTGGCGCCGATGCTGTTTCACTGGGGCGACGATGAAGACGGCGTGTTGTACATGCACCAAAGCTGGGGATATCACGCCACCGGCACGCGCAAGAACATGCGCTGGCTGGACGACAAAATTCACTCAGGACAGATGTACGCCTACAGCGTGCCGGTGCGGCCCGATCGCTGGCACCTGTTGTCGATTGATGTGAACACACTGATCGAACGCATCGCCCCGGCAGAGCCGGTGGCCACGGTGGTGCTGGCCTACGGCGTCTGGGGGCGGCTGAATGAAGCCGGGGATGCATTCACCAGCGGCGTGGATGTGGATTATTTCAAGTGGCAG
This sequence comes from Marinicellaceae bacterium, assembly GCA_050303435.1. Lineage (GTDB taxonomy): Bacteria > Pseudomonadota > Gammaproteobacteria > Xanthomonadales > Marinicellaceae > JBNLBT01. The sequence continues at coordinate 31,867 of JBNLBT010000007.1, forward strand.
GCGAACAGCACTGAAACGGACGGGGACGCGGTGCATCTGGACGCAGCCGCCATTGTGCAAGCCGACACCGCGCTGCCTTACCGGCGCGGCGCGGGGCGCAAAAAACCCCCTGCACGCCGCTGAGGCCCGGGCCTCGGTTCGGCGGATAAAATCTGCCCATTTCTCTGCACATTTGATATAATGCCACGCTGATTGCGGCGCTGTAAATGCAAGCAGCGCCCTTTGAAACCTGGCCGGCGATGCGCACCGCACTGCCCACGACAAAGGCATCAGACATGAACACAATTTCAACCAATTACGCGTACCTCGGCGACCACCGCGCGGTGGCCATGACGTCATTTAACCGGCGCATCATTCTGGACACGCGCAACATTCAGAATTATTCAATCATCACACACGGGGTGTTTGAAAAAGGCGTGGCCTGGGCCATAGAAAAACATTTGAAGCCCGGACAGACCATGTTGGACATCGGCGCCAACATCGGATTTTTCACCCTGCTGGGTTGTCACACCGTGGGCCCCAAGGGCAAAGTTTACTCGTTTGAACCGAACCCCGATGTGTTCGCCATGATGGAACAATCGGTGCACATCAACGCCTTCCGCAAGCGCAGCGTGCAGCACAACGTGGCGGCGTTTGACCGCGTCGATGAAATTGAACTGACCTGGTCCCCGGCCAAGCACGGCGGCGGTCGACTGGTGACCACCGATCAGGTGAAACTGGATGAATGTTCGGCCAAAATTCGTGCGCTGCCGGTCGACGATCTGGTGGACGAGGCCGATTTGCCGGTGTCGCTGATCAAAATCGACACCGAGGGCTCCGAATCCTATGCCTTGCATGGCGCGCAGCGCATCCTTGAACGCAGCCCTGGCTGTGTGGTGGTGACCGAATGGAATCCAAATTTCATTCAGGCGCGCGGTTCATCCGTGCCGCAGCTGATTGATTTCCTGCGCCAGCACTTCACCGGCGTGGAACGCATCGTCAAAGTGGGTAAAACCGAAAAGTTGACTTTCGACGCGCTGGAAAACCTGCAGCACAGCAATCTGATCCTGAAAAGCTGACCGGCTTCAGCCGCCGCCGCGGCGCGTGGCCGCACAGGCCTGTGCCCAGCGCATGTTGCTGGCAATGTGCTCTGCACGGGTGGAGGAGAACACCGCACAATCCAGCGCCGCTTGTGAACACACGAATTCAATCGCCTGACGCACCGGATGCTGCGTGCCGTGGAAATGATCGCGGCGTTTGCGCAACAGGTCGCGGCGGCCGCTTTTCAATGCCCGCAGCCAGTACCACAGATTCGCCGGTCGCTGCAGTTGCCAGCGGCTGCGGTCATACATGGCGCGACCCAGCGCCGAGCCGGCGATCACGCATTTGCCGTGCTGTTTAAGCCACTCGGCCAGTGCCAGATTGCCGGCATTGAGGATGTTGCACTCAATCATGTACACCGCAAACACGTCGTGCCGGATGGATGCACGGATGAACGTTTCATTGAAGCTGTTGATGCCCACCTGCCGCACCAGTCCGTCGCGTTTGCACTGCGCCAGCGTGTGCAGCAATTCATCGCTGAGATCGCACATCTCCGGTCCGTGCAGATACAGAATGTCCAGATGTTCAGTGCCCAGCCGCCGCAGCGATTCATCTAAGGAACGGCGCACCGCCCGGGCACTGAAATCCTTGCGCTTTTGCACCCCGGCGCAGTGCGTGCCGGCTTTACTGGACAGAATCAGTCGCGAGCGGTCCACGCGCTGCAAGGTCTGGCCCAGTCGTCGCTCTGCGCGGCCGCAGCCGTAACTGGCGCCGGTGTCGAAGTAATTGATGCCGGCGTCCAGTGCGGCACTCAGCAGGGCATCGGCCCGAGCGTGGCTCAACCAGGGGCTGGCCCACAGGGACGCACAACCAAAGCCGAGCGGAGAAAATTCAAACACCGCTGGCACCGGCGCAGCGCCACAACGCAGCGTTCACTCGTCAATCGCCATGGTGTTGAGGGTTTTTTCCAGCGTCTGGCCGGCCGAAATCAGTCGCAGGGTGATCGCATCACCGGGTGAGGTGGCGCCAATGATCTGATAGTATTCAATCGGTGAATTCACCGCCTGGCCGTTAACATGGGTGATCACGTCAAAGGGTTTAATTTCACTCAGCTGTGCAGGTGAATTGTTGAACGTGCTGGCCACCATCACGCCGCGTTCAGGCCGTTCAATGTTGTTGATGCGGTAGGCGATGTCACGGAACAGATTGATGCCCAGCCAGCCGCGCACCACCTTGCCGTATTCGATCACCGAATCGATGATCTGTTTGGTGGTGTTCGATGGGATGGCGAAATTGATGCCGACCGCGCCGTATTGGTTGTAGCTGGCGGTGCTGATGCCGACCACCTGACCGAGCGGGTTGATCAGCGCGCCGCCGGAGTTGCCTTCGTTGATCGCGGCGTCGGTCTGGATGAAGTTTTCAAACACACTGACGTCCAGGCCTTTGCGTCCGGTGGCGCTGACGATGCCGAGTGAGACGCTCTGGCTCAAGCCGAACGGGTTGCCGATGGCCAGCACCACATCGCCGGTGCGCAACAGGTCGCTGTCGGCAAAATCCGCCGGAATCAAATTGTCGGCTTCAATTTTCAACACCGCCAGGTCAGTGAGGGTGTCGGCGCCAATAAAACTCGCCTGAAACACCTGGTTGTTCCACAGCGAGATCACCACCTGTTGCGCGTTGTTGATCACGTGTTTGTTGGTGACGATGTAGCCGTCCGGGCTGACGATCACGCCGGAGCCGAGGTAATTGCGGGTGACGGTGCGGCCCAGGCCATTGAAGCCGGTGATGTCGCGGAACTCGGGCGGCAGGTTGTTGTTGATCTGGAATGTGCTTTGGGTGTAAATGCTGACCACCGTGGGCGCGATTTTATTCACCGCGTCGGCGTAACTGGTGGCGCGCGGCGGCGGCGCAGCGCCGGCGTCGTCCGTGTCCTTGTTCTGCAGGGATTCGCTGATCAAAATGTACACAAACCCCAGGGCCAGCCCGAGAATCACGGATTTCAGTACAAACAGCAACAGGTCGCTCAATTTCATGTTCATCAGGGCTCGGTATTGTATCGGTGCATGCGTTCAAATAAAGTTAACGCGCGCAGACGATTCTTCCGCGGCGCGCTGTGTTTGACCGTTGGGTGGAGCAAACCGTTGCATCCATCGGCGATTTTTCCCGCTCGGTGCATCGTTGCAGGCCGGGTGTCACTGGCCCGCGCCGCCGGGCCCGCAGGCCACCAACATTTGTTAGAAAATTTTAACATCAGAGTATGAATAAACGGCAAAATTTAGTAAAATCCCGCGGATTGTGTCAGCAAAGCGCCGGGAGATACAGCCCCGGTGTTGTCAATGCGAAATGGTTTGCCGCCCACATCGGGCGATGACAGGCTGAATACCTGACAATACAAACATTTAACCAATACCAACAACTTGTTGAGAGGAGTGGTCGATGACTGACGAAGTCAACAAAAGCCGGCGAAACCTGCTGCTTGGCACATCCGTGGTGGGTGTGGTCGGCGCGGCGTTTGCGGCGGTGCCGTTTATCAAATCGTGGTTGCCCAGCGAACGGGCCAAGGCGCAAGGCGGCCCTGTGCAGCAGGACATCTCCAAACTTGAACCCGGCCAGATGTTGAGCGTCATGTGGCGCAGCCAGCCGGTGTTTGTGGTGAACCGCGATGAACGTCACCTGCAGGCCCTGCCGAGTCTGGATGGCCGATTGAAGGATCCGAAATCTGAATCCAGCACGCAACCGCAATACGCCCTCAATGAGCACCGCTCGATGAAACGCAATCTGCTGGTGGCCATTGGCATCTGCACGCATCTGGGCTGTTCACCAAAATACTACCCGGAAATGGTGTCGCAGCGCTTTGACTCCGAATGGAAAGGCGGGTTTTACTGCCCATGCCACAACTCACGCTTCGACATGGCCGGCCGCGTCTTCAGCGGTTCGCCGGCGAGCCGCAACCTGGACATACCGCCGTACATGTTTGTGGATGACAACACACTCGTCGTCGGTGTCGATCAAGAGGAGGCCGCATAATGGGTAAAATTGCCAATTCAATGTCCGGCAAAAGCACAGGCTTCATGGGCTGGCTGGACCGCCGCCTGCCGGTGTCCGACTTTGTGCACAATCACCTGACCGGATATTTTGCACCGAAAAACTTCAATTTCTGGTATTTCTTCGGCTCCCTGGCGCTGTTGGTGCTGGTGAATCAGATCGTCACCGGCATCTGGTTGACCATGCACTACAAACCGGACGCCGACCAGGCCTTCGGTCTGGTGGAATACATCATGCGCGACGTGCCGTGGGGCTGGCTGATCCGCTACCTGCACACCACCGGTGCTTCAGCGTTCTTCATTGTGATCTATCTGCACATGTTCCGCGGCGTGATGTACGGTTCGTACAAAAAACCGCGCGAATTGGTGTGGATCTTCGGCATGGTGCTGTACCTGCTGTTGATGGCCGAAGCCTTCCTCGGGTACGTGTTGCCATGGGGCAACATGTCCTACTGGGGCGCCAAAGTGATCACCTCGCTGTTCGGCGCGGTGCCGTATGCCGGTGAGGCCCTGGTGGAATGGGTGCGCGGCGATTACGTGATCTCCGACGCCACCTTGAACCGCTTCTTCGCGCTGCACGTGGTGGCCCTGCCGATCGCCATTCTGGGCCTGGTGGTGCTGCATTTGGCGGCGCTGCACCAGGTCGGCTCCAACAACCCGGAAGGCGTGGACATCAAACAACACAAAGACGAAAACGGCAAGCCGCTGGACGGCATTCCGTTTCATCCGTACTACACCGTCAAGGACATCTTTGGCGTGTCGGCCTTCCTGCTGGTGTTTTTGTTCGTGGTCTTTGTTGCGCCGCAAATGGGCGGCTTGTTCCTGGAGCACGACAACTACGTGGTGGCCAACCCGGCGGTGACCCCGGAACACATCAAACCGGTGTGGTACTTCACGCCGTTTTACGCCATGCTGCGCGCGGTGCCGGACATGAAATTGGGCGCGCTGATCATGTTCGCCGCCATCATTGTGCTGTTCCTGCTGCCGTGGCTGGATCGCAGCGAAGTCAAGTCGATTCGCTACCGCCGCTGGCCGTACAAACTGGCCCTGGGCCTGTTTGTGGTGACTTTTGTGGTGCTGGGCTGGCTGGGCATGCAATCGGGCAGTGACACGCAAACCCTGGTGGCGCGGCTGCTGACCGGCTATTATTTTGTATTTTTCATTTTCCTGCTGATCTACAGCCGCAATGAAAAACACCACCCCGTACCTGACCGGATCGAGGAACACTGATGAAGACTTTTGCATTGATCATTCTGGGCACACTGACTGCGGCCACCGCGATCGCCTCATCCGGTGGCACCGAGTTGAGAGAAAGCGCGCAAACCAACATCCGCTCCAAGGATTCCTTGCGCGACGGTGCCCGCACCTACATGAATTATTGTTTGGGCTGTCATTCAATGAAATACCAGCGCTACAGCCGCGTGGCCGAGGATCTGGAACTGACCAAGGATGAAATGGAAGAAAACCTGATCCTGACCGGCGCCAAATACACCGACAAGATGGAAATTGCCATGACGCCTGAAGACAGCAAAAACTGGTTCAATAAAGCCATCCCACCGGATTTGACCGTGGTTGCCAAAGCGCGTGGCCTGGACTGGCTGTACAATTACATGTTGAGTTTTTATCGCGATGACACGCGTCCAAGCGGCTGGAATAACACGGTATTTGAAAACGCCTCCATGCCGCACGTGTTGTGGCAGTTCCAGGGCATTCAGACGGCACATTTTGACACCCACACCGACGCCGATGGCAATAAAATTCGCACCTTTGAATCGTTTGAGCTGGAACAGCCGGGCAGCATGAGTCCGGAAGAATACCGCACGCTGGTGCGCAACCTGGTCAACTTCCTGGATTACTCCAGCGAACCGGCCAAACTGATCCGCCTGTCTTACGCGCCGTGGGTGTTGCTGTTCATGGCCTTGCTGACATTCATGACCTTCCTGCTGAAAAAGGAATACTTCAAGGACGTGCATTGATTTGGGCGTGTTAAAAAAACATTAAAAATTTGCTATAATTGAAAAGCTTGTACGAATTGAATTTGTGCAGGCTTTTTTTATTGACCCGCGGAGTGTACCAACTGTGCCAATATTAGAAAGAGGACGATCGTTGATATCAGTTTATTCAGAGCCGGAATCATTTGACTCCCATCGCATCCGTTTTTTGCTGACCACAAAAAACATCAGCTGCAAAATCATCAACGTGGACCGGAACTATCCGCCCGAAGATCTGATGCAGAACAACCCGGAGCTGGAAATCCCCGCTCTGATTGATCGCGACATGCACATTTACGGCGTGCACGTGATTTCCGAATACCTGGATGAGCGTTACCCGCACCCGCCGCTGATGCCACCCGATCCAATGACCCGCGCGCGTTTGCGCTTCACCGTGTACCGTCTGGAAAAGGACTGGTTCAGCAGCGTGCATGCGATTGAAAATGCCGTCGGCGAAAAGAAAAAGCAGGCGATAGATGCCTTGACCCATCAGTTGATGGCGGCCGACTCACTGTTTGCCTCAAACAAATATTTTCTGCACGATGAAATGTCCATCGTCGACACCAACCTGATTCCGTTCCTGTGGCGTTTGGAACATTTTGGCCTGGACTGGGAAGCCCTGCCCAAATCGCTGCGCAACTACGCCCACCGTATTTTTCAAAGCAAGGCCTTCCGCAAGAGCATCACCGAACAGGAGCGTGAATACAGATTCTATCTGTGAGTTCCAGAGTGTCGGCAATGAATTCGGTCAAACCCTATCTGCTCAAAGCGCTGCATCAATGGATCAGCGACAACGGCTTGACCCCGCAGATCATCGTCGAAGAACGCGGCGATGAGCTGCGCGTGCCACCGGGCATCGGCAACGACGGCAAAATCATTCTGAACATCTCCCACGACGCCACCGCCAACCTGCAGATGGACGACGATTACATCACCTTCAACGCGCGCTTCTCCGGCCAGTCCCGCGCCCTGCTGATCCCGGTCGGCCTGGTGATGGCCATCTACGCACGCGAAAACGGCAAAGGCATGATGTTCGAAGTCGAAGAAGGCGATGATGGCGACGACGATGGCGACAACGGCCCGGACCCCAAACCGAAAAAACCCAACCTCAAACTGGTGGAATGATCGATCCGGCAGGATCGGTGGTCCAGTTTGATTTCAATGATTGGCATCGGATTCTTGCGCTGAATCCGCGGTTTTCTTGTGTGGATTGTCAATGCCATAGGTCATGGACAATGTTTCTGCCATTGCAACAAACTCATCGTCTGCGGGGTGCATCACATACATGTCCGCGAGGTTATCCTGTACCAGTGTCCGCGCGGCTGCATCATCGCCAAGCAAATGCAAGATGTGCGCCTTGAGGATGCGCATTTCCGCGGCGCGGTAGCGGTAAGTGCCGCCCAAAACATCGAACAGTTCAATGGAGCGATCGATGGGCGGAATGGCGTCAGCATGACGACCGATGTACATCAGCAAATAGCCGAGCGATTTGTAAAAAAATGCCAGCTTCGGTGACGTTGTGCTGCTGGAATTCTCCAGAATTGCAATGGCTTGTTGGTACTGTTGCAGGGCTTCATCGTAGCGTTCCATGCGTGAATACACGTGGCCGGTGTTGTAGATGGTGCTGGCTTTGCTCGGGTGATTGCCTGGGTAAATGACGTTGAGTATGTTGTTGGATGTTTGATAATGCGTCAATGCCTGTTGCAAATCACCCTGCTCCATGATGTTCCAGGCCAGATTGTTGTAAATTGAAACCTGACTGATGTGGTCATCTCCGAATATCTGAGTATTCAATTTAAGCGCATCCAGCAAATAGCGGTTGGCTTCTTCGTATTGCCGCTGGCCCTGAAAGTTTCTTGCAAACAATTCGTACAGCCGACTGAGCTGCCAGATGTCCTCTGAATCTTTGTTTAATCCGACGGCATCCACACAGTTTTGGGCCCAGGTTGTCGATTCATCATAAGCGCCTTGCAAGTTGAGCCATTGCGCTTTGATTGTACACACCCTGAACCATCGCGGGTGTGTTTCGGGCAGTGTGGACAAGAATGGCTCGATGATTTCCTCGACCAACTGCATTTGGCCGTTGACCAGTAAAATGTTCAATCGGGTGATTTGCGCGTCAATGGACGCATCGCTGGACAATGTATCCAAGTCATCAAACAAGGCCAGCGCCTGATCACTTTGACCGTCGTCTTGCAGAGACTGCGCCATTTGCGCGGTCCATTGCATGCGTTCATCCGCGGACATTTGTGGCACCTGCGATTCAATGGACTGCAACAAATCCAGGGCCTGCGTTGTTTCACCGATGTGGTTATACACTTCAGCGATGTCGGTGGACAGGCGAAAGGCCAGCACTGGGTCAGCGGCTGTGTTTTGCTGTATCAATCGCGCGGTCTGATCCATGATTTGTCTGGCGGTGATGTTCTTACCCATGGTCTGGGTCGGGTCGGCATTCTTAAAAGCCTGAATGAACGCCTGGCTGATGGTCTCGGCACGTTGCTGTTCACGCAGTGCTTCATTGCGTTCACTTTGCAGACGCGCAATGAACAGCACCGTCATCAGCACAAATACAGCGACCACCGCACTCGCCAAGGCGTTGCGTCTGAAAAACTTACCGCTGCGATACAGCATGCCCGGTGCGTGGGCCTTGACCGGTCGGCCGGCCCGGTGGTTTTCGATGTCGTTGATCAGATCCGCCACCACCGCATAGCGTTGCTCCGGATCGCTTTGAATGGCTTTGGCCAGGATGCGGTCCAGATCCCCATGCAAAGCGCGCTGCACGGCGCGGTGGCTCATGGCGCAGGCAAAGCGATTCTCAGGGTCCGGTTCAAGCACGCGTTGACTGGCCAGCGGCGGGCTGTTGTGCATCACCTGTTTGCGGTATTCATTGAGGGTGAAGCGTGACACCTCGAAAGGGCGCTGTCCGGTCAACAACTCAAACAGCACAACGCCCAGCGAATACACATCGCTGGCGGTGCCAACCGGTTCACCGAGGATCTGTTCCGGGCTGGCGTATGCGGGCGTCATCAATTGCGCGCCCGTGCGCGTGTCCATGTTGGGGGAATCCAGTACTTTGGCGATGCCAAAATCCAGCAATTTAACCTGCCCTTGCGCGTTCACCACCACATTGGCCGGCTTGATGTCCCGATGCACAATCAATTGGCGGTGCGCGTATTCAACCGCTTCGCACAGTTGCAGAAACAGTTGCACGCGCTGGCTGACGTCCAATTGGTGTTGATTGCAATACGCATCAATTGGTAGACCCGGCGTGTATTCCATCACCACAAAGGGGCGATGGTCGTCCAGGTGCCCGGCGTCGATGAAGGCCGCGATGTTGGGGTGTTTCAATCGCGACAGAATGTGGGATTCGCGAATAAAGCGCTGCCGTTGTGAATCGCTGTGCAGGTGTTCTCGCAACACCTTGACGGCCACCTGGTGAGCAATGTTGGGGTCTTGGTGCTGGCACAAGAAGACCGCGCCGCTGCCGCCTTCACCCAGCTTGGATACCACCCGATAGCGGCCCAGCTGCAGATTATCAATGCCCTCGGTGTGTGCTTCCGATTTCAATAAATCGGTCAAATACAGATTCAAAGGGCTGGCATCAAATTCATTCAAACGGTTGTGCGAGGTGATCAGAGACTGCAGAAGTTGCGCGATTTCGGGTTGCTCGCTGCAATGGGTCCGGAGGAACACATCCAGGTCGGGGGATCCACTGTCCAGGTACCGTTCGAACAGGCTCTGAGCTTGTCGCTCTGTTTTATTGATGTCAGATTCAGTCATCGCCGATTCTCCGATGCATCCAGGCCCGGCCAAATTGCCACTTGCGGGTCACGGTGCGTTGATCAATGTCCAAAGTTCGGGCGGCTTCTTCCAGCGTCAGACCGACAAAAAAACGCAGTTTGATCACCTGTTCACACAGCGGATCGAACGTCGCCAGTTTTTTCAGTTGAGCATCGATCAACAGATAATCCTGCAAACCGTCCGGTGCTTCAAGTTGGATTTCAATGTCATCCAGAGACACCGTGTGCAATGCACCACCGCGCTTGTCGGCCGTCTTGCGACGGATGTTGTCGATCAGAAAACAACGCAGCGATTCGCTGAAATGAATCAAAAATTTTTTGCGGTCTTCTGCAGCCAACGCTTTGTTTTCCAGCATGCGCATAAACGTTTCGTTGACCACCTCAGTGGTTTGCAAGGTCAGATTGTAATACTTCCGCTTCTGACCGCGCGCGCGCTGCTTGATCACATTCAGCATGTTTTCCAACATTGAATCAAGCGTGTTCGCTGCGCACGATTCATTTTGATCAGAGAAAGCACTCATCAACAGATTGAGTAAATTGAACAGTGGTAATCAATATAACCCCAATCACAGAAAAAATAAATGTCCGAATAATTCATTCCGTTTCGAAAAACAATGCATTGACAAAGTTAAAGGCAAAAATCATGAATAAAAATATCATCGCAAAAGCTGGGTGTATAAGTGCACTGTTCGGATTATTGTTGGTTTCACAAAACGCCTGGAGTAAAAAAGCGGTTACAAAATACCAAGAACCTTGCGACGTTTTAAGAAACCCTTCATTTGAAGTAGATTACTGCAAGACCACCAAAAATGAAACTTGGTATGGAGAAGGCGCCAATGTTGAAGCCGGTGAGGATTGTGTGGCCGCCAGACAGGCGGTGACTGACTATCCTGTAACCAGCTGCACTCCAACGGGACATGAATCTTGGGGGGTTTGGTATTTTGAAAATCAGGAGTGGGAACGTTGTCAAAATCTCGGAGACAATGTGGTCACCTGTGATGCGAGCGACAGATGGACGGGCAAATATTATTTTGGCAATTGCCCAGTCGGTACGTTGTTTGATGCCGAATTGGGCTGCGTTCAGGATGATTTTGAACCGGATGCATGCTCAGTGGAATCGGCTTCCTCCAGCATTGGTAATCCAATACATTTGGGCAATGGCAACAAACATCACAAGGAATTGATCGAGATTGGCAGTGAATCGATTCAACTGACCCTCAGCTACAATTCAAATTTACGACGGGATGAGTGGGGAATCGTCGAATTCAACCATTTGGCACCAGGCTGGACACACAATTACAATTTTGGAATTTCGACCGTCTATGAAGCCTATGGTGAAACCTTTGTCTACATCAAAAGACCCAATGGCCGAAACATGAAATTTGTAAAATCCGGAGGGGTTTGGCAATCGGCTTTACCCAGCGACATGCAGTTGACAGAAACTGTGAATGGTTGGGAATTGCTCACGGGTGAAAACACGCGTGAAGTGTATGTGCTGGTGGAGGATCGTAAAGCCGCGATTGAGTCCATGCATTTTTCTAACGGCCATTCACTCACATTCGAAAACTCCACATCTTCTCCTGACTTGCTTGGTAAAGTGATCGATGAGTTTGGAGGCTTCATTAAATTTCATTACAATTGGAGCAGTCAAACAGGCCATCGTATCTATCAAATCAGCAATCACCAAGGTCATGTGTGGAACTTTGGTTATCATAACACCAGTAAAAACCTTGAGTCTGTGCTATACCCGGATACCAGCACAAAACAATTTCATTATGAGGACGCCACGCATACGCATGCATTGACCGGTATTACTGATCAACGCGGTGTCAGATTTGCAACTTACCAGTACGATGCCAGTCAACGCGTGGTGTATGAAAAACATCACGCTGTGGATGAAAGCAATAACCCCGTGAATGTTGAAGAATTGACCATCGTCTACAACGCGGACAACACACGCACTGTCACCAATTCCAGAGGTCAGGTGTCAACTTACACACTGCAAAAACTCAATGGCCTTTGGAAAATTACTGATCTGACGGGTCCGGGTTGTTCAACTTGTTCAATGACCAACAGCAGTTTCAGCTATGATCCAGTAAACAACAACCTGTTGTCAAAAACCCAGGACGGCTTGATCACGCACTACGGCAATTACGACGCCAAAGGCCAGTACGGTCACCGCATCGAAGCCTTCGGCACCGCCGAGCAGCGCCAGATTGATTTCACCTACGACGCGCGCTTTTTCAACAAGCCGCTGACCATCACCGAAGATTCGGTGTTCACCGGCCAGGATAAAGTCACCACGTACACCTACAACAGCACCGGTCAAATGACTTCAATGAGCGTCAGCGGGCACAAACCGGACGGCACCGCGATCAGCCGCAGCACAACCTATCAGTACAACGGCCCGTTCAATCAGCTCAGCCAGATCGACGGCCCGCGCACCGATCTGTCCGATGTGACCACCTTCACCTATTACAGCGACACCGATCCAGTGGTGCACAACCGCAATCGGCTGGAGAAAGTCACCAACGCCGCCGGTCTGATCGAACGCGACAACATCCAGTGGTCGGCCACCGGCAAAGTGCTCAGTGAAGACCGCCTCAACGGCTTGTCCATTGCCAACGTCTACGACGCCAACACCGACCGCCTGACCACGGTGACACAGACAGTCGGCAGCGATTCGATCGTCACCGCGTTCACCTACCTGGCCACCGGTGAGCTGGCCACGGTGACGCGTTTCAGCGGCACGCCGCAGGCGCAGGTGATGACCTTGGCCTACGACGATGCCTTGCGTCTGATCCGCATCACCGATTCACTGGGCAATTACATCAAGTTCACCCTGGACACCGAAGGCAATCAGCTGGCCGAGAAAACCTACGATCCGCAGGATGCGCTGAAAAAGATGATCACCCAGACCTTTGATGCCTACGACCAGGTCGACGTGCGCACGCAATCGGGCGTGGGCGTGGATTTCGATTTCAGCTCCGATCGCACACTGGATCAGCAGACCAACGGCAACGGCGTGATCACCGATTACAGCTACGACGCCCTGCGGCGCCTGACACAGATTTCCCAGGACGACGGCGGCAGCATACCGGCCACAGCCGACACCGACACCGCGTTCACCTACGATGCGCAGGACCGGGTCAAAACCGTCACCGACGCGCGCGGCAACACGACCACTTATCTGTACGATGATCTGGGCCATCTGATCACCCTGATCAGCCCCGACACCGGCACCACGCAATACGCCTACGACGCGGCCGGCAACATGACGCAGAAAACCGACGCCAACGGCATCACCGTGACCATGAGTTACGACGCGCTGAACCGCCACACTGGGCGGGATTTCACCGACAACACGCTGGATGTGGGCTTCACCTTCGATCAGGGCGCCACCGGACAGGGCATGATGACCGCCATGTCGGATCAAAGCGGTTCAACCGCCTGGACCTACAGCGGTTTTGGCCAGTTGACCTCAAAGCTGCAGCAGATCACCGGCTACAGCAGCGCAACGGTCACGGGTTTTAATAACCTTGATCTGGTCTACACCCACGACGATCAAAACCGCGTGGAAACCGTAACCTATCCCTCCGGCGTGGTGCTGAGTTATCAGTACGATGGCATGAGCCGCATTGAAAAAATCACTGCCGTGGTCAACGGCTCGCCAGTTGATGTTGTGGACGACATTGAATACATGCCATTCGGACCGGTCACGGGCCTGGAATTTGGCAGTCGCATGATTTATTCGGCGGTCTACGACGACGGCTACCGGCTCAGTAACCTGGCGTATGCTTCAACCGTCACCGCCGGCTACAGCTACGACGGCAACCACAACATCACTGCCATTGACCGCGAATCGGCGCCGTTGGATAACGCCTTCACCTACGACCGACTGGATCGTCTGACCAGCAACCGGAATGGGTATGAAAACTTCACCTACGACAAACTGGGCAACCGGTCTTCCCAGCAAACCGGCTTTTCACCGCCGATTCCATATTTTTATGATTCCAACAGCAACCGATTGCTTGCGTTTGGAGGGTTTGGATCCAATCGACAGTATGACGCCAATGGCAACACACTGAGCATGCCTTCGAAAAATCTGGTGATGACCTACAACCAAGCCAACCGACTGGCCTCGGTTACAAATGGCACCACATTGCAAGGTGAATACCAGTACAACGGCCTGGGCCAGCGCGTGTTGCGCAAGAAATACAACAGCAGCGGCGTGTTGAATGGTGAGTTCCTGTACGTGTACGATCAGTCAGGACATCTGGTGCACGAATCCAAATACAAGAACAACGACCACAAATGGGACCGCGAGACCGTATGGCTGAACGATCGTCCGGTGGCGCAGATTCGCACCCTGTATTCGGCAGGTGTGGTGAGTTCACAGGATATTTATTACATCCTCACCGATCACCTCGACACCCCACGCTGGGTCACCGACAGCAATGGCACCACCTTGTGGAGCTGGGAGTCCGACGCCTTCGGCACCAACGCACCGAACCAGGACGTCGACGGCGACGCCACCGAATTCAGCTTCAACCTGCGTTTCCCCGGCCAGTTCTACGACAGCGAAAGCGGCCAGCACTACAACTACTTCCGCGACTACGAACCGTCCACCGGCCGGTACGTGGAGAGCGATCCGATTGGGTTGGATGGGGGGCTGAATACATATATTTATGTCTTGGCCAATCCGATCATATTACAAGATATATTTGGGCTTTGCGGAATGACGCGCAGTGGTTGTGAGCCAGGATACCGAGTTCCAGTAGGTGGAGGTGAGTATGGATGTTCAAGACCCAGATACGAGAATGTGCCATGTCCGCCGCCACCGTGCACGCCCGAAACATGCTGCAATCAGTCATTTAGTACTTGTTATTCAAATTGCAAAGATTTTTATCAGTCAACTGTGACGTTTTGGAATACTGTAGAATTGGATGCAGCCGCAACTGCAGGGGCTGGATTGATATCTAGATTCTGTAAGAATGGTAAAAAGCTTGTCAAAAAATTCGCTAGCCGTGTTGCAGCACCTGTTGCAGCTCTCGAATTTCTAGTAATTCCTACATGCACTATAGTATGTTTGAAAGATCCATGCAGGATGTGAACTATATATTGATGCGAAAAGAAAATTTATTGTTTGGACATTTTTTCTTGATTGTTGCAATTACAAAGATATTGCATGGTAATTATGCAGTGCTGTTTTATTTGTTCTTGTCCATTTTCTTTTATGGTTGTTACTTTAATGACAACGACGTGGATTGAAAGCAGTGAAGTGATGAATATTATCCAGACAGTGGTTCAGTACGTCAATCGCATCGGAGACCTTACAGTTGCAAAGAGTCGACCGGCCGCGTTTGCGGCCGGTTTAATGTCAATAAAGATATTCGAGCGCTGGAATTTCCTGAGCTTGTTTCCCAATCCATCCTGACCGCTCACACTTTAGCAGAGACTTCTTATGCAGGTCTCTGGTATCGAGACTTTGTGAGGTCAACATGAGAAGCAGCCGATTGATATGTACTGTGAACATAAATGTTATGATCATTGCAATGGTGATGAAGAGTGCCCTGAGAAATATGTTAATCCCAGGCCAACTGCGGAGCCTTTATTTTGATTTATAAGTGTCTGATTGGATTTGTTTTAATTTATGTAAATTGGCTGGTGTTTGATCGGGCACAGCGAATATTCATAGGTCATCACAAAGCTTTGCGCTGGTTTGCTGCAGCATGGTTTGTGCTGCAGCCACCTGCGATTTGTATATTAATGTGGTTTGGCTTACCCATAATTACAAGAGTGGATTCACCTGTTTTCACATTATTCGAGGTGTTGTTAATTGTAATTATTGGCATATTTATAACGATTGTAATATTGACTAGCAAGAAGCTTTTCTGCCCTGAATGCGGTCTATTGACACTAAACCAAGAACTTCATTTTCGAAAGGAGCATGATAACAAATTGAAAACGAAGTGAAATGATAAATAGCAAGAGGTGGGTTGATGAATTGGGCAATACTGGGAGTGTTGAGGGGTGATGGGCTTGAAAGCTTTGGGTGTTTGTCGTTCAGTCTGATAATTGGATTTCATTGTCTAAGAAAACAAAATAACACCGATCAGGTTGAGTGATGCACAACTGAACCCAGCTGATAATAGCACATGAGAATGAAGTACGACTGTCAATTGATCTTGAGTTTGATCGCAATGATTGGCGCTGTTTTAAGCTCTTCGGCGCAGGCAGGCGAGTCCCAGGTCGGCATGGAAGATGTTTCAAGCTGTGTTGATAACACCTATGCCGTGAGAAGAACGGTTGCCATGGATGGCATCAGGGTGACGTCGTATGATTCGTCTTACAGCGGGCTGGTGCAAAGGATTGATGCGCCGGGCGCTGCAGATTTTGAATCCTACGCAGAGGCATTCATCCAAGAGCGCAATGCATTGTTCTCAGGCGATGAGATCATCAACATTGACGCAGTGAATGACCAATCCATGTTGGATGATTCATTGTCCTGGATTCAGAATCGCTACCATTTCGTGCTCAGTACGTATCGGGTCAATTATTTTGGTTTGTCTCGTCGCAAGTTTTCACTTTTTCTGAACAACAAACAACAGAATGACGGTGTGTTCTTTGGGGTGCACGGTGCTCTGGATGAAATGACCGCTGTTGTGCAAGGCCATCGGGCATTCATTGAGTCCATGTTGAATGGTGATAAAGAATGTGTTCAGAAGCAAAACGTCGAAGGAGATCAGCAAGGCTTGTGGCGTTGATGTGACTTGATTGGTGAGCTTGCATTTAACCTGACATGTCGCACTGACGCGCAATCGACATTTGCGATAAGCTGTTTTTCAGGACTTTTGGGGATCTTCATGAGAACCAGCCGATTGAAATGCAAACAGTGCAAGAACATCATCCGCATTGAAGTTGAGGACGATCGGGACACGTTTGTTTGTGGGCATTGCGGGGTGGACTTCACGTTGGAACTCAAATACGAATACACCGCTATGTTCGGGATTCAGTTGATTCCGGTTCTATTGATTGTGGCATTCAGTGAATGGTATGTGGTTGCTGCATCGTTGTCCGGGTTGACGGCGGCTTTGCTGTTTGCTGTGTATTGGTTTTGGCGGCCCTACACCATGGAGATCAAACCGGACGATGGCAGTGAGCGGTGATTCACGGGGCGGTGCGTGCGGTCAGTGACATTCAGCACGTGGTTTGGTCGGTGAATTGGGCTATACTGGGGGTGTTGAGGGGGCGATGGGCTTGTGGGCCTGAAGGCGTGGCGGTGTGTGCCGTCGGGCAGGACCGCCGGGGAGGGATGCCGGGCAGGTTGGGTGCGCAGGCGGTTGCGATTTGATGTGGTGTGCGCACGAGGCGCGGGCCCTTTTTTAATGACTGTTCATTGTGCTGATACTTCCGACTGAAAAACGATTTGATGGCAGCCACACACCGGTGGTGTTGATGGCGCTGGTGCTGATCAATGCGGCGGTGTTCTTTTTTTATCAGAGCGGCGACGGCGCGCGCTTTCAGCTAGCCATGCAAATGTATCACGCCGAGGGTCTGGCAGACCTGGAGTGGCCGATGTATCTGGCCTATCTGCAGTCGGTGGATGAGGCCGAGGCGGCCGCGGCGCTGGCGAATGAGCGCAATCCGCGCACGCTGGTCAATGCGTCCATTGATATGTTGCAGGACACGGATTTTTATCGCTACGCGCAAACGCACGCGTCTGAACATCTTGATTTTGAGGACGCGGCGCGCTGGCAAAGTCAGCGCGAGGACGTGAATCGGCAATTGCGCAGCGTCAGTTACCTGGCGCACGGCATGATCAACACCGAACCGAGCCTGTGGCGCATGATCTCGCATCAGTTTCTGCACGCCGATCTGATGCACCTGTTGGGCAACATGCTGATTCTTGTGGTGTGCGGTTTTGCCGTGGAGGCGGCGCTGGGCGGTGGGCGTTTTCTGCTGTTTTATCTGCTCGCTGGCATCGGCGCCTCGTTGTTGGATCTGTGGGTGCACCCGGAAAGTGCGTTGCCGGCGGTCGGCGCTTCGGGCGCCATTTCCGGGGTGATGGCCATGTACCTGGGCGTGTTTCGACTGAAAACCATCGAATTTTTCTACTGGATTTATGTCTTCGTCGGCTATTTTCGCGCGCCGGCCTTGTTGATTCTGCCGCTGTACATCGGCATGGAATTGTACAATTATTTCTCACTGGAAAATTCCAACGTCGGTTTCATCGCCCACACCGGCGGCTTCATCACCGGCGCGCTGTTGCTGGGCGTCACCGCCTGGTTGCACCCCGAGGTGCTGAATCGCGAATACCTTGAGGCCGACGACGACGCCGCGGATGAGCGCGCGGCACGCGAGCGCGTGCACGCGCAGCTGGATAAAATGCGCTTTCGCTCGGCCTTGAACGCGATCGATGCCTACAACGATCGCTGGCACGGTGGCTTTGAAATGCAGTGGATGAAATTTGCTTTGTTGGGGCTGATTGATCGACCCGCGCAACTGGCCATGGTGCCGCAGTTGTACGGTCAGGCGGGCCTCGGGCCGGCCGCTTTGCAACGCCTGGCGGTGCATTGGCGCGCGGACCCGGAGGTGGCGCAACACATTGGCGCCGAGCGGGCCCTGCAACTTGCCTGGCGCTGGGCGGACGCCGCCGACAGCCTGCCCTTGGCCGAAGACATTTTCTCGCGGTTCGAAGGCCAGGCGCACAAACCACAGGCGTGGGTGGAACTGGCGCAGAAGCTGGCTGTGGTGTATCAGAAACTGGGTCACACGGAACGCCAACAGGCCTATGCGCGCGCTGCGGCGGGGGGTGTTTGATGCAGCAAACCGTCGAGTATTGCACTGTGCATCCCTTGCAACCGGCAACCTGGCATTGCCCCGACTGCGGATTTGATCTGTGCGACGAGGCGGTCAGCGATCCGCGCGGCAACGATCGGGTCAAATGCCTGAATTGCGACGCGCGGGTAGAATCTCTGGGCGCGCGCAACACCGCGCAGCCGTTCTGGCGTCGTCTGCCGGACATTTTTCGCTACGGCTTGCAGGGCAACGCGCTGATGGTGGCGCTGCTGCTCGGTCTGGGTAAAACCCTGGGGCTGTTTTTGCCCTTTGCCTTGTTGTTCAATCTGCTGGCGCTGGGCCTGTTGTTCAACTACGCGCAGGATTGCCTGGAAAAGACCGCGCACGGCGACTTCAAGGCACCGACCATCCAGGCGACCCTGGAAAACAGCCTGGTTACGGCGCT
Organism: Marinicellaceae bacterium; assembly: GCA_050303435.1. Taxonomy (GTDB): domain Bacteria; phylum Pseudomonadota; class Gammaproteobacteria; order Xanthomonadales; family Marinicellaceae; genus JBNLBT01. The sequence continues at coordinate 50,969 of JBNLBT010000007.1, forward strand.
GGCGGTGGTGGGTTTGACATTACTCACCGGCTTGTTGCTGGCGGGGGTGGCCAATAAGCTGGGGCAGGGCGTGGCGTCCTTGTTCGCCGTGGCGCTGACGGTGGCCTTGCCGGCGATGCTGATCAACTATGCCCTGACCCAGCGTTTGAGCGACGCGCTCAACCTGGCGCGCGCCTTTTGGCTGATCCGCGCCATCGGCGCGCCCTACGGTTTGTTGCTGGCCGCCATGGCGGTGATGTTTTTTTCCGTGCTGACCCTGCAGCAGTGGCTGCAATGGCTGCCGTTTGCCGCCGATCTGGCGCAAAACACCTTGTCCATGGTTTATCTCATCGTGTTGTTTCACCTGATGGGTTATCTGGTGTTCCAATACCAGGGCGAATTGGGCTATGCCGCGCGCGAAGTCAGTCGGACGGACCCGCTGCAACGCACTGAACTGGACGAGTGGCAGGCGCGGCTGGAGCTGCTGGCGCGCACCGCGCAGTTTGCCCGCTTGGAAGAGGCCTTGCATGAAGCGATCCACGCCTGCCCCGGGCACTGGCCGTTCCAGCAGCGGCTGTACCATCTGTATCAGGCCAGCGGCCGCTTGCCGCAGCAGGGTCAGTTTCTGCGCTTTTACGCCAACACACTGCACCACAGCGGTCAGCAGCGCGCGCTGCACGTGTTGTGCAAGAACAACATGAAGCAGTTGCTGGATGAAGAATTGACGGCGGAATTGAATCTGCACCTGGCGAACGCCTGCCAGCAGTTCAAAGACCACCGCGCGGTGATTCGCCTGCTCAACGGCTTTCAGCGCCGACACCGCGGCCACGCGTCTGTGCCCGCGGCATTGCAGATGCTGGCCGCGGCGCTGGACGAGTTGCCGGAAATGGCCGCGCAGGCGGACAAATGCCGCGCTTTGCTGGCGCGTCACCCGACCGGCGGTGCAACGTGAAGTGCCCGATTCATGGCGCGCCCATGCAGGTGGTGTGCAATGACGCGGTCAGCGGCCACCAGTGCGAAGAATGCGACGGCGTGTTTTATCCGGGCTCTTACGTGCGCGCATTTCGGCTGAATTATCACAGCGACGCGCTGGAAGATTTGTCGGCCTTGGGCGAGGGGCGCCCCGGTCATCTGACGTGCCCGGCGTGCAACACCGACATGCGGCTGTTGGATGTGGCGGAAGTGGAGATCGACCATTGTCCGCGCTGCGGCGGCATCTGGTTTGATCAATATGAGCTGGAGTCTGTGATTGACCGCGTCGGCACGCGTCCGCGGTCGCGCGCCTTGATCAGTGTAGATGGTTTGAGCGAATTGCCGAATGAGCTGAGATCGTTGCTGATTTTGTTTTTTCGTGGGGGCGGTGGGTGTTGATTTCTGATTTGATATTTGGTGCGCCATGAAAACATGGCGGCTTGATGTGCAAAACTACAGCGACGATGAACTGATCGAAGCGCTGATGCGTGTGGACGATGAGATGTACCCGGACAACGCGATGTGTTTGTTCAGGGAACTGCTGCGGCGTTACCAGTGGAGTCCCGCAGAGGCGAGTGCCGATGCGCTGGGTGTCGGTGAACGGGGCTGGCAAACGGCTGTAAAAGCCTGGCTGGTCGCCGGTGGCTCTGGTTTGGAATTGTGGGACGAGTGCAACCGCGATGCGCGCAATCTGGACGAAAAAATTCAACTTCTGGCGGTGCGTTGTCGGGCCGAAAATTCAAAGAAATAAGAAAATCAGTCAATAATTCAGTTGAAGTGTCAATTTCAGCGGTGCCTGAACGTCCTGTCTGTGATCGCCTGCACCAAACGGTGCAGGACTTTGTATAATCTCAGCAACAGGAGAAAAACCATGAAATATTTGCTCATGATCTACGCGTCGGAAGCCAAAGAGCCGGTGCCCGGCAGTGAAGAATTCACTCAGTTGATCGAACGCTACGGCGCGTTCAGTGAACGGGTTGAACGCGACGGCGTGTTCGTCGGTGGCGAACCATTGCAGCCGGTGGCCACCGCCACCACGGTGCGCGTGCGCAACGGCCAGGCTGAATACACCGACGGGCCGTTCGCTGAAACCAAAGAAGTCCTCGGCGGCTACTATCTGCTGGACTGCGAAACCCTGGACGACGCGCTGGCCTACGCTGCGCAGATTCCCTCGGCCGAATACGGTTGCGTTGAAGTGCGGCCGTTGATGATTCTGCCGGAATAAGATCGATCCATTGTGAATTCTGCGTCCACGGCATCGGCGGCACTCAAAGCGGTGATGCGCGAATCGCGCTGCCGCATGCTGGCGATGCTGATTCATCGGCTGGGGGATTTTTCCCTGGCCGAGGACGCCTTGCAGGACGCGGGTCTGAGTGCGCTGGAACGCTGGGGATTGGACGGCGTGCCGCAACACCCGCGGCGCTGGTTGCTCATCGCGGCGCAACGCAAGGCCATCGACCGCCTGCGGCGGATGCACACCGTGCAACGCAAACAGCAGGACTTGCTGGATCGGTTGGACGTCAATACACACGATCTGTCGGCTGGCGAGGACGGGGACATCGGCGATGAACGCCTGCGGCTGATTTTCACCTGCTGTCATCCAGCGCTGGAATTTCATTTGCGCGTGTCGCTGACCTTGCAGGTGGTGTGCGGCTTTTCCATTGCCCGTGTGGCCGACTCCTTCCTGGTTTCAGAAGCCGCCATGGCGCAGCGACTGGCGCGCGCGAAAAAGAAAATCGCCGCCGCCGGCATTGCCTATCGGGTGCCGGAAGCGGCGCAGCTTGACGCGCGCCTGGACGCCGTGCTGGCGGTGATATATCTGATTTTCAATCAGGGCTACTGCGCCGCCGGCAACGCCAAACTGATGAGCAAGGAATTCACTCACGAAGCGATGCATCTGGCGCACACACTGAACGCCTTGCTGCCGGGCGAAGCCGAAGTGTTGGGGCTGCTGGCGTTGATGCATTTTCTTCTGGCCCGCTACCGTGCCCGCAGCGACGCCGGCGGCGCGCTGGTGGATCTGGTGGCCCAGGACCGCGCGCTGTGGGACCGCGAACTGATTGCCAGGGGTGAGGATTTTTTTGCTCAAGCCGTGGCACTGAAAAAAACCGGTCCGCAACAGATTCAGGCGGCGATCAGCGCGGTGCACTGCGCGGCGGCGGATTTCGCCGCCACCGACTGGCCGCAGATTGCCTTGCTGTACGACAAACTGCTGGAGCACACACCCTCTCCAACGGTGCGGCTGAATCGCGCGGTGGCGCTGTGTTTCTGTGATTGCCCGACGCAGGCGTTGCAGGCACTGGATGCGCTGGCGGGTGAGGCGGGGGTGAAGGAATGGCCGGGTTATCACAACGCGCGCGCCGAAGCGTTGAAACGGCTGCGGCGGCACAAGGAATCGGCCGCCAGTCTGATGCGCGCCATAGAATTGTCAAAACACCCCATGGAACAGGCGCATTTGCAACGCCTGATGCACGCGTTGCCACTGTGATCGGCGCGCGCCTGCGCGTGGATTTCTGCTATCATAGACACATTTAAAATGTGCAGCACGCCATGCAGGAAAAAGACACCGAAACCGTCAGCGACGTGACCAAGCTGATCAATTCATTCAGCGATTTTCTGCCCGAATCCTGGGTGCCCCATTGGGAAAAAGTGCAGTCCATCCCATTCCTTGGATTTCTAATCATCGTGATTCTGGGCTATCTGGCCAGCAAGCTGGTGGTCAATCTGATCGTCAAGAGCGTGCGCCAGGTGACCAAGCGCACACGCAACAATTTCGACGACGAATTGGTGAAGGTGCTCAGAAGGCCGGTGTTCCTGACCGTGTTCTTCTTTTTTGTCGGGGTGGCGGTCAAGTCCCTCGGCCTGTCGGCCGGGGTGGAAAGCGCGCTGATCAAATTCCTGGCCTCGGTGGTCACCATCACCTGGATCAGTCGCGGCTTTGCGATTCTGCACCTGGGACTGAACACCATCAGCAACATCAAGGACCGCTTTGAATTCATCCAGCAAAAAACCCTGCCGCTGTTTGAAATCATCGGCAAGATCCTGATCATCGCCATCGGCTCGTATTGCCTGCTGGTGATCTGGGGCATCAACCCAACCGCCTGGCTGGCCTCCGCCGGTGTGGTCGGCATCGCGGTGGGTTTTGCCGCCAAAGACACGCTGGCGAATCTTTTTTCCGGCTTTTTCATCATCGCCGATGCGCCCTACAAGGTCGGTGATTTCGTCAATCTGCCGACCGGTGAGCGCGGCATGGTCACCAAGGTGGGCATGCGTTCCACGCGTTTGCTGACCCGCGACGACATTGAAATCACGGTGCCGAACAACGTCATCGGCAACGCCAAAATCATCAACGAAAGTGGCGGGCGCTGGGAAAAAAGCCGCATCCGCATTGCCGTTGGCGTGGCCTACGGCAGCGACGTGGACCAGGTGTGCGAAGTGCTGATGGACGTGGCCAATGCCTACGATGACGTGGTCAAAACCCCCGAACCGCGGGTGCGCATGCGCGGGTTTGGCGCCTCGTCACTGGATTTTGAACTGCTGGTGTGGATTGCACAGCCGGTGTTGCGCGGCAAGATTGCACACGATTTGTACATGGCGGTGTACAAGGCGTTGAACGCCGCCGAGATTGAAATTCCTTACAACAAGACGGACGTGTACATCAAATCCATGCCCGAGGCGCGTGCACACAATCCGGCCGGGGACGACTGAGGCGAAAGCGCAATGAAAGAGCCCACGCCGATGCTGCGGCGCGATGCCCGGCGGCTGCACAACGCCCATTCACAGGCGCAAAAATCAGCGCACAAAAACGCCGAGTATGAAAAACTCAAGGCACGCGCCGAGCAGGTGTACCGCGAACGTCTGGCGAACTGGCCCGAGGTTGAGCTGGCGGCGGATCTGCCGGTGGCGCAGCACGCCGATGAAATCATTGCGGCGATTCGCGAACACCAGGTGGTGGTGATCGCCGGTGAAACCGGCTCGGGCAAGACCACGCAGATTCCCAAACTGTGTTTGCTGGCCGGCCTGGGCCGGCACGGCCAGATCGGTTGCACCCAGCCGCGCCGCATCGCCGCGCGTTCGGTGGCCCAACGGGTGGCCGAAGAGTTGCACCAGCCGCTCGGCCAGGCGGTGGGTTACCAGGTGCGCTTTGATGACACCAGCAATCCCAACGGCCTGATCAAATTCATGACCGACGGCATTCTGTTGCAGGAAACGCTCAAGGACCGCTGGCTTAATGACTACGACGCCATCATCATCGACGAAGCGCATGAACGCAGCCTCAACATCGATTTTCTGCTCGGCATCCTCAAGCAGATCTGCGCGCGCCGCGCGGATCTGAAAGTCATCGTCACTTCGGCGACCATCGACACCGCGCAATTCGCGCGGCATTTCGGCGGCGCGCCGGTGATTGAGGTGTCCGGGCGCATGCACCCGGTGGACCTGCAGTACCGACCGCTGGACGAGTGGGACGGCGAGTTGTTGACCGGTGTTTTGCGAGTCATGGATGAAATCAACCGCGACCCTGAGCGCGGCGATGTGCTGATTTTCCTGCCCGGCGAACGCGAGATCACCGCTTGCGTGGACGCACTGAAAAAGCGCCATTTCCCCAACACCGAAGTGTTGCCATTGTTCGCCAGCCTGTCGGCGCACCGGCAGATGCGCGTGTTCAGGCCCGGCGATAAACGCCGCGTCATCGTCTCCACCAACATCGCCGAGACCTCATTGACGGTGCCGGGCATCCGCTGTGTCATCGATTCCGGTCTGGCGCGGGTGTCGCGCTATGGGCACCGCAGCAAAATCCAGGGGTTGCAGGTCGAAGCCGTGGCGCAGGACAGCGCGCGGCAACGCGCCGGACGCTGCGGGCGCATCGGCCCCGGGGTGTGTTACCGGCTTTACAGCGAAGCCGATTTTGAGTCCAGGCCGGAACATTCGGACCCGGAAATCCTGCGCACATCGCTGGCCTCGGTGATTCTGCAAACCCACGTGCTGCGGCTGGGTCACATCAGCGAATTTCCTTTCATTGACCCGCCGGAAGAAAAAATGATTGCCGACGGGCTGCAGCTGTTGCAGGAGTTGCAGGCCATCGATGCCGACGAGCGCCTGACCGCCGACGGCCGCTTGATGGCGCGCATGCCGATCGATGTGCAGCTGGCCAAGTTGCTGATCGACGCTTCGCGACGCCACTGCCTGAAAGAAATGCTGGTGATCGCCTCAGCGCTGGCGGTGGCCGACCCGCGTGAGCGCCCCCTTGAAGCGGCGCAGGCGGCCGACAAGGCGCACGCCCGCCACGCCGATGAGGACTCCGATTTCATGGGGTTTGTGCGGCTGTGGGACTATTTTCATGCGCAGCGCAAGGCTTTGAGCAACAAGGCCTTTGCCGAGCAGTGCCGGCGCGAATTCCTGTCGCAGCGCAAACTGTGGGAGTGGGCCGATGTGCACCACCAGTTGTTGCGCCTGACGCGGCAGCAGAAATTCACCCTGAATCAGGCGCCGGCCGACTACGGCACAATACACAAAAGCCTGTTGGCCGGATTCATCGGTCACCTCGGGGCGCAGCGCAAAGGCGCTGAATACCAGGGCTGTCGCAACCGCAAATTCATGATTTTCCCCGGTTCGGTGTTGTTCAAACAATCGCCCGGCTGGGTGGTTTCCGCCGCCCTGGTGCACACCTCGCAGGTGTACGCGCGCACCGTCGCGCGGGTGGAATTGAGCTGGGTGCTGGAGGTGGCCGCGCACGTGCTCAAGCACAGCCTGTTCGACCCGTTCTGGTCCAAATCACGCGGCACGGTGATGGGTTACCGGCGCACCGTGCTGTTCGGTCTGGTGCTGATTGAAAAAGAGCGCGTGCATTACGGTCCCAGTGACCCGGCGGGCGCCCGGGACTTGTTCATACGCGACGGGTTGGTGGCCGGGATGGTCAAGACCCGCGCGCCATTTTATGCACACAACCGGGCTTTGATCGAACAGGTTCACCGCGAGGAAGAGCGCCACCGCAAGCACGATCTGCTGGTCGACGAGGACACCCTGTTCGAATGGTATGACGCGCGCATTCCGGCGGACATCTATTCGGAGCCGGCCTTGCGCCGCTGGCTGCACAAGGTCGGCGCCGACGCGCTGAAAATGCAACTGCCAGAGCTGTATCGCGCGCAGGCCAGTGGTCCGGATGTGGTGCAGTTTCCTGACGCGCTGACGGTGCGGCAAATGCACGTACCGTTGAGCTACCGTTTCCAGCCGGGCGCCGAGGACGACGGCGTGACCGCGCATTTGACCCTGGCCTGGCTCAATGGACTCAAAGCCAATGACTTTGCCTTTCTGGTGCCGGGTTTGCTGGATGAGAAAATCACCGCCCTGATCAAGGCGCAACCGAAATCGCTGCGCCGTCAGCTGATCCCCTTGAGTGACTGCGTGGCGCGCTTGCGTGCACGGCTGGACCCGGCGCAGCCCTTTGCCCGGCAGCTGGCGCGTGCAGTGGAAGAAATGACCGGTGTCAACACGCCGCCGGCTGCATGGGAACAGGTGGAATTGCCTGCACACCTGCAATTTCGCTTTGCCGTGTGCGATGACGACGGCCGATTGCAGGCCGAAGGCCGCGACTTCGACGCCATCCAGGCGCGCCTGGCCTCGCGCGCCAACCGCCGATTTCAGGACCTGGCCGGCCGTGAATTTCACATCGACGGCGCGCACGATTGGGTGTTCGGTGAATTGCCTGAACGGATCGAACTGGACAATGGACTGCCGGCGTTCCCCGGTCTCACCGATCAGGGCGATGCGGTGGGTCTGCGCCTGTTTGAGTCGGCGGCGCAGGCGGCGTCCGAACACACCGCCGGGGTGTTGCTGCTGATGCGGCTGAAATACCCCAAGGTGATCAAGAACGCCCGCCGCGCCGGCGCCCTGGGTCTGGATGTGGAAATGATTTGGCGGCAATTGAATGCACAGGGCAGCCTGTTGGATGAATTGCTGCAGGCACGCCTGCTCAAATCCATTGACGCGGCCGCGCCGCGCAGCCAGGCAGATTTTGATCGCCTGGTGCAGCGCCTGTCATCGACTTTGTACGGCGAAGTGCACAGCTGGAGTGAAGCCCTGAATCCGGTGATTAAAGAGTGGCACGCGGTGTGGCAATTGTGCGAGGCCAGGGCGCCGGAGTTGAGCGAAGCCACGCACGCCGATGTGCTGCAGCAGCTGGATTATCTGGTGTTCAGCGGGTTTTTACACTGCGTCGAGCTGGAGCAACTGGCGCACTATCCGCGCTATTTGGAAGCGATGCGGTTGCGGGTTGAAAGCGCATTGCACTCGCCGCAAAAGGAAACCGAGAAACGCCGCGAAGTGGCGCGCGTGGCCGAACCGTTTTACCGCCTGTGTGAACAGCGCGAGTACGACCGCACATTGCATGCATTCAATGTGTTGCTGGAAGAGTATCGCGTGTCGGTGTTTGCCCAGCGTCTCGGCACGCGTCAGAAAGTCTCCGCCAAACGCGTGCAACAGGCCTTTGAGGCGCTGAAATAAAAAAGGCCGTGCACAAGTCACGGCCTTGATGGATGCGTTTCCGCTGTGATCAGAATGTGGTGCCGAAGCCGAGGCCGAAGACCCACGGGTTGATGTCCACATCCACACTGGCGCGACCCAGCGCGGTGTCAAACGATGCGGTGGTGTCGATGTTGATGTATTTAATATCAACACTGAAGAACCAGTTGTCATTGATGTCAAAATCAATGCCAAATTGACCGGCCAGCCCGGTGGAGCTGTCCATGTCCAGATTGTCCGCACCCAGTGCAGCTTCGGCCGCCGGGGTCAGGTCTTCACTGAAAAACAGCGTGTGGTTGATGCCCAGGCCGGCGTAGGGACGCACCGAACCTGTGGGGTTGAACTGGTACTGCAGAAACACCGTGGGTGGCAACACGTTGGCTTCCACCAGTTCGGTGCCGTCGGGCACGCCCAGTCCGCCCAGGCCCACCGAAGAGGCGCTGTGTTTGGAGCTGATGTCGGCCAGCAATTCAACCGCCCAGCGATCGGTGAACATGTAGGCAAAGGACAGATCCAGCGACAGGCCGCTGTCCACGGTCACGCCGGTGCCGGCCACTGGCCCGCCGTCCACACGGATCGCACTGGAATCGTCGTCGGGTGAAACGTTGATGGCGCGGACGTGAAAAATCCAGTCGCCTTGTTGTACGGCCAGGGCATTGAAACTCAGAAACGCCGAAGCGAGGGTGATCAATTTTTTCATGCAAAGCTCCTTGATGGATGTGATGGGTAAATTTTACTCAAACAGTATCGGGTAATAGATTGATATTTGTCAACAATTGTCACGCCTGGCGGCGCGTTTACGACCCTGTTTAAGGCCATTTTCAAGGCCGAATGATCAGGGCGATTTGAACCATTTCACGGGATTTTGCGGCGCCGCCTGTTTGCGGATTTCAAAGTACACGCCGGCGTCGGTCAGACTGCCGGAATTGCCGGCCGTGGCGATCACCTGGTCGGCCTGCACCCAGTCGCCGGGTTCAACAAGTATCGACTGGTTGTGGCCATACAGGGTTAAATAGTCGTCGCCGTGATCGAGGATCACCAGCAGGCCGTATCCGCGCAGCCAGTCGGCGAAAGCCACGCGGCCGTAGGCCACCGCGTTGACCGGTTGCCCGGCGTCGTTTTGAATCACCACCCCGTCCCAGCGGGTGCCGCCGGTGCGCAAGGCGTTGAAGGCGCGAATGATCGGGCCGCTCAGGGGTTTTGACAGTTGCCCGCGCAAGCGGCTGAACAGGGTGTTCTTGCCCAGGTCATCGGGCAGATCGGTGAGCAGGTTCTTGATCTGGCTGAGCAGCGTGTTGAGGCGTTGGCGGTCCTGACTCAGGCTGTCCGACTCATCGCGGTAGGCGCGGATGGTTTTTTGCAGCGCTTTGAGCACCACGGTGCGCTCGCCTTTCTGTGCACGCAGTTGGGCGTCCTGGCGACCCAGGTCTTCCTGTTGCTCGAGCAGGTCTTCGGTGTGTGCGCTGAGGTCCTGTTTGATGCGGATCAGCTGCGCGATTTGCACCGCAATTTCGCCGATCAGTGAATACAGCCGCGTTTGCAGGAAATTGATCTGATGGTGGGTGATTTCGGCCGCTGAATTGTCCGGACTGAGCAACAGCAATTTCAGTGTGCGGTCGTGGTCAATGTAGATTTTCAGCTTGAGCAACTCTAGAATCTGGTTCTTCTGGTTTTCGATGCCGGCGTTTTTTTCCGCCAACTGCGCATTCAGGGCATCGATCTGCAACTGGGATTTTTTGATTTGTTGTTGCAGCGCGTAAATGGCCTGGCCGGTTTCATTGATGCGCTGATCCTGAGCCTGCAGTTCCTCAAGCAGTTTGCTTTCCTCGCCTTCGGCTTGATTGAGGCGGTTTTTCAGGTCGTTCAGAGCCACGCGGATTTGCGTCAGGCGGCTTTCTATTTCGGCTTCGGAAGCGGCTTCCTGCGACAGCGCGGCCGGTGCCAGCAGGCAAAAAACCAGACACGGCAACAACCGTATAAAACGTGATGGCAGGCCCTGAAGAAAAACGTGAAATGGCATGGTCCGGTCGGTTCAATCCGGTGCCGCCTGCGCTGGCGAAACGTGGGCCGCCCGGGGCCTTCGCAGCGTCCGGCGTCCGGACAAAATATTTGAATCACTCAGCTCTTGATTATTTGCGATTATACCTTATATTGTGTGTTTTGTATTTGCGGGTGGTGTATGGAACAACTGGCTGAATTTGTGGGCAACCACTGGTTTTTGTCGCTGTCTTTTATTGCGGTGCTGTTCCTTTATCTGTTCACCTTGATGAATGAAAAATCGGGACCGGTCAAAAGCATCACCACCGATCAGCTGACCCGCCTGGTGAATCAACAGAACGCCAAAGTCATCGACGTGCGCTCGGCCGACGCCTACAAACAGGGCCACATCGTCAACGCCATCAACATGCCGCTTGATGAACTCAAAGACGGCCGCGCCAAACTGGACAAACTGAAAAAGAGCCCGGTCATCGCCTATTGCGATCACGGGCACACCTCGCGTCAGGCCTGTCGCCACCTGGTGGCCGCTGGTCACGACGGCGTGTTCAATCTGTCCGGCGGGCTGCGCGCCTGGGTCAACGACAAATTGCCCTTAAGCAAATAAATTGTGCCGCGCGCATTGAGGCGCGGCCAGGAAAACTCATTTTTTAATACAGCATACAATCAGGAAAACATTATGTCAGAAGAACAAAACACAGCCAATGCAGCCGCCGCCGATCAGGTCAATCCACAGGCGACCATGTCACTGCAGCGCTTGTATCTGAAAGACTTGTCATTTGAAACCCCCAATTCACCGGGCATTTTCGCCGAGCAGGGACAGCCGGACATCAAGCTGAACCTGAACCAGAAAGTGCAGAAGCTGGATGAAGAAAACTACGAAGTCAACCTGGCCGTGACCGTGACCTGTAAAGTCAATGAAAAAACCGCCTACCTGGTGGAAGTCCAGCAAGCCGGTATTTTCAACCTGAAAAATTTTGGCGACCAGCTGTTGCACCAGATCCTCGGCGCCTATTGCCCGAACGTGCTGTTCCCCTACGCGCGCCAGAAAGTCAGCGAGCTGGTGTCCAACGGCGGCTTTCAGCCGCTGATGTTGCAACCGGTCAATTTCGACCAGCTGTACGCCGAGCAAATGCAGAAGGCGCAGCAACAGGCGTCCACTGAAACCACCCAATAAAGCGCATGAAATTCGCGGTTCTGGGCGCCGGATCGTGGGGCACCGCCCTGGCCATTCAAATGGCCCGGTCGGCGCCCACGGTGTTGTGGGGCCGCGACGCTGAAAAAATCTCTCGCATGTCCCAGGAACGCAGCAACGCCGCGTATCTGCCGGGCATTGAATTCCCTGAAAATCTGCACTTGAGTCACGACCTGGCCGCCGCGGTGTCGGACTGCGACGCGGTGCTGGTGGTGTGTCCTTCGCACGCCTTTGCCGACATACTCAAGCAGGTCAAACCGTTGATTGGCGAGCGCCCGCTGGCCTGGGCCAGCAAAGGCTTTGAGCCCGGCACCGGCCGTTTTCTGCATCAGGTGGCTGAAGACATTCTGCCCTCTGGCACGCCGATTGCGTTGGTCACCTGTCCGTCCTTTGCCAAGGACGTGGCCGAAGGCAAGCCGACTTTGGTGACCGTGGCCTCGCGTTGTCCGGAATTTGCCGAAGACGTGGCCGAAGCCTTGCGCAGCGATTTGTTCCGCGTGTATCTGACCGACGATCTGATCGGTGCCGAACTGGGCGGCGCGGTGAAAAACGTTCTGGCCCTGGCCACCGGCATTGCCGATGGCATGAATCTGGGTGACAACACCCGCGCGGCGTTGTTGACCCGCGGTCTGGCGGAAATGCTGCGTCTGGGTCAGGCGCTGGGGTGTCAGCCGGAAACCCTGATGGGGCTGTCCGGTCTGGGCGATCTGGTGCTCACCAGCACCGGCGATCTGTCGCGCAACCGGCGCATGGGTCTGGCCCTGGGTCGCGGCCAATCGGTGGCCGAGGCGCGCGCCGAGATCGGCCAGGTGGTCGAAGGCATCGGCACCGCCGACGAAGTCATGCGTCTGGCGCGCAAACACGACGTCGACATGCCGATCGCCGAGCACGTGTGGAAGGTGGTCAATGGACAAATGACCCCGCACCAGGCACTTAAAGAGTTGATGGCGCGCAACCCGCGCGCGGAATTCGATTGAACTCACGGAATTTCTGAGGTCGGAATCGCTGGCGGTGTTGCGCACACTCAGGCAGGGCTCAAACCGATCGGATCAAACGTTCAAACCCAATCAATGACATGTGTGCTGTGCCCACGTGGCGTGTGCGTTGCGTCTGCATTTGCGCAGGCGGTGATGTGCGGCAGACCCGCCGATCCGTCTTGCCGATTCAGTCTGGATGGCTGCGGTCAGGAGGCGTTTATTTCACCGGTTGGTAAATGTGCGTGATGATTTCATCGCTGGCCACTTCGGCCGGGTCCGACACGTACACTTCCCACAAATCCCCATTGGCCTTAAGGCCGTACTCCTGCATGTAGGCGCGCAGCAATTCCAGTGATTCGGCGATCTGCTCATAGGGGCCCTGCTGCACCAGTCGCAAGGCTTTGCCGGCGTGGGTGCGGCCCAGTCTGACTTCACCGAGGGTGTCAATTGAGTCGATGTCGACCTCGATCGCGGCGGCAAAATCCCAGCGCATGTCGTCCTTGTGACGGGTGATCGCCATCGGCCGGCCGAATTCACCGATGTCGTTGCTGTGGATGTATCCCATCAAGGTCTGATAGGCCTGTGCCAGCGCGCGGCTGAGGTTCTGCATGGAGCCTTCGGCACTGCGTTCAACGTACAGCATGTTGTGGCCTTCGACTTTGAGCAACTCGATGCGGGAGAAATCGTACAGTTTCTGTGACTCGCTCAGGGCCTTGAGGTTGCGCAGGCCTTTTTCATACATGGGGCCCAACATGTCTTCCAGCATCAGGCCAAAATAGCGTGCCAGGGTGTCGTTGAGTTCAGTTTCAAATGTCCAAACCAGCAGGGTCTTGTCGTCGCCATGAGCAATGGTTTTTAATGTGGCCGTGGACGGATTGGGTTCATCACCGAATTGCAGTGATGTGGTGACCGATTGGTTCTTTTCACTGGCCACAATGGTTTGTTCGCCTGAACCGACTTCGTCGTTGCCCGACCAGCGCATGGTTGAGCCCACGCCGTATTCCGGTCCACTGAAGGTGTATTCTGCCTGGCTGTCGAGATCGGCCCATGGCGACCAGCGATTGAACTGGTGCATGCTGTTGATGTTTTTGAACACCATGCGCACCGGTCGGTCGATTTCAATCTCGCGGGTGACGGTGCGTTTGCTGGGCAAAAACTGGCCGACCACAAAGAACAGAATGACCAGAAATGCCAACGCCAATATCAGATATTTAACCACCCGCATCCGCAATTACCTTTGTCTAAAATGATCGCTAATGATAGCATAGATGCATGCAAAAATTGACAGATATGATGGCCGCAAACCCGCTGTTCTGGGTGGCCTCGACGGCTCTTCTTGTGCTGTTGGTGATGCTCATCGCGGGCCTGTGGTTGCGCCGTCGGGTTGAGCAAAGCGCCTTTCAGGCGGGGCAGGACACTCGACAGACTGAAGTCCATGACGCGCGCGAACGGCTGGCGCGACTGGAAGAGGAATTGAAGCGCAATGAGGCGCGGGTGCTGGCTTTGAGCACGCGCGAATCGTCCCTGCAGGAGCGGGTGCACAACCTGCAACAGGACAGCGCGCGGCTGGAAACACTGGAGGTTGAACTCAAGCGCGTCAACACGGAACGATCGGTGCTGCGCACCCGCCTGGAAGAACTGCTCGAGCGGCACCGCGAGCAGAAAGAATTTCTGCGCCAGTCCGAAGACTTGTTCAAGCAGCAGTTTCATCGCCTGGCAGAAAAGGTGCTGGACGACAAATCGGATAAATTCACTGCGCAAAACCGCCACAACCTGGATTTGTTGCTGAAACCTTTAAGCAAACAGATCGAGGGATTTCAAAAACTCGTCAACGACTCCAGCGCCAAGGGCCACGCGCAGTTCGAAGTGCTGCAGCACGAGCTGACCAATTTGCGTGCCTTGAACATGAACATTTCTGAAGAGGCGCGCAACCTCACGCGCGCGCTCAAGGCCGAAAGCAAAACCCAGGGCAATTGGGGTGAGCTGGTGCTGCAGCGCGTGCTGGAGGCTTCGGGTCTGCAGCAGGGGCGGGAGTACGAGGTGGAAAAACATCTGGTTGGCGCCGACAACAGCCGCTATCGCCCGGACGTGATCATCCACTTGCCAAAAAACAAGGACATGATCATCGACGCCAAGGTCTCGCTGACCGCCTATGAACAGTACATCAACTGCGAAGAGGGGGATCGGCCCAAACACCTGGACGCGCACATCGCCTCCCTGCAGGCACACGTCAAATCGCTGTCCGGCAAAGACTACCAGAACATTGAAGGGCTGCGCACGGTGGATTTTGTCTTGATGTTTGTGCCGGTGGAAGCGGCCTATCTGGAGGCCATGAATGCCAAACCGCAATTGTTTGAAGAGGCCTTCAAGAAAAACATCCTGATGTTGTCAACCAGCAATCTGCTGGCCACTTTGCGCACCGTGGCGCTGCTGTGGCAGAACGAAGACCAAAATGCCAACGCGCTGAAAATCGCCCAACAGGCCGGGTTGATGTACGACAAGCTGGTGGGTTTCACCGACGATTTGAGCGCCATCAAAACCCGCCTGGATCAGGCCGATGAAGCCTGGCACGCGGCCGAGAACAAACTCAAATCCGGGCGCGGCAACCTGATCGGCAAGGCGGAAATGCTGAAAAAACTGGGCGCGCGGGCCAGCAAGGCCTTGCCCGATGACTGGCAGAGTGAGCGCCTGACGGCTGAAAAGGATGCCAAGGAATGAATGGCGCGGCCGACGGTGA
>JBNLBT010000008.1:0-64737 GCA_050303435.1 Marinicellaceae bacterium
CCCTGAATCGGTCGTCGCTGGATCGGGCAACCACGCCGGCGGCATCGATGCCGGGCGTGTGCGGATACTTGCGGGTTACCCCCTTGTTGCCGGCGGCGGAGAGGGCGTCCTTGTAGTTGATGGCGGCCCAGTGCACGTGCACCCGCACTTGTCCGGATTCAAGCGGATCCAGTGCATGGCTTTGCAGGCGACCGGGCTGGCCCGGAGAGACACGCCACGCTTTGACCTGTCGGGGGGGCATGGGCGTCGAATCCGTCGCGCTTAAAGTCCGATTTCCTTGATGCGCTGGTCGAGAAATGCCTGAGAGGTGATGTCGGGGTATTTGGCCCCGCTGCCCACGCAGGACGGGATGCAGCTGAGCACCGCTTCAGGGTGCGGATGACAGAAAAACGGCATGGAATAGCGCGCCGAGGTGTCGTTGCTGGGATTGACCACACGGTGCGTAGTGGCCGGGATCACGTCGTTGCACATGCGCGAGAGCATGTCGCCGGAATCCACCACGATTTGCGCCGGTGTGCTTTCCACCGCCAGCCACTGACCATCGCGGTCCAACAATTCCAGGCCGCTGTCGGTGGCACCCACCAGTAAAGTGATCAGGTTGATGTCTTCATGCGCAGCGGCGCGCACCGAATTGGCCAGATTGAATTCCTTCAATGGCGGGTAGTGTATGGCGCGCAGGATGGAATTGCCGTCCGCGGTGAGTTTTTCAAAATAATCCGGCGCCACATCCAGCGAAGTGGCCAGGGATTTGAACATGGTTTGTGCCACCCGATCGAGTTGCTGATACAGGCCCCAGGTTTTTTCCCGGAAACCGGGTATTTCCTTGTCGGCCCAGACGTTGTTGGGGTAGACACGGTACAGGGGGTTGTCGGCGCCGAGTTCTCGACCGACGTGCCAGTACTCTTTCAGATCCGGGTTGTCGGGGTTGTCCTTGGCGTGTTCAACCAGTTTGGGCACGTAGCCGCGACGGCCGCCGTTGTGGCAATTGTAGTGCTGCTTGATCTCTGTGGGCAGGGCAAAAAACTGTTTGAACATGTCGTAACAGTCTTCCACCAGTTGAAAATCAAAATCGTGCGGATTCAACACAATGAAACCATAGTCTTTGAGACCGGCGTAAAAATTGTCGATGAAACGCTGTTTTTCCAGGTTGCTGCCTTCCAGGTAATCAACCAGATTCAATTCGGGTACTTTTCGTGTGCTCATTCAACCACCTGATCCAGAATTAATTCAATCAATTGCGATGTTTCGCTGTTGTAACGCTTTACGCGCGAAATTATATCACCACTCGATGGCGTGGCAGTACCGCTTTTACTGTATTTGGCCGAGATCAGCAACTCACCGGAGGCTTCCAGTGTGGCGCCCGGCTGGATCACGTCGCGCTCATTTAAAGTCAATTCCACCGGCCATTGCCTGGGTTCAATGCGGCGAGCGGCGAGCGGCATCGGAGGGCCGTCCGCGCGCCGCGCGGCAATGAACAGCACGCCGCCGTTGAGCTGGGCGCGCACGGCGTCGGTCGCGCGCACGCGCACGCGGATGCCCCCTGCAACAGGCGCATCGTCGCCGGCCTGCAACGCAGGCAGGCCCAATTCACCGCGCAGACTGTTCAGCTGCTGCAACAAGGCATCGCGTGCCCGCGCATCCTGCACCAGCGGCAGCAGGCGCGTCCACAGGGCGTTGGCTTGTTCGAGTCGCTCATGGCTCAGATGGCCCATGCCCAGCAGCCACAGGGCTTTTTGGTTGTCTGGATTGATTTGCAGGGCGCTCTGCAGCCACTGCATGGATTCATCGGGCAGTTGTCGGGAGCCGGCGGCGTAGGCCAAGGCCTCGGCCAGTTCGGTCATCAACACATCGGACTGCGGCGCCAGTTGCAGTGCTTTGCGATACGCAGTCACCGCCTGCGCGTGGCGTTGCAGTGACACCAGACTTCGGGCCAGCAGGGTCTGGCCTTCCAGGTCATCCGGATTTTCTGCCAGACGTTGTTGTAAACGCCGCATGGCGGTTTCCAGATCGGGCGCATCGGCCGCCGATTGCGCGCTGGCCGGTGGCGGGGATTGTTGCAACACGGAAAACAGCCACAGGGAGGCTGGCCCCGACAACAGCAGCACCAGCGCCGTCATGCGCCAGCTTGCACCGGCGTCGCGCACTTGCATGACCGCCTGCAGGCGCGCGCCGATGCGTTCGCGTTCGCTGGCATCCAGGTCCGGTTTTTTCAGTTGTTGCAATAACCAGGCGCGTTCGCGTCGGCGTTCATTGCCATGATACAGCAGGAAAAACAGCGCGCCGGCGGTCAGCGCAATGGCGCTTGGGATCAGCAGATCATGCATGGTCGGTGGCCTTGATTTTTTTCAATAATACGATGAGCCCAATCAGCAACAGCGCAAAAGGCGCCAACCACAACGCCAGGGTGTCGGCGCGCAGCGGCGGATCATAGCGCACGAAATCGCCGTAGCGCTGCACCAGATAATCAACAATTTGCTGCTCGCTTTGTCCGGCGTTGAGTTGTGTGAAGATCAACTCTTTCAACTCGCCGGCGAGCGGTGCATCGGAATCGGCGATGTTCTGATTCTGGCACACCAGACAGCGGGTTTCCTCAATCAGTCGTTTAAACACCTGTTCCTTCAGTGGGTCATTGAATTCATACACTTCATATGCTTGCAGTGAAAAGCTCAGAATCAAACTTAAAAATATTTTGCAGGCTGTGCGCTTCATTTTTGCACTCCATACTGGCGAATGAATGGCATCAGTTCCTCCTCGATTACGCGGGGGTTCACTTCGCCCACCACCTTGTGCCGAACAACGCCTTGGGCGTCTATGAAAAAAGTTTCCGGCGCGCCATAGACACCAAAATCAATGGAGGTTTTGCCATCGTCCACCAGCACCGCCGTGTACGGATTGCCAAAGCGCTGCAGCCAGGCCTCCGCATTGGCATGATCGTCCATGTAATTGAAACCGTAGACATCGATCAGACCTGCATCGACGATGCTTTGGATGTGCGGGTGTTCCACCCGGCAATTGGGACACCAGCTGCCCCAGACATTGAGCAGATAAGCCTGGCCCAGCAGATCGGCCTTGCTCAGCGTGCGATCGCCGCTCAGCGTGGGCAGAGAGAAATCGGGGGCCGGTTTGCCGATCAGCGGCGAGGGCACAATCTTGGGGTCTTTGCCGATGCCCTGATACAGCAGCCAGAATAAAGCGACAAAAGCCAGCAACGGCAACAGACTGAGCAGAATTTTCTTCATTTGACCGGCACCGTTTGTTGCATCAATTCATCCAGCCGTGTGCGATCGACGCGTCGGTGAGATCGATCCGCCACGGCAATCAGTGCGCCCAACAACATCATCAGTCCGCCGAACCACATCCAGCGGATGAAGGGTTTGATGTATATGCGCACTGACCAGCCGCCATCGTCACCGATGGGATTGCCCAGAGAGATGTATACATCCTGTGTGAGTCGTGGATCAATGGCCGCTTCAGTCATGGGTTTTTGTTGCCGTGGATAATAGCGTTTCTGCGGGTGCAGGGTGATCGCATCGCCGTTGGGGTAACGCAAGTCGAATGCGCCCTGATCGGCGCGGTAATTTTCCCGTTCCACTTGTTGCACGCCGGTGAAGCGCATTTCAATGCCATGCACCGTTTCCGTTTGACCCGGCTGCATCAGCAGGTCCTTCTCTACGTCGGTGTGCTCGGTCATCGATACCCCAAAGACAAACACCGCCACACCGAGATGCGCCATGTGCATGCCAATAACAGCGGCGGTGAAACGGCCCCGCTGTGTGGCCATGGCACGCAGTGCCGTGAACAGCAGCCAGCTGGCGCCCAGCAGGCCAAAGATCGCTTTGATGTGTAAGGGTTTGAAGACCCACCACAGCAGCGCCGTGAGCGCCAAGGCCAGCAGGGCCATCAGCCCCATGGGCCGCAGCAACGGTCTGAACGCGTCGCGGTGCCAGCGCATCATCGCGCCAAAAGGCAAAAGAAACACCGCCGGCGCCATCAACAGGTAAAACACCAGCCCAAAATACGGCGCACCCACGGAAATTTTCTTGCCAAAAGCTTCAAAAATCAGCGGAAACAGGGTGCCCAGCAGTATGGCAAAGGCCGCGACACTGAAGATCAACGAGTTGAGCAGCATCAGGGTTTCCCGCGATGCCAGTTCAATCGACTGAGTGGACTTCAAGCGCCCGGCTCGCAGCGCGTACAGGCTCAACCCCCCGCCGGTGAACACGCCCAGCAGGGCCAGCACAAACAGGCCTCGTCCGGGGTCGGCGGCGAAGGAGTGCACCGATGTGAGCACGCCTGAACGCACCAGAAAGGTGCCCAGCACACTCAGACTGAAGGCCACAATGGCCAGCAGCACGGTCCAGCCGCGAAACGCGTTTTTGCGTTGCGAGACCGCCTGCACGTGAATCAACGCGGTGCCGGCCAGCCACGGCAGGAATGCGGCGTTTTCCACCGGATCCCAGAACCACCAGCCGCCCCAGCCCAGTTCGTAATAAGCCCACCAGCTGCCCAGCACCAGGCCGACGGTGAGAAAGGCCCAGGCCAGGTTGGTCCAGCGGTGCGACCAGCGAATCCAGTGTTCATCAATGCGCCCGCCGATCAGTGCGGCGATGGACAGGGCAAAGGCCACCGACAGGCCCACGTAGCCCATGTACAACAAGGGCGGGTGCAGAATCAGACCGATGTCCTGCAACAATGGATTCAGATCAAAGCCATCCTGCGGCACCGGAAAGGTGCGGTCGAACGGGTTGGATGTGAACAGCACAAAGGCCAGAAACCCCAGCGCCACCAGGCCCAGCACCGACAACACGCGCGCCACTTGAGACAGGCTCAAAGATTGGCTGAAGCGCGCCACCAGGGCAATCCACAGGCATTGGATGGTGACCCACATCAGGATCGAGCCTTCGTGCCCACCCCACACCGCAGAGACGCGGTAGCGCAGCGGCAGCAGGCTGTTGGAGTTGCGCCACACGTAGGTGACGGAAAAGTCCTGCAGCACGAACAAGACAACCAGCACCGCAAAGGTGGCCAGCGACAGGGCAAACAGGGTGTAGGCCAGTGGCCGGGCGCTGCGCATCCAGGTTTGACGGCCGCTGAAATAACCCGCCATCGGCAACAGCATCAACACAAAAGCACACAGCGTGCTCAGGATCAACAGATATAAACCGCTGTCAGCCAGCATCAGGACTCCTTGTTTTTCATGGCTTCATGCACTTCCGGTGGCATGTAGTTTTCGTCGTGTTTGGCCAGCACTTCATCGGCCTGAAACACCCCGGTCGCGTCCAGTTGTCCGATGGCGATGATGCCCTGGCCCTCGCGAAACAGATCCGGCAATATGCCGGCAAATTCCACTGTGGTCACGTGCGCGTTGTCGGTCAGGTCAAAACGCACCTTGAGTTCTTCCTGCGCGTGCTGCACACTGCCTTCCACCACCATGCCGCCGAGACGGAAATTGCGGTTTTTCGGGTAGTCACCGTTGTGAATGTGCGAGGGGTCTTTGAAATACTGAATGTTGTCCTTGAATGCGGTCAGCATCAATGCGGTGACCACACCGGCGCCGATCAGCACCAGCGCGATCAGCATCAATCTCTTTTTACGGGTGGGTGTCATGATTTGTGTTTTCTCCTCAACGACATCAACAAACGTTTCACGCGGCTTTTTTGTGCCCGAATGGTCAGCCAGTCCAGCACCAGCAAAAGCACAAAACCGCCGATGGAAGACCAGACGTAAAACCCATAGCCGCCCATGGCCAGAAATTCACTCATGCGCGCTGCTCCTGCGCCACATCGGCGACCCATTTTTTGTGCATTTCCGTGTTCAGCAGATACAGCCGCGCCCGGGACAGCAGCGAATAGCCGTAGTAAAACTTGCACGCCAGGGCCATCACCAGCAACGGGCGCAACATGCTCCAGGGCATTTTATTCTCCTTGAACAGCGACACGGTGGTGCCTTGATGTATGCTGGACCACCATTTCACGGAATAATGAATCACCGGCAGATTGACCAGCCCAATGATGGCCACCAGCGCCGTGATGCGGGCGGCTTTTCGCGGGTCTTCGGCGTAGGCCGCGTGCAGGGCGATCAGACCAAAATACAGAAACAGCAGCACCAGCTCCGATGTCATGCGCGCGTCCCAGTCCCAGTAGGTGCCCCACATCGGCTTGCCCCACATCATGCCGGTGAGCAGGGTGATGGCGGTGAAGGCGGTGCCGACCGGCAATGAAGCGATCATCAGGGCTTCGGCCACCTTGATGCGCCAGATGTAAGCGATCAGGCCACACAGCCCGACCACGGCGTAAATCATCATCGACATCCAGGCCGAGGAGGCGTGCACAAAAATAATCCGATAGGCATCTTTTTGCTGGTAGTCTTCCGGCGCCAGCAGCAGGCCATCATACAGCGCCCAACCGCCCAGCAACAGGGCACAGCCCAGCAACCATGGCGCCAGCGCACCGCTGAAGCGGTAAAATGTGGGGGGCGAACCCATTTGATGGTACAGTTTGACCAGTTTGTTCATGCAATCGTGTCCATTAAAATTTGCCGCGCACCATTGTCGCCGGATTCAAGTCTTGCTGCAACGTGTTCAGCTGTTGTTGATGTGTGCACGCGAATCATTCCAGGTTGGTGCGGATCGCCGCGGCCGTGGCCCAGGGCAGCAGCAACAGGGAAGTCACCAGCATGGCGCCGAGCAACAGCAGGTGTCCGCGCGCGGAATTGGACAGCAGCGTCTCGGTCACCGCGCCAGCGCCGAAAATCAACAAAGGCACCATCAGCGGCATCACCAGCACAGTCAGCAACATGCCACCGTTGTTTAGACGCATCACCAGCGCTGAACCCAAGGCGCCCATCAGGCTGAATATGGGGGTGCCCAGCAACAATGACAAGATCAGCACCGGCAGCGCCGGCTGTGGCATGTGCAGCAGCAGCGCCGCCAGGGGCGCAAACAGCAACACCGGAATGCCGGTCAGTATCCAGTGTGCCAACGATTTGGCCAGCACCACCTGAACCAGCGGAGCCGGGCACAAAAAATAGGCTTCCAGAGAGCCGTCCTCGTAGTCTTCCTTGAAAATCTGCTCCAGAGTCAGCAGCGTGGACAGCAAAGCCAAAATCCAGATCACCGCAGCGGCGATCTGGCTCAGGCCCTGATGTGATGCCCCCAGCGCCAGCGGGAACATCAGAATCACCAGGGTCTGAAAAGCCAACGGCTGGATGATTTGCGTCTTGCGCCGCCAGCCGGAAATCAGGTCGCGTTTGATCAGAGCCCCGATCACGCCGCTTCCAAATGCACATTGATGTCGCAGCGTTCGCGCAACGCCGCGTCGTTGTGCGCGGTGATCAACACCGCGCCACCACGTCCCAGGTGTGAATGAATTTTGCCATTGAACCAATCCTGTCCGGGGCGATCCAGATTGACCGCCGGTTCATCCAGAATCCACAATGGGCAGTTGATCAAACTCAGCCGGGCCAGAGACAGTCGTTTTTTCTGTCCCGCGGACAGGCGCCCGGCCAACAACAGTTCGCGGCCGTTCAGGCCGGCGTCATGCAAGGCATCGTAGAGGGCTTCGGTGTCTCCAGTGAAGCCTTTGAGGCGCGCGAGAAATTGCAGGTTTTCCTCGCAGCTCAGGTGATTTTTCAGGCCCGATTTGTGGCCGATGTAAACGCTCTGACGACGCCATTCAAGGGGGTCGGCGCCCGGCAGACGGTCGATGCGTCCGTGGTGCCAGGTGTTCAGGCCGCTGAGGCTTTCCAGCAGGGTGGTTTTGCCAACCCCGTTGTTGCCACTGAAGAGCACCATCTGCCCGCTTTGCACTGTCAGACTGACGGGTTTGAACAACGGCAACCCGCCTTTTTCACAGACCACCTGGTCCACACTCAGGTATGTGACGGGTTGTACTTGACTGCTCAAAACAGGGCCTTAAAATGAAGCCTGACAATTCTATGTATATTCGTCCGCATTGTAAAGTCAAACCGCCCGCTCTTGCACGTCTTCGGCGCACGCACTGGCTGAACTGCCGGGCTTCGTTCAACGCATTCAACCGTCATGGGAACAACGCATGCTGAAACAATCCATAGTGGTCCTCACCGGCGCCGGCATTTCGGCGGAATCGGGCCTGAAAACATTTCGCGATCACGACGGTTTGTGGGAAAACCACCGGGTTGAGGACGTGGCCACTTGCGAGGCATTCGAGCGCGATCCACAGCTGGTGCACCGTTTTTACAACGCCCGCCGGGCCAATCTGGCCCAGGTGGAGCCAAACGCGGCACACCGCGCGCTGGTGGCGCTGGAGCAGGGCTGTGAAAACCTGCTGCTGGTGACGCAAAACGTGGACGATTTGCATCAGCGCGCCGGCAGTCAATCGGTGCTGCCCATGCACGGCTCCCTGCTGCAAAAACGTTGCCTGCATTGCCAAACGGTGTCGACGCAGCGTGAGGACATCGCGGTGGATTCTGTGTGTCAGGACTGCGGTCAGGCCGGCGGCTTGCGTCCCCACATTGTGTGGTTCGGTGAAATGCCGATTGGCATGGATGAAATCCACGCGGCGCTGTGCACATGTGATGTGTTCATTTCCATCGGCACCTCTGGCTCCGTGTACCCAGCGGCCGGGCTGGTGCAGGTGGCGCGCGCCGCCGGCGCGCACACGGTGGAATTGAACCTGGTGCCTTCGGATGTGCAAAATGACTTCGCCGAACACCACTATGGACCCGCTTCCGAAGTGGTGCCGGCCTATGTGGCCTCTCTTTTGCATGAGGCTGAGTAAAACCCGTCGCGCCACTTGACAGGGCCGCCACAGACTGCAAAATAGTCGACTTTAAATCGATACGGCAACGGGAGCGGCGGCGCATGGCATTGATGAATTCACCGGCGGTAGAACAGGGCAGCACAGCGCCCGCTTTTGCGTTGCCCGGTGTGGATGGGCGCCACTGGACGCTGACTGAGTGCATGGGTGAAAAAGGCCTGGTGGTGATGTTCATTTGCAATCACTGCCCCTACGTCAAAGCCATTCGTGAACGCCTGGTGACCGATTGCCGGGCGATGCAGGCCCTGGGGGTCAATGCGGTGGCCATTATGTCCAATGACCCGAGCGATTACCCGGAAGATTCCTTCGCCCAGATGCAGCAGGTGGCTCGCGCATTCGATTTCCCTTTTCCTTATTTACTGGATGCAGAGCAGACGGTGGCGCGCGCCTACGGGGCGGTGTGTACGCCGGACTTTTTTGGTCTTGATGCCGACGGCCGGCTGCGTTATCGCGGTCGGCTGGATGCCGGCGGTGTGCGCAGCGACGGCAGCGGCTTGCGTCGCGATTTGCTGGAAGCCATGCGTGAAGTGGCCACAAGCGGTCATTGCAGCGGCACCCAGTATCCCAGCATCGGCTGCTCAATTAAATGGATCAACGCATGAGTCAATACAGTTCCCAGGACATTGAAGTCTTGTCCGGCCTGGACCCGGTGCGCAAGCGCCCGGGCATGTACACCGACACCACCCGCCCAAATCACCTGATACAGGAAGTGGTGGACAATTCGGTCGATGAAGCGCTGGCCGGTCACGCGCGAAAAATTGCCGTGGTTCTGCACACCGACGGCAGCATTGAAGTGCAGGACGACGGCCGCGGCATGCCGGTGGACATGCACAAACAGCACGGCGTTTCCGGGGTCGAGCTGATCCTCTCCAAATTGCACGCCGGCGGCAAATTTTCCAATAAGAATTACACCTATTCCGGCGGTCTGCACGGCGTGGGTGTGTCGGTGGTGAATGCCTTGAGTGAGCGGCTGGATGTCTGGGTCAAGCGCGACGGCAAAGAATACCACATGGCATTTGAACACGGCGAAAAAGTCAAGGAACTCAGTGAAGTCGGCGCGGTGGGGCAACGCAACACCGGCACCCGCGTGCAGTTCACACCGGACGCCAAATATTTCGACAGTGTCAAAGTGGCGATCAAACGCTTGCGCCATCTGCTCAAGGCCAAGGCGGTGTTGTGCCCCGGTTTGTGCGTGGAGTTTGAAGACCGCCACACCGATGAAAAAGACTCCTGGCAGTACGAGGACGGTCTGGCGGCGTATTTGCGCGAATCTCTGGACGGCGCCGAATTGTTGCCCCAGGCGGGCTTCAGTGGCCAGTCGTCCGACGATGAACACGTGGCGGAATGGACCCTGGGTTGGGTCGACGGCGCTGAACCGGTGACCGAAAGTTACGTCAACCTGATCCCAACGGCTCAGGGCGGCACCCACGTCAATGGATTGCGCACCGGCTTGACCGAAGCCGTGCGGGAATACGCCGACAGCCACAACCTGTTACCGCGCGGGGTGAAAATCGCCCCGGACGATGTGTGGGCCGGGGTCAACTACGTGCTGTCCTGCAAACTCAAAGACCCGCAGTTTTCCGGCCAGACCAAAGAAAAACTGTCGACCCGTTCAATCGCTGGGTTTGTCAGCGGCGCGGTCAAGGACGCGCTTCTGCTGTGGCTCACCCAACATCTGGAGGAGGCCGAAAAGATTGCTCTGCGCGCTGTCAACAACGCGCAGGAACGCTTGCGCAAGGCCAAAAAGGTGGTGCGCAAAAAAGTCACCTCCGGGCCGGCCTTGCCGGGCAAACTGGCCGACTGCGCCAGTCAGGACCCGATGCAGGGCGAATTGTTTCTGGTCGAGGGCGATTCCGCCGGCGGTTCAGCCAAACAGGCGCGCGACCGGGAATTTCAGGCCATCATGCCGTTGCGTGGGAAAATCCTCAACGCCTGGGAAGTGGATTCCGGGCAGGTGATGGCTTCGCAGGAAGTGCACGACCTGGCGGTGGCCATTGGCATCGATCCGGGTTCCACCGATCTGGCCGCGTTGCGCTACGGCAAAGTCATCATTCTGGCCGACGCCGATTCCGACGGTCTGCACATCGCCACGCTGCTCTCGGCGCTGTTTCTGCGGCATTTTGAACCGCTGGTGCGTGCCGGGCATGTGTTTGTGGCGATGCCGCCGCTGTATCGGATCGATGTGGGCAAACAAAAATTTTATGCCGTTGATGGCCAGGAGCGTGATTTGATTCTGGACAAAATTGAGCGCGAAAACATCAAGGGCAAAATCAGTGTCACCCGCTTCAAAGGGCTGGGCGAAATGAACCCGTCGCAATTGCGCGAAAGCGCGATCGCCCCGGACACCCGCCGTCTGGTGCAGCTGACGCTCACCGCCGGCGATGGCACGCACGGCATTCTGGACATGTTGCTGGCCAAAAAACGCGCAGCCGACCGCAAAGACTGGCTGCAGAAAAAAGGCAATCTGGCGAGCGTCTAGGTGTTCAGGGCTGGACAAAACTTCAGCGTTTTCTGAAGCGCTGCAGGAAGGAGCGCATCCAGCGATCCGGCACCAGTCGCGCGACGCCGGCGAGCAGGCGGTTTTTGAATCCGTTGATTTTAACCGGCTGGTTTTTCTCCACCGCATCCAGGCCTTCGCACACCACCTGTTCCGCCTGCATCCACATGCCTTTGGGCAGTTTCGACATCATCACACGGGTGCCGTTGACGTCGTGAAACTCGGTGTAGGTGAAGCCCGGGCACAGGGCGGAAACGTGCACGCCGTGATCCTTGGCTTCCAGGTTCAGTGACTGGGCAAATTTAATCAAAAAGGACTTGATTGCCGGGTACAGGGTGTGACCGGCGGTGGGCGGTGCAAATCCAGCCAGTGAGGACACCTGAATGATGCGTCCGTAACCGCGTTGTTTCATGCCCGGATAAAACAGGTGCGTCAATTGCACCACCGCCGTGAGCATGGTTTGCAGCATGTCTTCGTGGGTGGCCAGTGGGTGGCTGTCAAACTCACCCGGCACGCCGTAGCCGGCGTTGTTGACCAGCATGTCGACCGTGCAACCCAGTTCGCTGCACTGTTGTTGCAAGGCCAGGGGCGTGTCCGCTTTGGACAAATCGCCGGTCAGCACATGCACTTGCACGCCGTGTTGTTGACGCAGGTCTTCGGCCAGCGCCTCGAGGCGGTCGCCGCGGCGCGCGGTGAGCACCAGTGGCCACCCACGGGCGGCCAGCTGGCGTGCAAATTCTGCCCCCAGACCCGCCGAAGCGCCGGTGATGAGGGCGAAATTTTTCATCAATGTTTAACGGTCAGGATTTGCAGCGCGCCTTCGCTCAGGGAACCGTAATAAGCCGCCAGATTTTCGATGTCCTGGTCCGTCAGTGTGGCGGCGAAGCCTGCCATGATGGCGTTGCTGCGGGCGCCGGAACGGTAGTCATTAAGGGCTTTGGCCAGGTAGTCTGGAAATTGCCCGGCCAGTTTGGGGTAGGTGCTGTCGATGCCTTGTCCGTCGAGTCCATGGCAAGACTGGCACACCTGAGTGGCTTTTTCCTGGCCCGCTTGGATGTCAGCTGCCCATGCGCTGAAATGCAGGCAAAGCAGTGCAAGAGTGATCAATGTTTTCATCATGATGGCGTCCTGAATTTATTTGAATGAGCTGAAATAGGCGGCGATGTCGGCCATGTCCTGATCGCTCAGATTGGCGGCCTGCGCGTGCATGGTTGAGTGCGGGCGCTGTCCGTCGCGATAGGCTTTCAGTGCGGCGACGATGTATTCGGCGTTTTGTCCGCCGATTTTCGGTACCCGGTAGCTGGGATAGGCGTTGCGGTAATCGGGGATGGCGTGGCAGCCCGTGCAGGTGTAGCCTTTGATGCGTCCTTTTTCCTCATCGCCGCTGCCCTGCGCGGTGGCGGCGGCACAGATCAGCGCCAGGGTGATCAGCTGTCTTCTCATAGTGTGACTCATTACAGTGCAAAGTCGCACATTATAATGCGTTGCGTTTCAATTGAGAATGAAAAATTCGGTTGAAATTGCCGCCCGTTGCGGGCGCGCAATGCGACGCGTGAAGCCGCTGCCGGATTGGCAGCGGCCACGGCTTTGGATTTACTTCAGGCTGGCAAAGTATGCCGCCAGATTTTCGGCGTCGGCGTCGCTCAGCCCGGCCACCATCGGTGCCATGCTCGGGTCCGTACGTTGGCCGTCGCGAAACGCTTTGATCTGCTTGAGCAAATACTGTTCCTTTTGACCGGCCAGATTGGGCCACAGCGGGTTGTTGCTGATGCCGTTGGCGCCATGAC
Source organism: Marinicellaceae bacterium (assembly GCA_050303435.1). Taxonomy (GTDB): domain Bacteria; phylum Pseudomonadota; class Gammaproteobacteria; order Xanthomonadales; family Marinicellaceae; genus JBNLBT01. Next base: position 13,080 of record JBNLBT010000008.1, read on the forward strand.
AGGCGGCGCACACGGCGGCTTTGGCTTTGCCGGCTTCAATGTCTCCGGCCTGGGCTTGCAGGCTCAGGGCGCTGGCCAGTGCGGCCACTATCAATGTTTTTTTCATGCGTAGCATCTCTCATCCAGTGTTCAAAATTCGGCGTGCACTGTAGCACGCCACCGGCACCGGGGCAATGGCTTTACTGTAAAACAAGGTTAAAGTTTGAGCTGGGTCAAGCCCCTGTGGCCGGGTCCATTGCGGGCACGCCGAATGACACATGAAATCACCCATGAAACAGGTATAATGGCTGCATTTCTTCACAATCGGAGTGCACGATCATGGGACTGTGGGACAAATTATTTGGTGAATTGGTGGACGTCATTGAGTGGACCGACGACACCAGCAACACCCTGGCGTACCGTTTTCCGCGCTACGGCAACGAGATCAAGAACGGCGCCATGCTGACGGTGCGGGAAGGGCAATTGGCAATCCTGGTGAATGAGGGCGAAGCGGCGGATGTGTTCAGCCCCGGCCTGTATAAACTGGAAACCGCGAACATGCCCATTCTGTCGACCTTGCAGGGCTGGAAACACGGCTTTGAGAGCCCGTTCAAGGCGGAAGTGTATTTTTTCAACACCCGGGTGTTCACCGACATGAAATGGGGATTGCGCAATCCACTGATGATGCGCGACCCGGAATTCGGCGTGGTGCGCTTGCGCGCTTTCGGTTCCTATGCCTTCCGCGTGACTGACCCGAAAGTGCTGCTGACTGAAATCGTTGGCACCGACGGGCACTTTGTGCTGGAAGAGATTGACCAGCAGCTGAAAAATTTGATCGTCACTGCTTTCGCCCGCGTGGTCACTGAAAGCGGCGTGCCGGTGTTGGATCTGGCCGCAAGTTACGACGATTTGGGGCGCTTCCTGAAAGAACAGATCAACCCCGTGTTTGGGCAATACGGCCTGCAATTGCAGACCATGCTGGTGGAAAACATTTCCCTGCCCGAGGCGGTGGAGAAAGCCCTGGATGAACGCGCCAGTTCCATTGCGGTGGGCGATCTGGACCGATTCACCCGCTATCAGGGCGCGCAGGCGATGCGCGACGCGGCGCAGAACCCCGCAGGCATGGCTTCGGCCGGTGTCGGTATGGGCATGGGTTTTGCCATGGCGCAGTCCTTTGGGCAGGCCATGGCCAACGGCAACGGCGCCAGCAAAGAAACCGCTCAAAAAGACGCCGCGCCCGATCCGCTGCAGCAACCGCCGGACATCCGGCACTATCACCTGGTGTTGAACAACGAGAAACACGGGCCGGTGAATCTGCAGCAAATTGCCGAAATGATTGATCGCGGTGAAGTCAATGAAAACACCCTGGTGTGGACCCGTGGGCTGGCCGAATGGCAAAGCGCTGAGACATTTCGTGAAATCGCCTCGCTGTTGAACAATCAGCCACCGGACATCCCCAGCTAAGCAGGGCGGATGACAGCACAGCATCAATTCGAGTGCCGCCAATGCGGCTCGGAAATGGACTACGCCATCGGTCAGCACAACCTGCGCTGCATCAGCTGCGGGGCGATCGAACCGATTGAGTCTGAACCGTTCAATGTGTTTCACGCGCACCCGTACGACGCGGCCGTACTGCAGCTGGTGCAGCCGGAGCCGGACGCGACCGTGCATCACGTGCAGTGTCAAAACTGCGGCGCCGGATTTGAACTGCCCGAGGACGTCCACGCCGACGAATGCCCCTACTGCGACAGCAACGTCATCATCGACGTCGGGGTGCAAAGGCAATTGAAACCGGACGCGGTGGTGCCGTTTGAAATACCGGTTGAACAGGCCAATGACGCCTTCAAAAAGTGGCTCGGATCGCGCTGGTTTGCCCCCAATTCACTGAAACGCCTGGCATTGCAGGATCGACCGCTGGCGGGCACCTACATGCCGCACTGGTCTTTTGATGCCGATACGGAAAGCGACTACCGAGGCATGCGTGGTGACAATTATTATAAAACGGTGACCGTGCCGGTTCGGCGCAATGGACGCACCAGCATGGAACGTCGCCAGGTGGTTGAAATCCGCTGGCGCCCGGTTTCAGGCCATGTCAGCAACCGCTTTCGCAATGTGCTGGTGATGGCTTCGGAAAAGATCTCGGTGAAATTGACCAACCGCATGCACCGCTGGGATCTGGCCCGCGCACGTCAATACAACCGCAATTACCTGAGTGGCCTGCGCTCTGAGCTGTATCAGATCGGACTGCCGCGCGGTCACCGTTTGGGGCGGCACATGATGCAAGTCATGATTCGCGCGTCGGTGCGTCGCGACATCGGTGGAGATCACCAACGCATTCAATCCATCCATTCGGAATTCAATAACGTCGGCTACAAACTGTTTTTACTGCCGCTGTGGATGTCGGCGTTTCATTACCAGGGCAAACTTTACCAGTTCATGGTCAACGGGCAAAACGGCGAAGTGCAGGGCGAACGGCCCTGGAGCTGGATCAAAATCATTTCAGCGGCGCTGCTGGCCGCGCTGGTGGCGGCGCTGGGCTATCAGTTCACACGCTGAATTTCAACGGCCCGGTCAGGGTGCCTTGGTCGTCGAGCTGGGCTTGGCCACATGATACGCCACTTCGATCGGTGCATTCAGCGTCGCGCCGTTTTGCAGATCGACGCCATGGCCCGTGTAATAGTCGCCCGGTGACAGGCTGTTTTTCAACAGATCGGCCGGCAACAGGCCAACGCTCTTGTAGGTGGCGGTGACCAGTTCACTGCAGAAAAACGATTTGGATTGGGTGGCAATGCCCAGGCGTCCTTCGGCGAAATGGAAAAACATGTTGAACAGTGACGGGAACGCGTCGTCATCAACAGACTTCATGAATGCATCCAACGACTGCATGAAGGCTTCGTTGCGGTCACAATTCAACTTGCGCCAGAAATACGTGTAGTGCTGGCCGTCGTGGAATTTACGGCTTGAGGTGATGTTCAGCACCGCCTGCAAATCCAGTAAATGCACGCCTTCGTGTTTTTTGCCATCCAACACATCCACGATGTCTTTCAGCTCATCGCTGGTCCACAGCAACGGGCGGTCGTGGTTGGGCAGACGAATGATGGTGGCGGCGTGTGAAATTGGTGCGTTTTCGCAATCTTCAATGAATCGGCTGAGTGGACCCGGGCCGTGAAAAAGCAGCAGATCGCCGGTCTCGAAAAAGGGGCTGATGTCTTCATACAGGGGCATTTGTGTGTGTCTCCAGAAACCAATGAAATCATTGTAATGGGTGGTATGTCACTTTACAATGCGTGCTAACGGGCTTTTTCGAGAATCTTTCAACACCATGAACAGCGGACTCAAGGCGGCGCTTGCGGCCCTCATGCTTGTGTGCATCTCCGGATGTCAGATTCGGCACATGCCGGACAGCAGTGTGCCGTTTGATTTGTCGATTGCCGAGACCTTGCCCGAATCGGTCGAAGTTCTGGCCGATGCCACCTGGTTGGCGGAAGTCGACTGGCGCAAAGACACCTTGCCGATCTGCGACGATTACCTCTGTGAAAACCGCATCGCGTTGCGAATGACTTTGCCCGAGAACACCGCTTTCAGCGAAACCATGACCCTGGGCATTGGGCAAAAGTACTACCGCAAGGTCAGTGTCATGCGTGAGTTCAGCGATGGCCGGTTGAGCCAGGTTGACATACAGAACCGCTATCAGGACATGTCCGATTCCGTCTATTCAGGTGAAAATTACGCGTTCACGCTGCCGGCCGGTGAGCCCATCAAGGCGCTGTACATTTTGATTGAAAGCAAAGACAATCGACTGTTCGGCAGCGCCCGCATCACCCTGGTGCCACAAAGCGACTATTTGGCGCACGATCAGACATTGAGTCTGCTTTTTGTGTGCATTTACAGCATCATTCTGACGCTGGTCATCATCAATTTTGCCTTTTACATTTTCATCCGCGACAAGGCCTATCTGATCTATTCCCTGTACATGGGCGCCAACCTGTACAGTTTGATCTGGCAGGAGCGTGGCATCAATAAAATGCCGTGGCTGAATCTGGAGTTGCTCGGCGAATACAGTTTCATGGCTTACTTCATCATCAGCAATGTGCTGGCGCTGGTGTTTTTCATGTCGTTCCTGAACCTCAAGGTGCGGGAGTCGCTGGCCGGGCGAGTGGTGTATTGGTTTTTGTTGTTCAACATTGCCATGCTGTTCATTTCCCTGGTGGTGTATCATCTTTTCTATCCTCGCATCAGCATGCAGCCCACAATCACCATCTACAATCTGTCGCTGTTCGCCTCCGGTGGCACCGTGATCGCCATTGCCTGGAAAAAATTTGCCGCCGGTAATCGTCAGGCCGGTTATCTGTTGGCGGCTTGGGGCGTGTTTGTCGCCACCATCATCATGCGCCTGGTGTATATTTTCATGGAGCTCAACGATGTGTTCTGGCTGGTGCACGGTCTGGAGATTGGCATCATGATGGAAGGCATGATTCTGGCCTTTGCGCTGGCTGACCGGTCCATGCAGTTCCGCAAAGAACGTGACGCGGCGTATCTGATGTATTCAGAGGCCAACAAAGCCCAGATTCAGGAAAAAATGATCAATCAGTACCACACCGAGATGCAGGAATTGATCAGCAACTCTTTCTTGTCGTCAGAACAGATTCGCGCACGCATCCAATCCGGTTTCTTTGACATCATGAGTAAAGCCTTGCCGATGCGTCAACTTGCAGTGATTCATTGTGATGATGCCAAATCTCGGGTACAGGTGATTTCCGCTGAGCACGCCGATGACTTGCAGCTGGGGCTTGAAACGCATCTGGTTACTCTGGCCGCAACTTGTCGATCTTCGAAAGCCATATTGTTCAACTCCGGAGAGTTGCTGGACGATCAATTGGGGCTGGTGCCGGTACAAAACAGACAGTGTCTGTTGCTGGTTTCCGATGGCTTGCTGAACAAGGCGTTGCTGGAAAAGGCTGCGCCATATTGTCAGGCCGCTTTTGCTGCACATCAGTACGCCGTACAGATGCACCGGGCGGCCTTGCAGGCCAATTTGGACAAGATGACCGGTGCGCTGAACCGAGAGTCGATTGAAGCGCAAATACGTGTGGCACTGAAAGCACTGCAGGGCGATGAGAAATTGGCGGTGGCCTTTGTCGACATTGATCGATTCAAGGGCATCAACGACAACTACGGCCATTTGGTCGGCGATGAGGCGATTGTGGCGTTCTCTGACTTGCTGCACGCGCACCTCAAAGGCGTGGCCAAAATTGGCCGCATTGGCGGGGATGAGTTTCTGCTGTTGATCGAACCGGAAAACTGCCGCGACATTGAACGCGTGTTGAATGCATTCATTAAAGAATTGAGTGAAGCCCGTTTGACCAGCGAAAATCTGTCTTTGACCACCAGCATCGGTGTGGCCTTTTCCAGCGCCGGCGATGATTTGATGAGCATCACGCGAAACGCCGACAAAGCCCTGTACATTTCCAAGGAAAACGGCCGCAATCAGGTCAATGTGTATGAAAAACAGGTCGCCGGACAGAGCGCGGTGCCTTGAGGGGTGTCAAAGTGTGGCCTTCACAGACCGGCTTTGTGTAGACAAAAACGCGTGTGCATATTAAAATTTTTGTTTTTATAAGCTGCCAGGGTGTATTAAAAAACCTGAATGACAGATGAGAGCAACAGCGGGGAACCCGGCCCGTCGAAAAAATCCTGGTTTGCCAGGTTGTCTGACTTCTTTGCGGAAGGCCCCAAAAGCAGAGAAGATTTGATCGAAATTCTCACCGAATCACACCACAATCACCTGTTGGATTCCCACGCCCTGAGCATGATGAAGGGCGCTTTGAAGGTGTCCGAATTGCAGGTGCGTCAGGTGATGGTGCCGCGCGCCCAGATGGTGGTGATTCCCAAGGTCGCCAGCGTCAATGAAATCTTGCCAATCATTGTGGAGTCCGGACACTCGCGGTTCCCGGTGGTGGGTGAAGACAAAGACGAACTGGAAGGCATCTTGCTGGCCAAGGACGTGCTGAAGTCGTTCGTTCCTGGGCAAAAGGACTTTGATTTGAAATCCTTCATTCGCCCCGCGGTGGTGATTCCCGAGTCCAAACAGGTCAACATCCTGTTGAATGAATTTCGCACCTCGCGCAACCACATGGCGATCATCATTGATGAGTACGGCGGGGTGGCCGGCCTGGTCACGATCGAAGACATTCTGGAGGAAATCGTTGGCGACATCGATGACGAATACGATGAAACCGAGGACCCGTTTATTCTTAAAAAAGAGAACAACAAATACCGCATCAATGCCCTGATCACCATTGAGGAGTTCAACCATTTCTTTAACACCGAGCTGCAGGACGATGAATTTGACACCCTGGGCGGCATGCTGGCCAGCCAGGCCGGGCGATTGCCGGAGAACGGCGAGGTGATCCGGGTGAACAAATTGCTGAAATTCCGCATCGTCAAGGCCGGCAAACGTCGCATCGAATTCGTGGAACTGGATCTGGCCAAATAATGCGCGTCTTGGCGCTTGCCAGTCTGTTGTCCATTGTCTGCGCGTTGAATGCCGCGGAAGTCCGCCTGGTCACGATTGGTCCGGGGGATCTGTACTGGGAGGTGTATGGCCACACCGCCGTCTGGGTGACCGATGAACGGGGCGATCGGGTCTATGGATTTGGCTATTTCGATTTCAACCAGGACGATTTCTTCATCAATTTCGTGCGCGGCCGCATGCTGTATTTCATGGCCGCCACGCCGCCGCAGGCTGAGCTGGGCGAGTATCGGCGCAGCGATCGCGACATATACATCCAGACATTGAATCTTGAGGCAACGCAGAAGCAGGCGCTGATTGATCGCCTGATGTATCTGGATCACCCCGAACGGCGTCAGTACCGCTACAACTATTTCACCAACAACTGCACTTCAATTGTGCGCGATTTGCTGGATGAGGCTCTGCAGGGACGCCTCAAAGCGCAGTTCGCCCAGCGGCCCGCCGGTCACAGCTGGTACGATGCGACCATGCCGGCGCTCAATCAGGGCTGGATGAATCTGGGCATGGCCATGGGCTACGGCTGGCCTGCGCACAGCCAGCGCAGTGAATGGGAGCAGATGGCTTTTCCCTTGCAACTGATGCGGCATCTGGCCGACACGACCTGGGCCACTGAGCCGCGCATGGAATACCAAAGCACACGACCTGTTGATGCGCGTTACAGCGCCGTGGCCAGTCATTGGCCCATGGTTCTGCTGGTGGCCGTGTTGCTGGCCGCGGTGTTGTGGCCGCGCAGCCGCGCCGGGGCGATCTGGATTTGGCTGCACGTGCAGGCGCTGATCGGCGTGTTGTTGCTGGTGCTGTGGCTGGGCACCGAACACACGGTGGCGGGCCTGAATTTCAATGCGCTGTTGTTCTTTCCCGGCGCCGTGCTGCTGCGACGGGTGGACTGGGGAGGTGGATTGTTTATCGCAGCGAATGCCCTGTGGCTGGGTCTGGCGGTGTTTGTTGGATTTTATTACTTGATCGGATTCTGGTTAATCAATGCGGTGATCATCTGGCTGCACTGGCGCCATGGAGATTCTGGCACTGCGTGAGGTGCTGCAACAGAAAATCACTGCAGTGAGCTGTGCATGCCCTGGGCACAGAAAAATCATCCCGGCCGCTCAAAAAGATTGATGTTGCCGGCTTGCTGCGACATTAAAACATGCTATTCTGGGCCCCATGCTGAAACTCTACACCGCCGCTGAACCGAACGCCTTGCTCTCGGCCTTGCTGCAGAATCATGTGCTGACCCAGCGCAGCGCATTCGAGTGCAGCTGGATTGCGGTGCCCAATCACGCCACCAAGCAATGGTTGCAACAACAAATGGCGCGCACCCTGGGGATTGCTGCGGGGATTGAGTTTCTGATGCCCGGATCATTGATCTGGCGGTTGCTTGAAGTGGCGAAGATCGATGCGGTGACCACCCGCTCTGAAGATCTGCTGTGGTTGCTTGCACAGCAGGAAACGCTCGATCTGGCAGGTTTGCAAAGACACCGACACACCGCCGATTGCCTGCACCGCTACCTGCAACAACGGCCCGAATGGATTGCGCGCTGGCAAGTCGATGAATCCCCGCCGACGGGTCATCCGCGCGTGTGGCAGCACATCGCCGGTCAATTGCCTGGCCGACACGCGGTGGACTGGCTCAAGCGTTTGCAGCCAGAGTCGTTCAAGGCGCTGCCACCGATGCATCTGTTTGCCACGGAGCAAATCAGTCAACTGCTATTAGAATACTTGAAAAAAGTTTCTCAAGTCATTGATGTTTTTATTTATATTCATGATCCGGCGCCGCAGGCATATTGGTACAAGTCACGCACTGTCCAGCAGACGCCAGCGCAGCCCGCGCTTCAGGAAACCCACCCGGTGGACAATGCATTGCTGGCGGAACTGGGGCGCAGCAAGGCCTTGTTGCTGGATCATCTGATTGCGATTGATCACCTGCAGCATGAGATTTTGCCACAGGATGAGGCCGCGCCGGTCAGTTTGCTGGATTCACTCAAGGCGGACACCGCGGCCTGTCTCGAGGTCCCCACATCCAGTGCATTGGACGACAGCGTGCAAGTGCACGCCTGTCACAACCCACGGCGTGAAATACAGGTGCTCAAGGACCGCCTGCTGGATGTGCTTTCTCGTTGCCCCGATGTGCGCCTGCAGGACGTGCTGTTGGTGGCGCCGGACATCAATGTGTACGTGGACGCCATCCAGTCTGTGTTTGCCCAGGCGCCGGCCCTGGCGCACCACATCGACCGCATGCGTTTGGCCGATGATGCGCAGGTGCAGGCGCTGTTGCAGTGGCTGGACAGTCTGGACGGTGACATGCCCAATCACCAGGGGGTGGAATTGCTGGAGTTGCCGGCCATCCGTGCGGGCCAACAATTCAGTGAGGACGACACACAGCGGCTGCGGCAATGGCTGCAGGATGTTCACGTGTTGTGGGGATTTGACGCCGCATTCCGCGGCGAGCAAGGCGCCGAGGCCATCGCTTCTAACACCTGGCGGTGGGGCATGGACCGCTGGCTGCAGGGGCATGTGGCCGGTGATCACGAACACGCCCGCCTGTTGCCGGCGCAAGGGGTTCTGCAAGGCGATGAAGCGGTGTTTGCCCGTGCCTTTGACTTTTTCAGCGGCTGGCACCGCGCGGCGCAACAGGCCGCGGTGGCGCGATCGCCGTCCGCTTGGCACCTGTGGCTGATGGAACAGTGCGACTGGTTGCTGGGTGACATGAATGAGGCGCTGCGGGATTCGTTGCACGCCGCCCTGATCAACAGCAAGCAAAACCCGGGCGTGCGACTGCAGTTGGATGCACTGCGGCAATGGCTGCGCTGGGCGCTGTCAGAACGCAGACACCGATCAGCCGGCGTGATCGGCGTGCGCTGCCAAAGCTGGGAAAATGCCAACACATTGCCGGCACGCGTGCTGTTGATCTGTGGTCTGAACGACGGTGTGTACCCACAGGCCTACACGCCGGACGATGCGGATCTGTGCGCCCGTCGACCACAACCACTGGACGTCAATCCACGCCTGCGTGACAAGGGTTTGTTGTTGACCGCTTTGACCGGCGCGGTTGAACACCTGATCGTCACACATCGGCACAGCGACGCAATCAACAACACGCCATTGGCCCCGGCACAACCGCTGGTGCATCTGCTTCACACCTTGCAGGCCAAGACCAACGGCCAGTTCAGTGTGCAGGTGCACCGCATGCATGCGCACCATCCGATGTATTACCGAGGGGGCGATTTTCACAGTTTTGATGCACGCGCGCACGCGGTGCTGCTGGCCAGTCAGCGGCCGGCAGTGGGCACATCTGTGCGATGGCAGCGGCCTGAAGACGCGCCTCAGGCGAGTGTGGATTTGGACTGGACGGATGTGCAGGCGTTTGCAAAATTGCCGCCGGTTCACTACATCAATCAGAGTCTGCTGGCGCGATTGGACCGGCCGCAGGATGTGCTCAATGCGCAGGAAGATTACCGCATTCAGGGCTTGCGCAAGTGGCGCATGAATCAGACGTTGTTGCGACACCCCAATGATCCGCAGATTCTGCACAAAGCCGCCCACCTGGTGCAAAACAAAACCGGACGGCGCTTGACCCGTTTGCACCGCAGTGCCAGCGCGGGTTTGCTCGAAATCCACGCCGGCCTGAGGCCGTTGTGGGTCGAACGGCGAGTGGACGGCGCGCTGATCAGCGGTCACGTGAAGGTGGACGCCGAAGGCCGCGTGTGTGCCGTTGAACTGAATGACATCAAATCCAAAGACGTGCTGCGCCTGTGGCTGGACATGCTGTTGGCCGGCGGCGGTCGCGCGGGCGTGTTGCATGCGGCCAACCGCGTTGTGCATTTGCGCGCGCCAGGTGATGCCGACGCCTGTGTGCAGCCCTGGTTGCAGCGCCATATTCGTTCGCACACTGAGCCGTGGTTTTTCATTCCGGAAGCGGCATTGAAAGCCAATGTCACGCTCGCGGTGAAAACCCGGGATGAATATCGGAAAAACATCATAAGTGAAAAATTTCAAGAATACGATGTGTACAAACGTCTGTACGTGAAAGAGTGTATGGAATGGCCCGACATGGAAGCAGACATTGCGCAATTTGTAGAACCGATCGCGGCGCATCAGGGCAGGGGCGAGGCATGAAACCGCTGGACTGGGAACACATGCAGCTGCACGGGCGACATTTGATCGAAGCCAATGCCGGCACCGGCAAAACCCATTCCCTGGTCAATTTCTACGCCCGCCTGGTGTTGCAGCACGGGCTGTTGCCGGAACAGATTTTGATGGTCACCTTCACGCGCGCGGCAACCCAGGAATTGCGTCAGCGTTTACACACCAAACTGCAGCGCCTGCACGCACTGGCGTCAAACGCGCCAGGAGAGGGTGAAGATGAAGAACACCGCTTGCTGGCATTGCAGCCGGATTGTGGGCTGTTGCAAAGTCACCTCAGCCAAGCGCTCGCTGGCATGGATCGCGCGGCGGTGTTCACCATCAATGGATTCTGTGAGCAGGTGCTGAAAAACCACCACCAGTTGTGCGGTGAACCGCTGATGCTGGACCTGCAGGTGACCGACAAACCAATGCTCAATGAGCTGCTGGATCGCCACTGGCGGCGCTGCGAAGCGGATTTGCCGGCCTGGCTGGGTGTGCATTTGCAGAACAGTCAGTTGGGACTGAATGCTGACAACCCCCTGGATAAATACACACTGACCGCATGGGTGAGCGATTTGCTGGCATTGCATGCCCATGAACAACGTCAGATGCTTGACTGGCGGGACGCTGTGGCCGGTCTTGAAGATCTGCGAGGCAAGATCGCCGAAGCCTGGCAAGAGGAACGTGAGGCATTTGTGCAACTTGTGGCTTCACCCGCAATCAATAAAAGATCTTACCCGGAGGCTGGAGTGCACACCCGCCTGCAGCTGATGGACGCCTTTTGCACGCAGGGGGACATTGGGGGGGGATTGTCAAAACTCGCCTGGTCCACGTTCAGAAATGCCTACAATAAAAAATTCAAAGAAGCTGCACAGCCCTTGCGATTTCAACGCCTGCTGGACGATTTTCAGGCGCAGTGGATCGACTTTGCGCGGGGATTCTTGTGTCAGGCGCTGCAGCACACCCGCAAGTCATTGACGCAGCGGCAACAAATCACCGGCGTATACGACTACGATGACCAGATTCGGCTGGTGCATCGCGCGGTGCTGGATTCCGATGCTTTGGCTCAACGCCTGGCTGCGGCTCATCCGGTCATCATGATCGATGAATTTCAGGACACCGATGCGCGGCAATACGCCTTGTTTGACCGCATTCACGCTGTCAACTCTGCCCATCTGCTGGTCATGGTGGGCGATCCCAAGCAGGCAATTTATGCGTTTCGCGGCGCCGATGTGTTTGTTTACGGCGCGGTGCGTTCACGCTGTGAACACCGCCACGCGCTGCTGGCCAATTGGCGATCCAGCGCAGCCATGATTACGGCCATCAATGCGCATTACAGTCACAACCCGCGGGCTTTTGGCTTGCCGTGGATTGAATATCAGGCCTCTTTGACCGGCGGGCAGGCGACGGTGACGTTTGTTGATGCGCAACGGCACAAGCCCGTCAGTCTGGTTCGCAGCACCGGCGCGCAGTCTCACGTGTCCGCACTGGTGGCCGAAGTGATGCGCTTGCTGGATGGCACGGTGGTGATGGATGGCGCGCCTCTGCACGGTGGCCAGGTGGCGGTGCTGTGTGCTTCCAACCGCAGCGCCACCGAATGCTATGAAGCATTGATCGCAGCGGCTGTGCCGGCGGTGTTGTGGTCAGGGCAGACGGTGTTTGAATGCGACATGGCGTGGGATGTGTACGCCTTGCTGAACGCCTTGCTCAAGCCGGATCCGCAACGCATCCACGCACTGTGGTTGACGCCGCTGTTGTTGCACCGCGCCAAAGCGGACGACGCAGGAACAGCCTTGCGGCAGATTTCGAGCTGGCGGCAGCAACTGGATCGCGAGGGATTGCCCGCCGTGCTGCACGCGGTGGACATCGAATGGTCCATTGCAGAACACATGATGCGGCATGTGGACGGCGAACGCCGACTCACCGACTGGTTGCACTTGCTCGAATTGCTGGCCGATCACTGGCGCGCCCACGGCGGCCATCCGCAGCGCACCTTGCGCTGGTTTGCCCGGCAATTGAACAGCGGGGGCGAGGACAGCGACAACGAGGCCATCAAGCGTCGCCTGGACTGCGACGCACAGGCGGTGGCTGTGATGACCGCGCACAAATCCAAGGGCCTGGAATTTGCCGCCGTGGTGTTGGCCGACGCCGAAAAATTACTCAAGAAAGAGAACAAAGCACCGTTGCACATGCCCGCCGTGCTGCATGACGGCTTTGCCGCGGTGATGCAGTGGCGCCCGGATCAGTTGCACATCCAACGGGCGGCAGATGAAGTGGATTGGGAAAAGCAGCGTTTGATGTACGTGGCCTTGACGCGCGCCAAACACCGCCTGGTATTGATGCAAGCCGCGGCACAGGGTTCGTCGGATCTGGATGCATGGGCCGATGTCGCCATGGCGGATCACGTGGATGTGGTGGATCTGGACAGATCGAAAATTGAGCAGACTGCTCTGCTCACAGAGCGCAGCAATGAAACGGCACCGCCGGTGCCACCGCGCGCAGTGCACCGGCCGGCCGAAGCGCCTTTGAGCATTTACAGTTACAGCGGTTTGGCCGCGCGTGCAGCGGATCTGCGTCAGGCGCCGGTGCTGTGGTCGGAGGCGGGCGTGGATGATGACCTGGAGGCACAGGCCGAAAGGCCGGGAATCCATGATTTTCCGCGCGGAGCGCGGGCAGGCAGCGCGTTGCATGAAGTGCTGGAGCACACGGGGGTGTCGGTGTCGCAGGCGGATCTGCGCGTTGCCGTGGATGCGGCGCTGGAAAAATATGGCTTTGAAGCGCGCTGGGGAGAGTCCTTGACTGCGCATCTGGGGCGTTTGTTGGACACACCGTTAAAGCCTTTGCAACGCGCGTTGAAGCGGGCCGACGCGGTGCTGTATGAAATGGAGTTTCTGCTGCCTGTGGCGCACCTGGCCGCGGATCGCATGGCGCACTGGCTGAGTGAGCACCGGGGCGAAGACGTGGAATTCAGCCACGCCGAGCTGAGCGGTTTCCTGACCGGTTCGGTGGATGTGTTCATGCGCTGCGGTGACAAATACTATGTGCTGGACTACAAAAGCAATCATTTGGGCCACGATGCCACGGCCTACAGTGCCGACGCCCTGCAATCGGCGGTGCGTTCGCATGACTACGACGCGCAGTACCTGTTGTATTCCGCGGCGGTGTGTCGTTACATGCAGGTCCAGGACGCCGGTTTCACATTGAACGATTTCGGCGGTGTGCTGTACGTGTTCTTGCGCGGACTGGATCATCCCGAGACCCAGGGGGTGTATTTCAATCGCCCCGATGCGACGCTGTTGCAGGAAATCATAAAAGCGCTGTCGGTGACGGAACAGCCGGGAGTCAGTCCTGCATGAATGAGCATGAAACAGAGCCGCGCCGCGATTCACTGGTGAATCACGTGGCCAATTTTGTGGCCCGACAAACGGGCGATGCCACTTTGGCCCGCTGGAGTGCGCGGGTGCAGGCGGCATTGGAGCGTGGGCACACCGCGGTGCCTTGTGACGAGACGTTGCCTGAAAACCCCTACCTGGTCAGTTTGCACGGTTTGTGTGGATTTCGCCGACTGTACGACCAGGAAAAATACCTGTTGGAGGCCTTTGTTTCTCAACACACACGGGCATTGGCTGATGACACCGTGCAGGCGGTGCTGCAGCGCGCGCAAACGGTGTGGCCCGACGATGCGCGCGGGGCGGCGCAATGGCAGGCCGCCAGCGCTTCACTGGTCAATACGCGGCAGCTGATCAATGGCGGACCGGGCACCGGTAAAACCACCGCACTGATCAAGTTGCTGCTGCTGCATGTGCTGATGGCGCCTGAAACGCGGGTTGCACTGGCGGCGCCCACTGGCAAAGCCGCCAACCGCATGCGCCTCAGTGTACAGGCGTCGCTGCAGCAATTGGCCGACGCGGACATGCGCGCGCGCATGCAGGCTTTCATCCCCGCGCAATGTCACACCTTGCATCGCTTGCTGGGCCATCGGCCTCAGGACAACAGCGTGGCGCATGACCGCGACAATCCTTTGCCTGTGGATTTGCTCATCGTCGATGAGTCGTCGATGTTGGATGTGAATATGTTTGCAGCGCTGCTGCAGGCCTGCGACGCCGGCTGCCATCTGGTGCTGCTGGGGGACGCCGATCAACTGCCCGCGGTGGGCAGCGGTCAATGTTTTGAACACCTTTGCACAGCGATGCAGCGGTTGGCGCAATCAGACCATTCCGCCACACCCCAAGTGGTCACTTTACACAACAATTTTCGCACCGCCGGTCGCGCGGATCTGCAGGCACTGGCGGGTTTGGTGCGCAGCGGTGATGCCGACGGTTTGCGTGCGTTTTTTGCCCATTCGCACGCGCGCGTGCAACTGCACAACCCCACCACGATCGAAGCCCAGCGGGCGCGTTTGCACGCCGTGTTGCAGGACACTGAGGAACAAGATCTGATGCTGCTCACGCCGTTGAATCACGGCGCCCTGGGCGTGCAGGGTTTGAACCGGCTGATGCAATGGATCAAATACCGCTGGTCCATGCATGAAACCCGCGTGCGGCTCGCTGCGCACCAACCGGTGATGGCAACGGCCAATCACCACCGTCTGGGGGTGTACAACGGCGATGTCGGGCGCATGGAAAACATCGATGGTGAATGGTCGGTGCGATTCGATGAACGGGCGCCTGTGCCCTTGCAGCTGTTGTCGCAGTGGATGCCGGCGCACGCCATCACCATCCACAAGAGTCAGGGCTCAGAATACCCCACCGTGGTGGCGGTGATTCCGGCGCTGGATGCACAGGCTCTGGTCAACCGCCAGTTGCTCTACACAGCCATCACACGGGCGCAACATCGCCTCGAATTGTGGTCGGATGTGGAAACCCTGGTGAAAACTGTAGAGCGTGTGGATGCACGCCAAACTTTTTTGCAAATCATGGCAAAAAACCTTTGACTATTGGATTTTAAATACGGATAATAGCCAACCTTCGCGGGGCTATAGCTCAGCTGGGAGAGCGTTGCAATGGCATTGCAAAGGTCGGCGGTTCGATCCCGCCTAGCTCCACCAAACAAACGAAAATGTATTGTGTGTCCCCTTCGTCTAGTGGCCTAGGACTCCGCCCTTTCACGGCGGCAACAGGGGTTCGAACCCCCTAGGGGACGCCATTTTTGGCCAGACGCACAATACATTGTTTGTTTATCCCGCCGCATTTATTCTGAATTAATTTCCACCGATCACCGATCACCGATCACCGATGCAGTTTTGCACGTTATTGGCGCGCCATTGATGTCATGCAAGCGCACATTCTGTGTACACTGCTGGCATGGCTGAGGCCAATGAACCGGCTCACCGGTCATTCATCCAGTGAGCAATTTCAGCAGGGCCTTGAGGCTTTTGTCGATGCGCTTGGCGTGGGCTTTGATAAAGTCTGCATCGCGATGTGAACTGGTGTACCAGTCAATCAGCAGGTCGTGCGCCTGCTGTTGCGGTGAAGCGCTGTCCTCGCCAGCCATGCGGTTGGACAGCTGTTCAACCTGGTGCGCCATGCGTTGAGGTTCGAAAGCCTTGGGCGTCGGCAATCCGGTGGCGTATTCCGCAGCGATCAATATCGACTGCAGGCGTTCAGCATTGTCGCCGTCTTCGCCCGTTTGTGTGGCCGCTGCATGGCGCTGTTGCATGCGCTTCATGAGCCCTTTGTCCACGGCGTCCTGATCAACGGCCGCCCAGCGTTTTTCAGCGGCTGCAGAATCGATGCGGCCCAACTCCAGCTGTTCACAAATGTCGGACAGTTCGGCCAGTGCGTCCATGCCTGTCAGCACGGCCTGATTGGCCAGGCGGTTGAGCTTGTCCTGTGCCGTGTCGCGCGCTTTGTTCATTTTCAGCCGCAGACCCTTCGCTTCGATTTGCATGCCATGCCATTGATCCTGGGTTTTTTCCATCAGCGATTTCAGGGCCTGAGCGTCGGCGGTTTGATCAATGCTTTTGAGGAACTGTTTGATCAGTCCTTCGGCCGCGTCGTTGTGCGCGTTGCGTTCTGCGCGCACCGCCCGGTTGTCATCCTCGCGGCGTTGAAACACCCGGTCATTGGCTTTACGGAATTTTTTCCACAGTTTGCGTTCGGCTTTTTGACGCACAAAGCCGGCGTCTTTCCATTCGGCCTGCAGCCCGATGGCGGCCTGAATGGCTTCGGCGGTGTTTTCAAGTTCGGCCAGCGCCTCGGCCTGTTCAATCAATTTGAGCTTGCGACGTTCAGCCACTTCATAATGGGTGTCCAGTCGCTGTTCAATGCGGTCAATGCCCTTGCGCAATTTTTTCGCCGTGGCGCCGCGTTTTTTGGGCGGCAGCTCGTTCAGTTTCTTGAGCATGCGGATGGCTTCGCGCGATTTGTTTGACAGCGTGCGCTCATCGCTGTTTTCAAGATCCAGTTCGGCCATGGATTTCAACAGCACATCGACCTCGTCCTGATGCGCCTGCCATTGTTCAGAACGTTTGGCGTAGTAGGGCTGGGCCGGGTCAAACAGGGCTTTGGACACCGCACGGAAGCGATGCCAGAGCTTGTGATTGCGCACCGGGTACTTGTCGCCTTCGAGTTTTTCCATCTCTTCCAGTTCACTCCAGCGCTGATTGCTTTCCTGCAATTTTTTCAGCACCGCGTCGGGGTGCATGCCAGTGCCCACCAGTGCCTGCAGCTCATCGATGATGTCGGTGCGAATTTTGTCGTTGCTCCATTTTTGCCATTTGCGCAACTCATTGATTTTTTTCCACACCTGGTCCAGTTTGAATTTGTTTTTGCGCACCAGGGGATGTGAAAATCCGGCGCTGTGTTTCAATTTGGCCATGCGGTTGGTCAGGGCTTTGGCTTCGGCCAGCTTGCCATCGGCGATGCGTTGTTCGGTTTCTTCAATCAGTTCAATCAGCGTCTCGGCATCGCGATCGCGGCGTTGCGCGCCGTGTTCAATTTTTTCCGCCAGTTTAAGCATCATCTGATCGAACTGTTGCTGCAGGCTTTTGATGTCAATGCCGGCGTCCAGACGTTCGGTCTGTTTTTTCCATTGCCGTTTGAACTGACCGATGCTGTCCGCTGGCACGGTGTCTTTGCCCAACGTGGTCTGCAAGCGGTCCATGACCTGCGTGACGGACGCCGGGATTTGTTGTTCGGCAATTTTTTCGTTGCGCACCTGACGCAGTTGTTCCAGCAGTTCATCGCGGCGATTCAGTTGTTCATCTGTGGCCAGGTCCAGATCCAGTTCACGCACCGTATTGACGTGTTCCTGCACCAGTTGCAGCTTTTGCTTTTCAGCCTGGGCGAGAAAATCCTGGGCCTGTTCCAGGGCGTGCTGGATGCGTTGCTGTTTTTGTTTGCGCAGGAATTCTTCCCGCGATGCAGGTTCCAAGGCCACTTTCACGGTGTTGAAAGTGCCATTGAAGCGTCGTTTGAGGTCTTCAGGCACACGCGCCTCTATGCGTTGCCACTGGGCCTGAATGTCTGCCAGATCAATGTTCTGGGCGCCGGGTTTTTGATGGATGCAGTTTTCCAGCTGTTGACACAACGCCAGCGCTTTGGGCTGGACATCGTCCTGCTGCATGGCGTTGAGTCTTTCTTCGATGGCTGTGGCCAGGGGCGTCTTGCGTTTGCTGTGCAACTTGTGCATTTTTTGCAGGGTCTCGGGGTCGTTCACCCGTTGCATGATTTCCAGCGCCAGATCTGCGTCACTTTCACTCAGGCTCAATTCGCCGAGCAGGGCGGGTTTATTGATCTGCCGGATGAAATGCGCCCGCACAGAACTGTTGTGTGCCAGCGCGGCCAGTTTTTCCCGGCTGGCGACGTCCTGAATGAGTTGCGCTGCCTGCAATTGCGCCGCGCCGTCTTCGCCGTTGATCAGCCAGTCGCACACGCGCTTGAGCAACACCGGCTGCAGCGATTTGGCCACACCGGTTTTGAGCACTTGAATGATTTGTTCGGGGTCTTTCAGTCGGTTCAGGGCGGCTTTCTTGACCCGTTCGCTTGGGTCTTCTGCAATGATTGCCGGCAAATGCGGCTGCAGTTCAGATTCATCTCCGGTGCTGATGGCCAGGGCCCGCACTTCTTCGTTTTTGTTTTGCCACTTGGGTTTGTTAAACCAGTTGATCATGTGTTTATGCCACCTTGTTCAATGCGCAACGCCGAATTTCGTGCAACTGATGGTCCGCCTGTTCGATTCGATTGATGGTTCGGGCCCACTCAAGTTGTCCGATGCGTTGCAAAAACCATTTGATGTGTTTGCGGGCCATCCGGACGCCGCGCTGTTCGCCATAGAAATCATGCATGTTCAACACATGATTATACATGGTCTGCACCACCTCGTCGTGATCGGGTGTGGGCAGGTGTTCTCCGGTTTGCAGGTACTTTCTGATTTGCTGGAAAATCCAGGGATTGCCCAGCGCCGCGCGACCGACCATGATGGCGTCGCAACCGGTGAGTTCAATCACCTGCGCGGCTTTCTCCGGGCCATCAATGTCGCCATTGGCGATCAGCGGGATGTCCAGGTGATTTTTCAGCGCCCTGAACTCACTGAAATCGGCGCGCCCGGTGAATTTTTGTTGTTTGTTGCGCGCGTGCACAAACAGCGCGGAAATGCCGCAGCGCTGGGCGATGTCGGCGATTTCATGGATGTTGATGCGCTGATGATCCAGACCCAGGCGGGTTTTCAGTGTCACCGGCACGTCCACCGCTTCGCAGGTGGCTTTGATGATGTCGCGCACCCGCTCGGGAAACTCGAGCAGCGCAGAGCCGCAGCTTTTGCGCGCCACCTTTTTCGCCGGGCAGCCCATGTTGATGTCAATGATTTGTGCGCCGTTGCGCACGTTATGCTGCGCCGCTGCAGCCATTTCTTCGGGGTCGGAGCCGGCGATTTGTGCGACCACCGGGCGCTGTTCGCCGGTGTGATTCATGCGGTATTTGGTTTTCGCAGTGCGCAACAGCGACAAATCGCAACTGAGCATTTCGGAAACTGAATAGGCCGCGCCGTGCGCACGACACAATTGCCGGTACGGGCGATCCGTGACGCCGGCCATCGGTGCCAGCATCACCGGGTGTTCAATGCAATGTGGGCCGATGCGCAGCATGTCAAATCAGCTGATTGAAAATTTTAAACCCGGAGATCCAGGTGCCGAGGGTGGATCCCAGGTTGGTGAAAAAGAAAATCAGGATGATGCGCGTCACGTGATTGCGCCACCAGCCTTTGACGCTGGTGTAATCCTGTTGCAGGGATTCAAAATCCCGTACTTTGGGTTTTCGCAACCAGGTTTCAACCAGGCCCGTGACCATGCCGGCGCCGATCGTTGGGTTCAGTGAGGTGATCGGTGCGGCAATGAATGCGGTGACGATGGTCAACGGGTGTGCGCCGGCAATGATGGCGCCCAGAGCCGACAGCACACCATTGTATATGACCCATGTTTTGATCAGGTCAAATCCCAGCGATTTTTCGCTGGCAAATCCCCAGACAAATCCGGCCAGAATCACCGCGGTGATCAGCCAGGGGATCAGTTTGGGCCATTTCGATTTGGGTGGAACGGTGTCCAGTTCGGCGCGTTTGTCTGCGGCGTTGATGTCTTCCTGCAGGTATTGGGACAGGCCTTTTAAATGCCCGGCACCGATGATCACCAGCACGTTTTTGTGGCTGGAGTCTTGCGTGTGTTCGATCAGGCGCGCCGCCATGTACTGGTCGCGCTCATCGATCAGGGTGTGGTATATGGACGCGGACTGTTCAGACAATTCAGAAAAGGTGCTTTCCAGCATGTCGCCGGTTTTTAATTTTTCAATCTCCTCGGCGGAAATTTCATCGCTGTCGAAAAAGCCCCCGAAACCAAATATCAGGTTGAGTTTTTCCGTGAAAGACAGGCCACGCCAGGTGCGCTTCATGGTGGTGCTGACGCTGCGATCAATGTTCCACACGGGCAAGTCATGGGCGGCCGCATCGGCAATGGCCTGTTTCATTTCAGCGCCGGGTTCAATTCCCAGTTGATCGGCCAGGCGTTTTTGATACGCGCTCATGGCCAGGTTGGTGGCCACCAGTGTGGTTTGTTTGTTCCTGATGATGCTGATCAGGTCCATGTTGTGGTATTTGTTGGTTTGTGTGATGGCCTGATGACGCAGGTCATCCAGTTCCACCGCCACGGCATCGTAGGCGCCGGTGTGAATCAAATCACGCACCACATCAGCGCTGGTTTTGGAAACATGTGCGGTGCCAAGCAGGGTGAACGTGACGTCACCGCGCCGGATGATTTGATGCGGCTGGCTGTTGATGATTTCGGCGGAGTTCAAGGTGTTCAGCAGGGTGTCAAAAAAAGACGAAAATCATACCATTTTGCTGCGCAGAGGTGAAGAGGAATGTTTGTGTTCAGATGCGGGATGTGCTTGGAAAATGGCGGAGAGAGAGAGATTCGAACTCTCGGAGGGCGTTAACCCTCGCCGGTTTTCAAGACCGGTGCATTCAACCGCTCTGCCATCTCTCCGCGGGTCACAACTTTAACCGCGCCAGGCGCTGGGATTTGGTGCCTTGGGGCGGTTTCTTTGCGGAGGTGAAATATATCTTATCTGTTGGATATATTCCAGTTTTTATTGTGAAATTCTGAAAAAATCTGAGCCCACGCCGGCTGCCGGGGTTTCTATTTCTTGGCAGACAGTTTAAAATACACGGCTTTACGTAATTTTGATGTGATGACTATGACATTACAGGTGGGCGACACTGCACCGGATTTCTCACTGGTGGCCGACAATGGCAAACCGTTTAAACTGTCTTCCAAGATCAAAGACAAAATGTTGCTGGTGTTTTATCCCGGCGACGGCACGCCAGTCTGCACCAAACAATTCTGCGATTACCGGGATGGTGCTAAAGATTTGGAGGGACTGGGTGTTGAAGTGATCGGTATCAGCGCCAATGACGTCGATTCTCACAAAAAATTCAAAAAAGATTACAACCTGCCGTTCACTCTGTTGTCCGACAACGCCGGTGAGGTCTCTCAGAAATACGATGTGCTTGGCTGGTTTGGTGTCAAGCGCGCGCTGTTTCTGGTCAACAAGAAAATGGAAATCAAATACCGCCACATTGAATCGGTTTCGGTGTTTCGCAAGCCACTGAGCGATCTCAAAGAGACCTTGCGCAAAGTCAAGGATTGATCCACCCGATCCACTAAAAAAGCCATTCAATTTGAATGGCTTTTTTTTACCGATGTGCGCCGCCTGCGCACGCTTTAAAAGTGTTCGTTCAACTGGTTGTGGATTTCATTTTCAATCACCGGTTTAAACGCCATCATCAGAAAACCCAGACGCGCATCGATGTGCAGGGTGCCATCGGCCACATTCACGGTGCCGCTGATGCCGTTGCCTTCAATGCTGAAGATGCGTCCGTCGTCGGTGTGATAATGGATGCCATACTTGCGTTCCAGCGCGTCCAGAAGTTCCAGCAGTTTATCCTGGTGCGCGGTGTCTTCACTGATCGGGTGGGCGATGGTGATTCTGGACATCTCAAGCTCACTGGAGGGTGGTTCTGCTGCAGCGCGGCGGTTTCTTGATGTTGGAGCCGGTGCCGGGCATGTAACACAAACCTTCGGCGGTGCCGTCCAGCTGGAATGTAAAGATGCGCTGGTAGGTGCGTTGCAAATTGGATGTGGTCAACGATTCGGGTTCAAACAGCCATTGACGCATGGCGTCTTTGATCGCCTGATTGAACACCAGCAACTTGTTTTGTGAACGAATGTCCACATCGTACACGCGGCCGGAGTCACTGATGCGGAAATTAACAAACACGGTCGATTCCATGTGCATTTTGCGCAGGCGCACCGGATAGACGGGGTCAACGTAACGCTTCAACACCGGATTGAGGGTGGGGGTGTCGTTGCCGCGCGTTTTCGCGCTGCCAAAATCAGGCAGAAAATTCATCCCCACAGTTCGCGGCGTTTCCACCTGGGTCATCAATTGCAGCTCGGGTCGCGCGCGATTGAAATCGTATTCAATGTAGTTTTTCGGATCCAGGGGTTCGCTGAGGTCGCTGGTTGCGGAGTTGGCGACAACGGCGCCGGTGGCTGTTTGGCTGCTGGCAGCACCGGCTGAACGCACTGAATCAACGGGCGTTGTGGGTCGGTTGTAACTGAACACGCCCGGGTCGGTGATGTAAAACGGTTGCACACGGGATTTGCTTTCGCGCTGCAGGCTCACGCCGGTGTTTTGCAACGCGCCGTGTCCCAGATCCTGGCCCTGATTGCCTGACAGTGCCAGCACTGAATAAAGATAGACCGCCAGCAACAGCAGTGGCAAGATGTAATAAGCGCCTGAACGCTTGTTTTTGTTGTGCAGCAGGGTTTTGATGCGCTGCAGCAATTGGCCGTCATTGAATGCGACCTGAATTCTGAAATTGGCGTTTTCCTGGTGGTGCAGGCTGGCCACATTGGTCAGGGCGCGCGCATAGACCATGGGGTTGGTGTCCAGTGACAGCACCATCTGGTCACAGCATTGTTCCCGGGTGTTGCGGATGTCGGCATTCATCCACTTGATCATGGGGTGGAAGAAAAACAGCGTTTCTGTGATCAGTTGCAGCAGATTGTGCAGGAAGTCGCGCCGTTTGATGTGACACAATTCGTGCAGAATGATGGCTTCGATCTGATCTTGCGGCAATTGATTGATCAATGCCACCGGAAACAAGACGATGGGTTTGAAGTGTCCAAATGCCGCGGGAATGGACAATTTATCCGTCAATCGCGCTTGCAGTTTCTTGTGCAACTTGAGTCGTAACAGGGCTTTGTCGACAAATCGCTGCAGCGCCGGTGGCAAGGGCTGCACTGCGTGCGCCTTGATCTTTTGCAGATCCAGCCAGGATTTGAACAGTTTGACGCTGATCAGTGAAACGGCCAGCAGCCAGGCGCTGACCAGATAGGGCATGGCCTGGTCAATCAGGTAGATAAACAGCGTCACTGGACTCACTTGTGCCACGCCGGTTTGTGGCAGCGCGGTCAAGGCCAGGAAGGCGGGTTGGTCGATCAAAGGGATGGAGGCGGTTTGCTGAATTCTTGACAGCAATCCCAGGGCGGGCACCAGCAAGGTCAGAACGATGGCGGCCATGCCGACCCAGTACTTGCTGATCAACTGGTTTTTGTGCAAAGCGCGCGTGATGATCAGGTAACCCAGTGCGATCAGTGTGCCTTGCCACAAAAAGTGCACCAGTGTCCAGCCCACCTGTTCAGCCATATACATGATTGTTGCCATTGCCTGTCAACCCTCCTGCAACTCGTTCTCGTTTTATCTGCTCTGTTTCATCTCGCTGCCATCCATGCGGTCGAGCAATTCCTTGATTTCCTTCAATTCGCTTTCACTGGTGTTGGGGTTGCTGCCCAGCGCCTGCATCACCAGATTGCTCAGCGAGCCACCGAACAGGCGTTGTTTGAGGTCTTCCAGCATTTGCGATTGGGTTTCTTTTTTGCTCAGAGTGGGTTGGTAAATATGGGCTTTTTGTTCGCTGTTGCGTTCAACCAGACCTTTCTGATGCATGACCTGCAGCATTTTCAGTGTGGTGGTGTAGCTGGTTTTGCCTTTCTTGATGATCTCTTCATGGATTTGCCGCACCGTCGCCGGTGAGATCTGCCACATGATGTTGAGAATCGCCAATTCAGTCTTGGTTGGTTTAGGTAATGTTTTTTTCATGGCATTGATGTTTAAACGAAATCCATCGTAAATATTACACCAGAACACGGCCCGGATTCAATCATTATCGCGGTTTTTGTCGGCCGAAAAAAATTCACTGATCAGTTGGGCGTCGTCGCTGTCAGGCACCGGCATGGCGGGGTATTGAGGGCCCAATTCCTGCAGCTTGTGCAACACAATGCGGGCCACCAGGGCGCGCATGTGGTTTTTGTTGTCGGCCGGCACCACATGCCAGGGCGCGTGTTCTGTGGACGTGTGCTGCAACATGGCGTCAAAGGCCTGTTGGTAGGCGTCCCAGTGCAGGCTCTCACGCAAATCACCGGGGTTGAATTTCCATTGCTTTTTGGCTTCGGTGTAGCGGCTGTGAAAACGTTGATATTGTTCAGCACGGGACACGTCCAGCATGATCTTAATGAGTCGCGTGCCGTTTTGCGTCAGGTGTTTTTCCACCGCGTTGATGGCGGCGTAACGCTGCTGCCAAAATGCCGCATCTACACGCGCCGGATCGATGGCCTGAGCGCGCAGATAGTGCGGGTGAACGCGCACCACCAGAACCTCCTCATAGTGGCTGCGATTGAACACGCGCAGGTGACCGCGCGGGGGAAATTCACGCGCACAACGCCAGATGAAATCGTGTCGGGTTTCCAGTTTTGACGGGGCTTTAAATGCAGTGACATCGAAGGCCGATGGATCGCAGCAGCGAAACACACGTCGAATGGTGCCGTCCTTGCCGGCGGCGTCCAGGGCCTGAAAAATCACCAGCACCGCGTGCGTTCCGGCCGCGGCCAGCCGTTGTTGCAGGGCGCCGATGGCGCGGGCATCGTCGCGCAGGTCCGGTTGTGCTGTTTGGATGAACGTCTGCAGCTGATCGGCGCTGGGTCGCGGGCCATTTTTGTATATAAAATCGGCGCAATTTGACATAGAATATGCGGCTCCGGAAATTCTCTGATTTGCGGATAAATTAACACAACATCATTCATTTATGACAAAAATATTGTTTGTTTGCATGGGCAACATTTGCCGTTCACCCACCGCTCAGGCGGTGTTTGAGAAATTGCTCAGTGAGCGCGATTTGAGTGCGCAGTATTGCGCGGATTCGGCCGGCACACACGCCTATCACGTGGGGCATGCGCCGGACGCGCGCTCCAGTAAGGCGGCGCTTGAGCGCGGCATCGACATGTCCCGTTTGCGTGCCCGCCAGGTGGCCGACGCGGACTTCTGCCAATTCGATCTGTTGTTGGCCATGGACACGGAAAATTTACACAATTTACGTGCCCGGGCGTCGCAGACGCACGCTCACAAAGTGCGTCACGTGATGGAATTTGCTGCGCGCAGCGGACTGCGCGATGTGCCCGATCCATATTATGGAGATGGCCGGGGCTTTGAGTTGGTGCTGGATTTGTTGCATGAAGCCTGCGCGGGTTTGCTGGATGCGCTGGAGTCTGAGCGCAGATGAGTCGCGGCGGTCTGTCATTTGAAGTATTGACCACCCAGGGCGCCGCCCGCCTTGGGCGTTTGCAATTTCAACGCGGGACAGTGGACACCCCGTGTTTCATGCCCGTGGGCACCTACGGCACGGTCAAGGCCATGACCCCGGATGAGTTGACCGGTCTGGGCGCGCAGATGATCCTGGGCAACACCTTTCATCTGATGCTCAGGCCCGGCACCGAGGTCATCGCGGCGCACGGGGATTTGCACGATTTCATGGGCTGGTCGGGGCCGATACTCACGGACTCGGGCGGTTTTCAGGTGTTTTCCCTGGCCGCGCGGCGCAAAATCACTGAAGACGGAGTGACCTTCGCGTCACCGGTGGATGGCTCGAAAATTTTCCTCGGGCCGGAAGAGTCCATGGCGGTGCAGCGGGCGCTGGGTTCGGATGTGGTGATGATTTTTGATGAATGCACGCCGTATCCGGCCGATCACGACACCGCCGCGCGTTCCATGGAGCTGTCGCTGCGCTGGGCGGCGCGCAGCAAACAGGCGTTTGCCGACAACCCCAACGCCTTGTTTGGCATTGTGCAGGGCGGCATGCACGCGGATTTGCGCCGGCATTCGGCCGAAGCGCTGCAATCCATTGGCTTCCATGGTTACGCCATCGGCGGTTTGTCGGTGGGCGAACCCAAAGATTTGCGTGAACAGGTGTTGGATGACACCTTGCCGCATTTGCCCGCAGAAACGCCGCGGTATCTGATGGGCGTGGGCAAGCCGGAAGACATTTTGCAGGCGGTATTGCGCGGGGTGGACATGTTCGATTGCGTGATGCCCACACGCAACGCCCGCAACGGCCACATTTTCACTTGGCAGGGCGTGATTAAAATCCGCAACGCGGCGCACCGCAACGACCCCCGGCCGCTGGATGAACACTGCGGCTGTTACACCTGCCGGAATTTTTCCCGCGCCTATTTGCGGCATCTGGACAAGTGCAACGAGATCCTCGGTTCGCGCTTGAACACCATCCACAATTTGTATTTTTACCAGGACTTTATGGCGCGCATTCGTGCGGCCATTCAAGCCGGTCGACTGCAGGATTTTGAACGCGAATACAGCGCCGGTCTGAGGTCGTGACAGGTGCTTTTTTCAGGTGACCAAAAGTCATTCAGTGTGGTATAATTTTCGCTTTTGTGATCCGCGCTTTCAGGGGCCTTTTTTATGGTAGAAAACTCCACCGATATCATCAAGATCAACATTGAAGACGAGATGCGCAAATCGTATCTCGACTACTCCATGAGTGTGATTGTCGGGCGGGCGTTGCCGGACGTGCGCGACGGATTGAAGCCTGTGCACAGACGGGTTCTGTATGCCATGAATGGCTTATCGCTGAGCTGGAATAAGGCGCACAAAAAGTCCGCCCGCGTGGTCGGTGACGTGATCGGTAAATACCACCCGCACGGCGACAGCGCGGTGTATGACACCATCGTGCGCATGGCGCAACCGTTTTCCATGCGCTACATGCTGGTGGATGGGCAGGGCAACTTCGGTTCTGTGGATGGCGATTCGCCCGCTGCGATGCGTTACACCGAAGTGCGCATGGCCCGCATTTCGCATGAGATGCTGGCCGATATTGACAAGGAAACCGTCGATTTTATCGCCAATTACGACGATTCGGACACCGAGCCTGCGGTGCTGCCTGCGCGGGTGCCCAATTTGCTGGTCAACGGCTCGTCCGGGATTGCCGTGGGCATGGCCACCAACATCCCGCCGCACAACCTGGGTGAAGTGATCGACGCGGTGATCGCGCTGTCGCACGACGCCGACATCACCCTGGATGAATTGATGACGCACTTGCCGGGGCCGGATTTTCCCACCGCGGCATTGATTAATGGTGCCGAAGGCATCCGCGAGGCCTATGAAACGGGTCGCGGTAAAATTTACATGCGCGCGCGCACCGAAATTGAAACCGACGAGGCCAGCGGCAAACAGACCATTGTGGTGCACGAATTGCCCTATCAGGTCAACAAGGCGCGCTTGCTGGTGAAAGCGGCCGAACTGGTGAAAACCAAGAAGATCGAAGGCATCACCGCGCTGCGCGATGAAAGCGACAAGGACGGCATGCGCATGGTGTTTGAGTTGCGTCGCGGCGAGGTCGCTGAAGTGGTGTTGAACAAGCTGTATCAGCTGACCCAGCTGCAGACCGTGTTCGGCATCAATATGGTGGCTTTGGTGAACGGCCAGCCGCGCACCCTGAATCTGATTCAGATACTCACCGAATTCCTGAAACACCGCCGTGAAGTGGTGGTGCGGCGCACCCTGTTTGAATTGCGCAAATCGCGCGACCGGGCGCACGTGCTGGAAGGTCTGGCCATCGCGCTGGCCAACATCGAAGAAGTCATTGAGCTGATCAAGTCGTCGAAAAATCCGGGCGAGGCACGCGATCGCCTGCTGGCCAAACAGTGGCCGTCCGAGCTGATCAAATCCATGCTGGATGAAGACGGCGATTTGTGCCGGCCGGAAGATCTGGAGCCTGAATACGGCTTGCTGAAAGGCGGGTACCAGTTGTCGCCGATCCAGGCCAAAGCCATCCTCGATCTGCAGTTGCATCGCCTGACCGGGCTGGAACAGGAAAAAATCACCGACGAGTTCCGTGACATCATTGAGTTGATCAAGGGCTACATTGAAATTCTCACCAACCCGGATCGCCTGATGACGGTGGTGCGCGATGAGCTGGAGGAAATCAAATCGGCCTACAACGATGAGCGGCGCACCGTGATCATGCGCAACCAGCGCATGCTGACCATGGAAGATCTGATCATTGAGGAGGACGTGGTGGTGACGTTGTCGCACGCCGGGTATGTGAAAACCCAGCAGCTGGGCACCTACCAGGCGCAAAATCGCGGTGGCAAGGGCAAAAGCGCAACCAAAATGAAAGACGACGATTTCGTCGAGCGCATGTGGGTGGCCAACACCCACGACACGCTGTTGTGTTTCAGCAGCGCGGGTCAGGTCTACTGGCTCAAGGTGTATGAATTGCCGATGTCATCGCGCACCGCGCGCGGCAAGCCGCTGGTGAACCTGTTGCCGCTGGACAGCGCTGAAAAAATCACCGCCATCCTGCCGGTTCGGGATTACCCGGATGACCGCTACGTGTTTTTTGCCACCCGACGCGGGGTGGTGAAAAAGACCGCACTGTCCAATTTTTCCAGACCGCGCGCCAACGGCATCATCGGGTTGGGGTTGATGGAAGACGATCAGTTGATCAACGTGGAGTTGACCACCGGCGATCAGGACGTGTTGCTGTTTGCCAGTTCCGGCAAGTGCATCCGTTTCAACGAACAGGACGTGCGTTCCATGGGCCGCACCGCCACCGGCGTCAAGGGCATCACCCTGAAAGAAGGCCAGGAAGTGGTCTCCATGTTCATTGCCCAGGAAGGCGATGTGCTGGTGTGCACTGAGAACGGTTACGGCAAACGCACCCGACTGGAGGAGTTTTCACGCATTCGCCGCTCCGGCCAGGGTGTGATTGCCATCCAGACGTCCAAGCGCAATGGTGGGCTGGTGGGCGCCGTTCAGGTCACGGAAGAAGATGAGATCATGTTGATCAGCAACGGTGGCACGCTGGTGCGCACGCCGGTGGCCGGCATTTCCCTGTTGGGACGCAACACACAGGGCGTGACGCTGATCCGGTTGGCGGATTCGGAAAAACTGGTGGGGCTGGCCAAAATCGCCCTGATCGATGAAGAAGACGAGACGGGAGAAGATGAATGAGTCGACGACTGATGGTGGCCGGCAACTGGAAATTGCACGGTTCAAAACAGATGATTCAAACGCTGTTGCAGGGGCTTCGCGACGGACTGCAAGCCGGCAAGGGTTTTGATGTGGCGGTATTTCCGCCCTCGGTGTACCTGCCTTTGGTCGCTGAGTTGCTGGACGGTGCCGGAATCGAGTTCGGTGCTCAGGACGTCAGTGCCCATGAGGGCGGTGCGCACACCGGTGAAGTTTCCGCCGCCATGCTGCAGGAATTTGCCTGTCGCTATTGTCTGGTGGGTCATTCCGAGCGACGCACAGATCACAACGAAAGCAGCGCCCTGGTGGCGGAAAAATTCAAGCGCGTGATTGAACAGGGCATGACGCCAATTCTGTGCGTCGGAGAAACCCTGGAAGCGCGCGAAAGCGGCCGCACAGAAGCGGTGGTTGCCGAGCAGGTGGGTGCCGTATTGGACGCGCACGGCGCAGAGGTTATGGGGCAGGGCGTGATCGCCTATGAACCGGTTTGGGCCATTGGCACAGGCCGCACCGCCAGCGCTGAACAGGCGCAGGAAGTTCATCAATTTATCCGTTCTCAATTGGCGGCAAAAAGTGATACAATATCGCGCCGCATCCGGATCCTCTACGGTGGAAGCTGTAAAGGCGACAACGCCCATGAGCTGTTTTCCATGCCTGACGTGGACGGTGGACTGATCGGTGGTGCGTCATTAACCAGTCAAGATTTTTTGTCAATTTGTGCGCAAGCGGACAAATTGAGCTAAGGAGATAAGTGCATGTCAATCAGTGTTTTGAACATCCTGCAAGTGCTGGTCGCAATCAGCCTGGTCGGGTTCATTTTGATTCAGCGTGGCCCCGGTGCAACCGCCGGTTCCGCCTTCGGTGCGGGCGCTTCCGGCACCGTGTTCGGTTCGCGCGGTTCTGGTTCATTTTTGACCAAAACCACAGCCATTCTGGCGACCCTGTTTTTCATCATCACCATGGCGATCGCAATTGATGCGCGCAGCCGGCTGTCCGCAAGCGATGCCGACAGCGGCCGTGATCTGGGCGTGATGGGGACTTTGAGTCCAGAAGAACAAACCGATGTGCCAACGCTGGCACCGGTGCCGGGCAGCGACATCGATGGTGTTGATATTGAGCCTGTTTCCGGCGCTGCCGCGGACAAATCGGATCAGATCACAGTGGCCGGTCAGGACGCGGTGGATGCGGTGATGCAGGACGGCGGCACACGCATGGACAATGCGAACGAAGACGGCGGTGCAGCGGCAGCGGATGAAGCATCCGCCGACGACGACGGCACCCCGCAGTAATATGCATGCCGGAGTGGTGGAATTGGTAGACACGCTATCTTGAGGGGGTAGTGACCTTCGGTCGTGCCGGTTCGAGTCCGGCCTTCGGCACCAATTAATAAGAATCAACCCATCGGCCAGACCCGCCAGGTTCTGGCCGATTAACAAGCAAACACAACAGCGAGGAGTCACCGGCATGATTGCAGAATATTTTCCGGTTCTGATGTTCCTGGGCGTTTCAACAGGGCTGGGTCTGGTGTTGCTGTCCATCGGTTTTATCCTGGGCAAAGGCAAGGCCAATGAAAACAAACTCTCGGCCTATGAATGCGGTTTTGAAGCGTTTGACGACGCGCACATGAAGTTCGACGTGCGGTTCTACCTGGTGGCCATTCTATTCATCATTTTCGATCTGGAAATTGCATTCCTGTTTCCCTGGGCTGTGGTGCTGGACAAGCTCGGTGCCTTTGGGCTGGTGTCGATGTTTTTGTTTTTATTCATCCTCGTTATTGGCTTTATTTACGAGTGGAAAAAAGGGGCGTTGGAATGGGAATAGTCGATCACATCACGCAACCGGTCGTTGACCAGGGCTTGCAGGACAAAGGATTTGTGACCGCCAATCTGGATTCATTGATCAATTGGGCGAAAACCGGTTCGCTGTGGCCGATGACCTTCGGGCTGGCCTGTTGCGCGGTAGAAATGATGGAGGCCGGCTCAGCGCGCTATGATCTGGACCGTTTCGGGGTGATTTTCAGACCTTCACCGCGGCAGTCGGATGTCATGATTGTGGCCGGCACGCTGGTCAACAAAATGGCACCGGCGCTGCGCAAGGTGTACGACCAGATGGCCGAGCCCAAATACGTGATTTCCATGGGTTCCTGCGCCAACGGCGGCGGCTATTACCACTACTCCTATTCGGTGGTGCGCGGCTGCGACCGGGTGGTGCCGGTGGACGTGTACGTGCCGGGCTGTCCACCCACCGCTGAGGCCCTGATCTACGGCATCCTGCAATTGCAGAAAAAAATCAAGCGCACCAACACCATCGCCAGAACAACATGAGCAACGAACAACACAAATTGAGCAAAGACCTGCAGGAACACCTGGCGGATCAATTGCTTGCCATAGAAGACAGCGAGCTGGGCGTGCGCTGTGAAGTCAGCCCCGACCACTGGCTCGGTGTGTGCAAACAGTTGCGCGACCACGAAGCGTTTCAATTTGAGGTTTTGATTGATCTTTGCGGCGTAGACTATCTGACCTATGGCGTCGACGAGTGGCGCACAGAAGACGTGTCTTCGACCGGTTTCAGCCGCGGCGTACACGCACTGGGCCCCGGCCGCTTTGCCTGGGATCAGCGCCGTGAGGAATTGATGCCCAGACGTTTTGCTGTGGTGGTGCAACTGCTGTCACTGGCACACAACCGACGTTTGACATTGAAATGCTTTGCGCCCGATGAAGGCCTGTTGGAAGTGCCTTCACTGGTGGACATCTGGCCGGCCGCCAACTGGTTTGAACGTGAAGCCTTCGACTTGTACGGCCTGTTGTTCAAGGGACACCCGGATTTGCGCCGAATCCTCACCGACTATGGTTTCATCGGTCACCCGTTCCGCAAGGACTTTCCGCTGGTCGGCAACGTCGAAGTGCGTTACGACGAAGAATTGCAGCGTGTGGTGTATCAACCGACCGAAATTGAGCCGCGGGTGACCGTGCCCAAAACCATTCGTCGGGATTCACGCTACATTGACAACAGCCCAGAACAGGATTGATCCGACATGGCAGAAATCAAAAACTACACCATCAATTTCGGTCCACAGCATCCGGCCGCGCACGGTGTGCTGCGACTGATTCTGGAGCTTGACGGCGAAGTCGTTGAACACGCCGATCCGCACGTGGGTCTGTTGCACCGGGCCACCGAAAAGCTGGCAGAAACCAAACCATTCAATCACAGCATTGGTTACATGGATCGCCTGGATTACGTGTCCATGATGTGCAATGAGCACGCCTACGTGCGCGCCATAGAACAGCTGCTGGGCATTGAAGCGCCTATAAGGGCCCAATACATTCGCACCCTGTTTGATGAAGTCACACGCATTCTGAATCACCTGATGTGGGTCGGCACCCACGGATTGGATCTGGGTGCCATGACCTTGTTTTTATACGCCTTCAGGGAACGCGAGTTGTTGATGGACACTTACGAAGCGGTGTCCGGCGCGCGCATGCACGCCACGTATTATCGCCCCGGCGGCGTGTACCGGGATCTGCCGGAACAGATGCCCCAACACAAAGAAAGCAAATGGACCAAAGGCCAGCGGCTGAAAGACATCAATGCCTGGCGTCAGGGCTCGTTGCTGGATTACCTGGAAGCCTTCACCGAGTATTTTCCAGAGCGGGTGGCTGAGTACCACACCCTGCTGACCGACAATCGGATCTGGAAACAGCGCACCGTGGGCATCGGTGTGGTGAGTCCGGAACAGGCCAAAGCCTGGGGTTTTTCCGGCGCCATGCTGCGCGGCAGTGGCATTGAATGGGATTTGCGCAAAACCCAGACCTACGCGGCCTATGACAAGGTGGATTTTTCCATCCCCGTGGGCGTCAACGGCGATTGCTACGACCGTTACCTGGTGCGCATGGAAGAAATGCTGCAGTCCAACCGCATCATCAAACAGTGCGTGCAATGGCTGAAAGACAACCCAGGCGATGTCATGCTGAATGATTACAAAGTCGCGCCGCCCGACCGCAACACCATGAAAGAGGACATGGAGTCGCTGATTCACCATTTTAAACTGTTCACTGAAGGCTACTCAGTGCCGGCCGGTGAGGTGTATTCGGCGGTGGAAGCGCCAAAAGGCGAATTCGGTGTGTATCTGGTGTCGGACGATTCCAATAAACCGTTCAGGATGAAGCTGCGCGCACCGGGATTTGCGCACCTTTCGGCCATGAATGACATGGTCAAAGGCCACATGCTGGCCGACGTGGTCGCCGTGATCGGCACCATGGACATTGTTTTTGGGGAGATCGATCGCTGATGTATCAAGTCAATCCACAAAATAAGCAGGATTTGAGTCTGCTGGAACTGCTGAGTGATGAGACCCGGCAGGCCATCGATGGCTGGAAAGCCAAATTTCCGCACGAACACCGCCGTTCCGCGGTGATCGGCGCGCTGCACGCGGCCCAGGATCAGAATGGCGGCTGGCTGAGCAAGGAAATCATGCAGGCGGTGGCGGTGTACCTCGATATACCGGATATCTGGGTGTTTGAGGCGGCCAATTTCTACAGCATGTTTTTCACCCGCCCGGCCGGCAAACACAAAGTGGCCATCTGCACCAACATTTCATGCATGCTGTGTGGCGCCGATGAGGTGGTCAAATACGCCGAAGAAAAGCTCGGCATCGCTCTCGGTGAAACCACGGCGGACGGGCGCATCACGCTGGTCAAGGAAGAAGAATGCGTGGCGGCGTGCACCGGCGCACCGATGATGATCATTGACGGGCATTACCATGAAAATCTCACGCGCGAGAAAATCGATGCCTTGCTGGGAGGGCTGAACGATGGGCGTTAAGCACGTGTGCCTGAACCCGGACAAGGACCCGTCGCTGGAAAACTATTTGCAACGCGGCGGCTATCGGGCGTGGAAAAAAATTCTCGCTGAAAAGCCGGAACAGGAAGAAATCATTGAGACCGTCAAGGCATCGGCTTTGCGCGGTCGTGGCGGCGCCGGTTTTCCCACCGGCCTGAAATGGAGCTTTATGCCGCGCAAGGCACCGGGTCAAAAATACGTGTTGTGCAATTCGGACGAGTCCGAGCCGGGCACTTGCCATGATCGCGACATTCTGCGCTACAACCCGCACGCCATCATTGAAGGCATGGCCATCGGCGGCTACGCGATGGGCGCCACGGTGGGATACAACTACCTGCGCGGTGAATTTCATCACGAGCCGTATGAAAATTTTGAGGCCGCTCTGAAAGAGGCCTATGAAGCGGGCTTGCTGGGCAAAAATCTGGCCGACAGCGGGGTGGATTTTGATTTGTATGCGGTGCACGGCGCCGGTGCGTACATCTGCGGCGAGGAAACCGCTTTGATGGAGTCACTGGAAGGCAAAAAAGGCCAGCCACGCTACAAGCCGCCGTTCCCCGCCAATTTCGGCATCTACGGCAAACCCACCACCATCAACAACACCGAATCATTTGCGTCCGTGCCGGCGATCATGACTGAAGGCGCGCAGTGGTTTCTCGAGCTGGGCAAACCCAACAACGGCGGCGTGAAAATTTTCTCGGTGTCCGGCCACGTCAACAAACCGGGCAACTACGAAATTCCGCTGGGCACTCCGTTCAAAGACCTGCTGGCACTGGCCGGCGGCGTCAAAAACGGCAAAAAACTTAAAGCCGTGATTCCGGGCGGCTCGTCCATGAAAGTGTTGCCGGCTGAAGTGATGATGGGCATCACCATGGATTTTGACGCCATCGCTGAGGCTGGGTCCGGTCTGGGCTCAGGCGCGGTGATCGTGATGGCCGAAGGCACCTGCATGGTGCGCGTGTGTCACCGTTTGGCGCGTTTCTATTACATGGAATCCTGCGGTCAGTGCACGCCGTGCCGCGAGGGCACCGGCTGGATGTATCGCGTGCTGACGCGCATACTGGAAGGCCGTGCAGAAAAACAGGACATCGAAATGTTGCGCACCGCCGCGGGCCAGATTGAAGGCCACACCATTTGCGCGTTCGGAGAAGCCGCGGCCTGGCCGGTTCAGGGCATACTCAAATACTATTGGGATGAATTCGAATACTATGTCGAACACAAAAAATCAATGTGTGAGGGGCAGGCCGTATGAGTGACGCGGGCGATAAAACAGTGAACACGGTCACCATAGAAGTCGACAATCAGGCGATTGAAGTGCCGGCCGGCTCAATGATCATTGAAGCCACCGACAAGCACGGCATTCGCGTGCCGCGTTTTTGCTATCACAAAAAGCTTTCGGTGGCGGCCAACTGTCGCATGTGCATGGTGGACGTGGAAAAAGCACCGAAACCGCTGCCGGCCTGTGCCACGCCGGTGATGGATGGCATGAAAGTGTACACGCAATCCAAACGGGCCACCAGCGCGCAGAAAAACGTGATGGAATTTCTGCTCATCAATCACCCGCTGGATTGCCCGATCTGCGATCAGGGCGGTGAATGTGAATTGCAGGACGTTTCCATGGGTTATGGCCGCGATGTGTCGCGCTATCACGACAGCAAACGCGTGGTCAAGGATGAAAATCTGGGGTCGCTGCTGGCCACCGACATGACCCGCTGTATCTTGTGCACCCGCTGCGTGCGTTTTCTGGAAGAAATCGCCGGCACCGATGAGCTCGGCGGCATGGGCCGCGGTGACCGCACCAACATTGGCACCTTTGTCGGCCGTTCGGTGGACTCGGAAATGTCCGGCAACGTGATCGACGTGTGTCCGGTGGGCGCGTTGACCAATAAACCGTTTCACTACAAAGCGCGTGCCTGGGAATTGATGGCCAGCGCCGCGGTGTCGATGCACGACGCGATCGGTTCCAATCTGTATTACCACGCCCGCCGCGGTCGCATTCTGCGCACCGTGCCGCGCGACAACGAAGCGATCAATGAATGCTGGATTCCTGACCGCGACCGCTACGGCATCCACGGCCTCAATGCCGCGGACCGTGTGCTGAGCCCGGAAGTCAAGGAAAACGGCCAGTGGCGCGCGATTGACTGGCAAGCGGCGCTTGGCCTGCTGTGCGAGCGCATCAAGTCGACCGCTGGGCAGGACATTGCGGTGCACGCATCGGGCCACGCCAGCACGGAAGAATATCACCTGCTCAACAAACTGTTCAGTCACACGGGCTGCACGCGCTTTGAGCACCGCAACCGGCAGACCGATCTGGCGCACAACGCCGGTCGCGAGAACCGCTGCGATGTCACTTTGGATGAAGTGGCGCAGGCGCGTCACATCGTGCTCATCGGTTCGCACGTGCGTCATGAACAGCCGATCCTCAATCACAGAATCCGTCAGGCCTGGTTGTCTGGCGCCAAGGTGGCGAGTCTGGCTTCACGCGACTACGCGCTGAATTTTGAGCTGCAACACAAGGTTGTGGCCAATCCACAGGCCTGGGTTGAGGCTTTGGGCTCTTTGGCACATTGCCTCGGCGATCTGGCCGGCGGTCAGTGGCCATCCGGGGCGCTGGGTGATTGGATCCAGGCACAGAAGACCGATGAAGATTTGAATCACCTGGCCAAACAGATCATGCACACCGACCATTCGTCTGTGTTCGTGATTGGCCAGATCAGCAATCACCACCCGCACGCCGGCCTGATCAAGGCGGTGACCGCGTGGATGGCGGAAATCAGTGGTGGCCGGGTGCTGGAAATGGCCGACGCGGCCAACGCCAACGGCGCGGTGCGCGCCGGATTTGGCCGCAACAGCGAACGCACCGCGGCTCGCCTGAACGTGTTTTACCAACTTGAATTGCAGGATTTTGGCAATGCACCTGAGATTAAAAAAATCTTGGAAAACAGCGACTTCAATGTTGTTTTTAATGCATTTGCTGATGATGATCTGCGGGCCCACGCCGATTTGATTTTGCCCGTCGGACTGCTGCCGGAAATCACCGGATCTGTGGTCAATCAGTTTGGTCAGCGTCAGATCAGTATGGTGGCGGGCAAAGCACCGGGCGAATCGCGACCGGGCTGGCGCGCATTGCGTGTGCTGGGCAATCTGTTGGATGTGCCTGGGTTTGATTACCAGACCGTCGACGACGTGATGGCTGAAACCGAGCAACTGAATGCCGTGAAAGGCGGATTTCAAACGGTCAAAACCATCAAAACCGACAAAGTGTCCGGCCTGATGCTCGACACTGCCACCGGCATTTATCACAGCGACATGCTGGTGCGTCGCTCAACGCCGTTGCAGGACACGGCTTTGGCGGCTGCGCAATCGGTGATGGTCAATCCACGCGATTTGTTGTCGATTGGATTCAACGCAGGCGATCTGGTTGGCATTGAACAGCAGGGACGACATTTCAATCTGACCCTGACGGCCAATGAATTTGTCGCGGTTGGCACCGCCCTGATCAACACCGGGCAACAGGCCACAGTGGATCTGGATTGCGGCAACCTGAACGTGTCGATCATAGGAGCGCTGAAATGATGGAAACACTCACAGTGGTTTTCTGGACCCTGTTGAAAATCATTCTGATCGTGCTGCCGTTGATTCTGACGGTGGCGTATCTGACGTATGCAGAACGCCGCGTGATCGGTTTCATGCAGGGCCGCATGGGCCCCAACCGGGTGGGCGTCCTGGGTTTCAAGCTGTGGGGCTTGGGTCAACCGTTTGCCGACGTCATCAAGTTGTTGTTCAAGGAAATCATTTTCCCGCAGCACGCCAACAAATTTCTGTTTCTGATCGCCCCGGTGATCACCCTGGCGACCGCATTCGCGGCCTGGGCGGTGGTGCCGTTCACCGATTATTTGGTGCTGGCCGACATCAACGCCGGACTGGTGTATGTGCTGGCGATGACCTCATTGGGTGTGTACGGCGTGATCATTGCCGGCTGGGCGTCCAACTCCAAATACGCACTGCTGGGCGCCTTGCGCTCGGCGGCGCAGATCGTCTCGTATGAAATCGCCATGGGTTTCGCCCTGGTCGGCGTGTTGGTGGCGGCCGGTTCCCTGAACCTGACTGAAATCGTGCAGGCTCAGGCTGGCGGCATCGCGCACTGGTTCTTTTTGCCGCTGCTGCCGCTGTTTGTGATTTATTTTATTTCCGGTGTGGCGGAAACCAACCGCGCGCCGTTTGATGTGGCCGAAGGCGAATCCGAAATCGTGGCCGGTTTCCACGTGGAATATTCGGGCGCCGCGTTTGCTTTGTTCTTTCTCGGCGAATACGCCAACATGATCATCATTTCGGCGCTGACCGCAGTGATGTTTCTGGGCGGCTGGTATTCACCGTTCAGTGGCGACCACATGCTGGCGCAGCCCGGTCTGCACTGGTTTTTGATCAAAACTTCAATTTTTCTGTTTTTGTACCTTTGGTTCCGTGCCACGTTTCCGCGCTATCGCTACGATCAGATCATGCGCCTGGGCTGGAAAGTGTTCATTCCGATCACCATCGTCTGGATCATGGTGGTGGCGGTGCTGAAGGTCTATCACGTCGGCCCCTGGTTCTGATATGAGTAAACTTTTCAATTACCTCAAATCCCTGACTTTGAAAGAGTTGCGCAGTGGACTGTTTGTCACCGGCAAATACTTTTTCAAGCGCAAGTTCACCTTGCGTTATCCGGAAGAGAAGACGCCCAAATCACCGCGTTTTCGTGGCTTGCATGCGCTCCGGCGCTATCCCAACGGCGAGGAACGCTGCATTGCCTGCAAACTGTGCGAGGCGGTGTGTCCGGCCCTGGCGATCACCATTGATTCGGATGTGCGCGACGACGGCTCCCGCCGCACCACGCGCTACGACGTGGATTTGTTTAAGTGCATTTATTGCGGTTTTTGCGAAGAATCCTGTCCGGTGGATTCCATCGTGCTGACCGACATTCACGAATTCCATCTGGAATCCAAGGGCAAAAACGTCCTCAGCAAAGATCAACTGCTGGCCATTGGCGACATGTATGAAAAAGACATCGCCGAGGCCCGCTCACAAGACGCGAAGTATCGATGATGAGTCCTGAATTGTTGCAAAATATATTGTTTTTTGTGTTTTCCGCGGTCACCATCGCATCGGCGCTGGCGGTTGTGAGCATGAAAAACAGCGTGTATTCGGCGCTGTTCCTGGTGCTGACGTTTTTCACCATGGCGGTGCTGTGGTTGTTGCTGGAGGCGGAGTTTCTCGCCATCACGCTGGTGCTGGTGTACGTTGGCGCGGTGATGGTGCTGTTCCTGTTTGTGGTGATGATGCTGGATGTCAAGACGCCCAAGGCCGGGCAGTTGAAGCAGTCCTACACCCAGGGCGCCATCCTCATTGCAGCGGCGATGCTGATCGAATTGTTGATGTTGCTGGCCTATAAAATGGGCGGTGAGTTGCCGGCAGATGTCCTGCAACGACACCCCGAAGGCTATAGCAACGTCAAGGAAGTGGCCAATTCGCTGTTCACCCAATACGTCTATCCCTTTGAAATCGCGGCGGTGATTCTGCTGGTGGCGATTGTGGCGGCCATTCTGTTGACTTTGCGCAGACGCCCCGAAAACAAGCAAATCGATCCGTCCAGACAGATTCACGTCAATCCGGCGGACCGCATCCGATTGGTTGACATGC
This sequence comes from Marinicellaceae bacterium, assembly GCA_050303435.1. Classification (GTDB taxonomy): domain Bacteria; phylum Pseudomonadota; class Gammaproteobacteria; order Xanthomonadales; family Marinicellaceae; genus JBNLBT01. The sequence goes on from JBNLBT010000008.1 coordinate 53,103, forward strand.
CGGCTCGCAAGGGCAATGGAGAAGAACAATGAGCCTGTCGTATTATCTGATTTTATCCGCGGTGCTGTTTGTCATCTCTCTGGCCGGCATCTTTGCCAATCGCCGCAATTTGCTGGTGCTGCTGATGTCGATCGAATTGATGCTGCTGGCGGTGAACACCAATTTCATCGCGTTCTCGACCTATCTGGGCGACATACAAGGCCAGGTGTTCGTGTTCTTTATCCTCACGGTGGCTGCGGCCGAAGCGTCCATCGGTCTGGCCATTCTGGTGGTGCTGTTCAGAAACAGGAAATCACTGGAAGTCGATGACATCAATCAATTGGAAGGCTGACACATGGCATTGAAAACGCAACTACTCATCATCGCCTTTGCGCCCCTGGTGGCCGCGGCCGTGGCCGGCCTGTTCGGACGCAAAATCGGACGCACCGGCGCGCATTTGATCACCATCGCGGCGGTGGCCGTGTCCTGTTACCTGTCGATTCGCGTATTGCTGGGTTTCACCGGCGGCGAATTGACGGCGTTCAACCAGAACATTTACACCTGGATGGTCACTGGATCGGTGTCTTTGCACGTGGGTTTTCTGGTGGATTCCCTGACCGCCATCATGATGTCTGTGGTGACCTTTGTGTCCTTGATGGTGCACGTGTACACCATCGGTTACATGCGCGATGACCCGGGCTATCAACGCTTTTTCAGTTACATCTCGCTGTTCACCTTCGCCATGCTGATGCTGGTGATGGCGAATAATTTCATGCAGCTGTTTTTTGGCTGGGAAGCGGTGGGGCTGGTGTCCTATCTGCTGATCGGCTTCTGGTATCGCAAGGAAACCGCCATTTTTGCCAACCTCAAAGCCTTTCTGGTTAACCGGGTGGGGGACTTTGGCTTTCTGCTCGGCATCGCCGCGGTGCTGATGACCTTCGGCACGCTGGATTACGCCGAGGTGTTTGCGCAGGCACCGGCCATGGCCAATGAAACAATTTCGGTGTTCGGCGATTCGCAATGGAACATGATGACCTTCATCTGTGTGGCTCTGTTCATTGGCGCCATGGGTAAATCCGCGCAGGCCCCATTGCACGTGTGGCTGCCTGATTCCATGGAAGGCCCGACGCCGATTTCCGCGTTGATTCACGCGGCCACCATGGTCACCGCCGGTATTTTCATGGTGTCGAGAATGTCGCCGCTGTTTGAATTGTCTGATGCAGCACTGAGTTTCGTCATGCTGACCGGTGCGTTCACCGCCTTTTTCATGGGCTTGATCGGCATCGTACAGAACGACATCAAGCGCGTGGTGGCGTATTCAACCCTGAGTCAGCTGGGCTACATGACCGTGGCCCTGGGCGTGTCCGCGTATTCCGCCGCCATTTTCCATCTGATGACGCACGCGTTCTTTAAAGCCTTGCTGTTCCTGGGCGCCGGGTCGGTGATCATCGCCATGCACCACAAACAGGACATGCGCGAAATGGGTGGCCTGCGCAAATACATGCCGATCACCTTCATCACCGCCTGGGTCGGCACCCTGGCGTTGACCGGATTTCCGGGTTTCTCAGGCTATTTTTCCAAAGACGCGATCATTCTGGCCACCCACGAGTCCACTCGATTTGGCTCAGGTGTGGCCTATGTGGCGGTGTTGCTTGGGGTGTTCGTCACCGCGCTGTACTCATTCCGCCTGTTGTACCTGACTTTCCATGGCAAGCCGCGCATGGATCAACACACCGAAGAGCACCTGCATGAGTCGCCCTGGGTGGTGACGCTGCCGCTGGTGTTATTGGCGATTCCGTCGGTGATCATTGGCTGGCTCACCATTGAGCCGATGTTGTTTGGCGGTTTCATGCAGGACGCCATTTACGTCAAACCGGCCAATGACGTGGTCGCTGCGGTCGGTGAACACTACCACGGATCTGCCAGTTTTGCCTTGCACGGCCTGACTGGATTGCCGTTTATTTTGGCGCTCCTGGGCTTTGCCCTGGCCACTTGGGTGTACATGAAAAATCCGTCACTGGCGGATCAGGCAAAACGCCGTTTTGCCTGGGCGCATCGGGTGCTGGAAAACAAATACGGATTCGATGCCTTTTATCAGAAAGTGTTTGCCGGTGGCTCGGTGAAGCTGGGTGAGTGGCTGTGGAAATGGTCCGATTCCCGATTGATCGATGGCTGGGTGGTGAACGGCAGTGCGCGACTGGTCGGCAAAGTGTCCGGCTTCATTAAATCCTTCCAGTCCGGCTATTTATACCATTACGCGCTGGTGATGGTGGTTGGCATCATCGTCTTTATTGGCTTGTATGTGTTATAGGAACCTGATTCATGGTGTTTGAAAATTCAATCTTGAGTGTGCTCGTCTGGCTGCCCATCATCAGCGGACTGCTGTTGTTGCCATTGGGCAATGAACGCCCGACTTTGGTCAAAGCCCTGGCGCTGCTCTCTGCATTGATCACGCTGTTGCTGTGTTGGCCGCTGTGGAGTCATTTTGACACCAGCACCGCGGCTTTGCAGTACGTCGAGTTGACCCCGTGGGTGACCGCGCTGAACATCAACTACCATCTCGGCATTGATGGCATTGCCTTGCCGCTGGTGGCCTTGACGGCGTTCATCACCGTGTTGACGGTGCTCTCGGCCTGGCAGGTCATCAAGAACAACATTCATCAGTTCATGGCCGCATTCCTGATCCTGGAAGGCATGATGATTGGGGTGTTTTGTGCACAGGATGCCTTGCTGTTTTACATCTTCTTCGAAGCCATGTTGATCCCGATGTTCATCATCATCGGCGTTTGGGGCGGTCCAAACCGCGTGTATGCCACGATTAAATTCTTTCTGTACACCTTCCTCGGTTCGGTGTTCATGCTGATCGGCCTGATCTATCTGTATCATCAGGGCGGCAGCTGGAATCTGTCCGACCTGGCGGCCTTGCCTTTGAGCCAGACGGAACAGAGCTGGCTGTTCTTTGCCTTTCTTTTGGCTTTTGCGGTCAAAATTCCCATGTTCCCGGTGCACACCTGGTTGCCGGATGCGCACGTGGAAGCGCCCACCGGCGGTTCGGTGGTGCTGGCGGCGATCATGCTGAAAATAGGTGGCTACGGCTTTTTGCGTTTTTCCCTGCCGGTGACGCCCGACGCCACGCAGGCCTTTGACTGGCTGTTGATCACGCTGTCACTGATCGCGGTGGTGTACATTGGTCTGGTGGCGATGGTGCAGAAAGACATGAAAAAGTTGATCGCCTATTCCTCCATTTCGCACATGGGCTTTGTCACCCTGGGCCTGTTTCTGGTGGCGGCGTTGTTGCACAACAACGGCGATGCGCAGATGGCGGTGGAAGGCGCGATGGTGCAAATGATCTCGCACGGTTTCATCTCTGCGGCGATGTTCCTGTGCGTCGGTGTCTTGTATGACCGCCTGCATTCGCGTCTGATCCAGGACTACGGCGGCGTGGTCAACACCATGCCCTGGTTTGCCATGTTCTTTGTGTTTTTCGCGATGGCCAACTCCGGATTGCCCGGCACTTCCGGGTTTGTCGGTGAATTCATGGTGATACTGAGCAGTTTCCAGGCCAGTTTCTGGTACGCCTTTTTGGCCGCCATCACATTGATTGTTGGCGCCGCGTATTCACTGTGGATGGTTAAACGCGTGATTTTTGGCGGCATCAGCAATGAAGCGGTGGAGCAATTGAAAGACATCACCTCCCGCGAGTATTTTATTTTGGCCGTTCTGGCACTGGTGGTGCTGCTGGTCGGTGTGTGGCCTGAACCCCTGCTTGAAGTGATGCGAGAATCGGTGCGTCAGGTGATCGCCCAGGTTTCTGTGAGTAAAGTGATATGAAGATGTTTGGATGGTCTGAATTGACGGTGGTGATGCCCGAGCTGATCATGCTGGGTATGGGCTGTTTTGTGCTGATCGCCGGTTTGTTTGTGAAAAAGGAAAAAGGCGGCATCCTGATTCTTCTGTCGGTGTTGACCATGGTGTTCACCGCCATTGTCACCCTCAAGGATCACATGGGCGAAGGTCAGTTCATTGACCAGGTGGCGTTCAACGGCACTTTTGTGCGCGACACATTGGCCGACTTTCTCAAGGTGGTGGTGTACATCATCATGATGGCGGTGTTTTCCTACAGCAAGCAATACTTAAAACACCGCGATGCATTCAGCGGTGAATTTTTTGCCTTGATGCTGTTCGCCACGCTGGGCATCATGGTGATGATTTCAGGTCACAACCTGATCGCCTTGTATCTTGGGGTGGAATTGCTGGCCTTGTGTTCCTACGCGCTGGTGGCCTACAACCGCAAGGAGTTGGGTTCAAATGAAGCGGCGATGAAATATTTTCTGCTCGGCGCGGTGGCCTCAGGATTCCTGCTGTACGGCATGTCGATGATCTACGGCGCCGTGGGGTCTTTGCAGCTGGATGAAATTTCCAGTGCCGTGATGGGACAGCAAAATTCCCTGTTGCTGGTGTTGGGTCTGGTGTTTGTGCTGGCCGGTGTGGCATTCAAACTGGGCGCCGTGCCGTTTCACATGTGGGTGCCTGACGTGTATCAGGGCGCGCCAACCGCTGTGACGCTGTTCATTGCCTCGGCACCCAAAATTGCCGGCTTCGCTCTGGCGCTGCGTTTGCTGGGTCAGGGTTTGGAACACCTGTTTGTGCATTGGCAAAACATGATCGCGATTCTGGCGCTGTTGTCCATTGTGATCGGCAATTTGTTCGCCCTGCAACAAACCAACCTGAAACGTCTGTTTGCCTATTCGACGATTTCGCACGTCGGTTTCATGCTGTTGGGTTTCATCGGCGGCTCAGAAGGTTACGCCGCTTCGATGTTTTATATCGTGGTCTATGCGGTGATGTCGCTGGGCGGCTTCGGCATGATCATCCTGCTTTCATCGCGTGGATTTGAAGCCGAAAACATCGCCGATTTCAAAGGCCTCAATCAGCGCAACGGCTGGTACGCGTTTCTGATGCTGCTGCTGTTGGGTTCAATGGCCGGTTTCCCGCCAATGATCGGCTTTTTCTCCAAATTGTATGTGCTCAAGGCGGTGGTGGATCAGGGCTGGTACTGGTTGGCCGGTGCGGCAGTGCTGTTTGCTGTGATTGGCGCATTCTACTACCTGCGCGTGATCAAGGTGATGTACTTTGAGGAAGCCGAGAGCGATCAGAAAATTGACGCCAACTTTGATCTGAAGACCATTGTCAGCATCAACGCGTTGGCGCAGCTGGGTCTGCTGGTTGTGTTGCCGTCCTTGTTTGGCTACTGCATCAAAGCCATAAATCACCTATAATGTGGATTTAAATCGATCGCTTCAATATGAATAAAATAGCGCTGGTGATGGGGTCCAAATCGGATTGGGCCACCATGAAACATTGTGCTGATCAACTGGACGCCTTGCAAATAGGTTACGACAAACGCGTGGTGTCTGCCCACAGAACCCCGGATCTGATGTTTACATTTGCTGAAGAGGCAGAGGCCAATGGCCTGTCCGTGATCATCGCGGCGGCCGGCGGTGCGGCGCATTTGCCCGGCATGCTGGCGGCCAAGACCGCGGTGCCGGTGATCGGTGTACCGGTCTCTTCCAGTCAGCTCAGCGGCGTGGATTCGCTGTTGTCCATCGTGCAGATGCCGGCCGGTGTGCCGGTGATGACCATGAGCATCGGTCGCGCTGGTGCAGTCAACGCGGCCTTGGCGGCCACCGGCATTCTGGCTTTACACGACCCCCACGCCGCGCAAGCCCTGCAGCAATTCCGCCGGCAACAGACTGAACACGTGTTGAACAACCCGGACCCTTCACTTTGAATCGCACACGCATCGGCATACTCGGTGGGGGGCAGCTGGCACGCATGCTGGCATTGAGCGGTTACCCACTGGGTTTGGAGTTTGTCTTTTATGATCCCGAGCCCAGCGTCTGCAGCGGGCAGGTGGGGCGTCTGATCAATGCCGATTATGGCAATGAAATCGCCCTGGATGAATTTTGTTCCGAGGTGGATTGCATCACACTTGATTTTGAAAACGTGCCGGTGGAAACGGTACGATTTGCCAACAAACGCAAACCCGTCTTTCCTTCAGCCGATGTGCTCGAAATTGCCCAGGACCGACTGTTGGAAAAACAGTTTTTTCAATCCTGTGGCATTCCGGTGCCGGAATTTCACCCGGTCAACAGCGCATCGGAATTGATGTTTGCAGCCAAACGCTGCAATCACAACGCCTTTTTAAAAACCCGACGCATGGGCTACGACGGCAAAGGTCAGTACCGCATCCAGTCCCCGGCGGACATCAAGAAAGTGCCTGAAGCGCAATTGAATGAACGTGATTTCATACTAGAACAGGGCATCGATTTTGTCCGCGAGGTCTCGGTGATTGTGGCCCGCAGTGTGCACGAAACGGCGGTTTACCCCCTCTGTGAAAACCGCCACAAAAACGGCATTTTGACCACCACCATTGCGCCGGCCAATCCGTCTCATCTGGATGAGAAAGCCGTCGAATACGCGCTCACCGTGGCCGAAAAGCTGAATTACATTGGTGTGCTGGTGATTGAGTTTTTCCAGACGGAAGACGCCATCCTGGCGAATGAAATGGCGCCGCGTGTGCACAATTCGGGTCATTGGACCATCGAAGGGGCCCACACATCGCAGTTTGAGAATCACCTGCGCGCCGGTCTGGGCCTGCCTTTGGGCGACACCGGCATGCAGGGCATGGCGGCCATGATCAACTGGATCGGTGCATTGCCGGAAAACTACCTGCAATTGAATGAGCCCAATTTGCACTGGCACGCCTACGGCAAAGCGCCGCGCTTGAATCGCAAAGTCGGGCACGCGACATTGCTGGCCGACGATTCCCAGGCCTTGCACGACCGCATCGTTGATCTGGTTAAAAAGCTGGGGGTCAGTCTGTGAGGCACATGAGGCCAGGGCGCAGCGCCAGTTGCAACAGGAATCCCGTGAACACCGGTGCGCAATTCGTCCCCTTAATGGGCTGTAAAACACGCCTTTGACGGACGCACATCGTGCCAATAATTCTGTTTGGAATCAATCACAAAACAGCGGAAATTGAAGTCCGTTCTCAATTCGCCGTGCCTGAGCATGCCTACGCGGATCGCATCAATCAACTGCTGGCATTCGAAGACATTCAGGGCGCGGTGATATTAAGCACCTGCAATCGCACTGAATACTATTTGTCGGTCTCGGAGAAGGCGCACCACTCGGCGCTGCAACAGCGGTTGTTCGGTGACGCGGACCTTTCTGAGGTTTTATACCGCAAGAAGCAACGGGCCTGCGCCGGGCATTTGTTTGCCGTCACCGCCGGCATCGACTCCATGGTGGTGGGGGAAACTCAGATACAAAGCCAGGTCAAAAGAGCCCACGATGTGGCGCGCGAACAAGGCGCACTCGACAAGAAACTCGACAAGATGTTTCAGATGGCCTTCAAGGCGGCCAAAGCGGTGCGTTCAAGCACAGCCATTGGCAAAAATCCGGTGTCGGTTGCGCATTGCGCGGTGCAGTTGTCCAAGCGCGTGTTCGGTGATTTAAGCCAGCAGAAAATTCTCATCATCGGCGCCGGTGAAACCGCCGAGTTGATCATCCGCTATTTGCTCAATCATGAAGCCAGCAGCGTGGCCATTGCCAACCGCACGCGCCTGCGCGCGGAACGTCTGGGCCGGCATTTCAATCTGGAAGTGATCGCATTGGAGCATTTGCCGCAATGGCTGCATGAATTTGATTTGTTGTTCACCGCCACGGCATCTCCGCAGCCGCTGGTTTCGCTGGCGTTGGCCAGAGACGCGATCAAGCGGCGCAAGCACAAACCCATGGTGATGGTGGATCTGGCGGTGCCGCGTGACATTGATGCAAAAATACAGGATCTGGACGACGTGTTTTTATACACAGTGGACGATTTGCAAAAAACCATTGTGGAAAACATCAACAAAAGACAAAGCGCCTTGAGCGATGCCGAGCGCATCATTGACGCCGAAGTTCAGTTATTCCTGCAATGGCTCAAGCGTTTGCAATATAATGACTTGATCAGGCAGTTCATGCAGCGCTCAGCCGCGGTCAGAGAAGAAATATTGCAACAACACAAAATCGATGACCAACACAGCCTGCAGCCATTGATCGATGTCATCACCGAGCAACTGGTCAACAAACTGATGCATCCGCAAATCACCGGCTTGCGGCAGGTGATCGAGCAGGGTGATGTCAAAGAAATCGAATGGGTGAGCCGCTTGCTGCAACTGAACAACGATGATCAAAACTGAGATCAAGGAGAAACTGGACACTGCACGTCTGCGCCATGAAGAGGTGGGGCTGATGCTGGCCGAACCAGACACCGTCAACGACCAAAAGCGCTACCGCGATTTGTCGCGCGAGTACGCGCACTTGCAACCCCTGGTCAATCACTACACCGAGTATCTGCACTGCGAGGCTGAACTCAAGGCCGCCGAAGAATTGCTCGGCGATCCGGAAATGCAGGAGCTGGCGGAAGAAAGTGTGTCTGAAAATCGCGCCGAATTGCAGCGTTTGGGCGAAGAATTGCAACGCCTGTTGATTCCCAAAGATCCGGACGATGACAAGGACATTTATCTTGAAGTGCGGGCCGGCACCGGTGGCGATGAAGCGGCGATTTTTGCAGGCGATCTGTTTCGCTTGTATTCACGCTACGCCGAATCGAAACGCTGGCGCGTCGAATTGATCAGCGTCAATGAAGGCGATCATGGCGGCTTCAAGGAAGTGATCGCCCGTCTCAGTGGTGAATCGGTGTATGCGCACTTTAAATTTGAATCCGGCGTGCACCGGGTGCAACGGGTGCCGGAAACTGAATCGCAGGGGCGGGTGCACACCTCGGCCTGCACCGTCGCCATCATGCCGGAGGTTGACGCCGTGGACGAAATCGACATTAATCCCGCCGATTTGCGTATCGACACTTACCGCGCCTCCGGCGCCGGGGGTCAGCACGTCAACACCACCGATTCGGCGATTCGCATCACGCACTTGCCCACGCAAACGGTGGTGGAATGCCAGGATGAACGTTCACAGCACAAGAATAAAGCCAAGGCCATGGCCTTGCTGGGCGCGCGTCTATTGGACCGTCAGCGCGCTGAACAAACCGCTGAACAGAGTGAATCGCGGCGCGTCCAGGTGGGCAGCGGCGACCGTTCACAAAGAATACGAACTTATAATTATCCGCAGGGTCGAATCACTGATCATCGCATCAACCTGACCTTGTACAAGTTGGATGAATTCATGAACGGTGATCTGGATCTGGTGGTGACACCGTTGACACAACATCACCAGGCCGAAGCATTGGCCGGGAGCAAAAACTGACATGAAAACGCATGCGATAAAGTCTCACTTCTGCATTCCTCACTGGACGCTGGTGCTCACAGCGCTGTTGCTGGCGGGTTGTCAGAGCGGTGGCAAGAAAGCGCCCACAGAAGCCGTGGATTTTGAGGAACGCATTCAGGGCATTGTGTTCTTTTTGCAACAGAATGAATATGAACTGGCGCAAAATGAAATTCTCACCGCGATGCAAGAGGCCGAATCCCCGGAACAGTGGGACATTCTCAGACGCGCCCTGATCACTCTGCCGCAGGAACTGGCCGAGCCACTGATACAGAAGGCACTGGACATGCCCTACATTCAGTCATCCGCCGCTGAATTGTTCGGCTTTTCCAAAGTATACATGCACTATAAAAATTACCCGCGCACCATCGAACTGGTGGACCAGGCCATTGCCCTGGAGCCGCGCGAAGGCTACCTGTTCTGGCGCGCCCGGGTGCTGGCGATCGGTGACCGCGTGCCCGACGCCATCGGGCAGTTTCAGCGCCTGATTGAGCAATACCCGGACGTGGATGAATACAAGTATCAGTACGCCATCATTTTGCACAACACTGGCAAAAACATGGTGGCCGAATCAAGAAAAATTCTGGAATCTCTGCCGGTGAATTTCACCGCTCTGTATCAGCGCATCATCATGGCTTTCCAGGACGATGACGATGACCGCGCCGAAGAATTGTATTTGCAGGCGCACGACATTCTGGATCTGACCGACGATGAACGCTTTCAGCTTGGAGAAGTGGCCTGGTGGCTGGACCGCAACGATGAGGCGGTGGACTTGTTCGAAGGCGTGTCCGGCGGTGACAACTATTACCAGGCGCGCCTGATGCTGGCCCGCGCCCTGTCGGCCACAGGCAACGACGAACGCGCCGTGGTGATTCTGCGGCAGGTGCAAAACGCTTCGGCAGAACTGGCGGTCAGCGCCTACGTGGTGGAAGCCAATATTCGCATGCAGGCAGAAGACTATGATCAGGGTTTACAGGGATTAAGCGACGCCCTGATGCTGTTCAAGGACGACGCCGACCTGTTGTACGCCCGCGCCATGATTCTGGAACGCATGGATCGGCTGGATCCAATGGAAGCCGACCTCAAACGCATCATGGAACTGTACCCGGACAACGCCGATGCCTGGAACGCCTGGGGCTACACCCTGGCGGATCGCAACCTGCGCCTTGATGAAGCCGAAATGCACCTGCAAAAAGCCATCGAACTGGACGACGACAACCCGGCCATCATTGACTCCATGGCCTGGCTGCGCTTTCGCCAGGGGCGCCTGGATGAGTCTGCGCAACTGATTCGCAAAGCCATGTCATTGAGTCTGGACGACCCTGAACTGTACAAACACGCCATCGAAATCATGCAGACCGTGGGCGAATCCGACGAGCAGCAACGCCTGTTGGACAAAGCCCGCGAACTCTTTCCGGACAACGATTTCTTTAAGTAAGCCATCCACGCTTCACACCTCAGCAGTGCCCCAACACATGGGCTTGAGTTGTGAAACACACATTGAAATCAATACAACTTCAGTCATAGCCCTTCTCAACATTTGAGAAGGGTGGCTGTTAAACTGTTTGCCAGTTCATGGCCGCTGCGCCTCACAACTGTGTCAGCAATCCGATGGTCGGCCATTGTTTCGAGAATCAATATTCAAAAAATTATTTTTTTTATAAAAATCTGACCCTGTTTATTCACCGTTAACGAAAACGGTACAAAGGGGACATTAAAATACATCACGTTTACGCATAGGTATAGCGATCCCAAATCGCAGGAAGTAGAACAACAACCAAGGAGAAATTCATGATACTTCGCACACACACTCTGCTGATATTTGTCGCTATTTTTGTATCAGGCAGGAGCCAGTCACAGGCCGTGGACCTGGGGCCGGTTGCGCCGTACAACGTGTGGGTCAAGGAAGATTTCATTGCGCAAAATTCCGATGTGCAAGGGCGTCTGGCCGCCGGTGGCGATGTGGATTTGAACAACTACGGCGTCGGCGATCAACTGGTTTCTGGTACGGCCGGCGATGTGTTGGTTGTAGGCGGCGATGTGTCCTTTGGCAATGGCCAGGTGTATTTTGGCAATCTAGTGGCCGGCGGCAGCGTTGCCGGGGTCAGTGCCTCGGTGATCAATGGCATGGCGCCGGGCGCGCAAGTGATTGGCAACAGCAGCGCATTGCCGATTGATTTTACCGCCGCCGATGCGCATTTGCAGGCGCTCTCTGCCGATCTGGCACAACTGCCAGTTAACACCAGTTTTGAAAATTTATCGGGTGGATTGTCACTGCACGGCGATTGCAGCAGCGATCGGCAGGTGTTTCTGCTGGATGGTCTTG
>JBNLBT010000009.1:0-64171 GCA_050303435.1 Marinicellaceae bacterium
CCATCACCAGACCGGCGCGGGTGGCCAAGGCCAGATCCACGCGACCGGTGCCCACATCGTCGGTGTCAACCGGTGTGCTGTTGTCTTCTTTGCGACCGGTGAGGTCGGCGGTCATCATCATGGCCGATTTAATTTCAGGTACGCTCCATTTTGGTTGCGCGGCTTTCATCAACGCCCCCGAACCGGCCAGATGTGGGCTCGACATTGAGGTGCCGTTTTTGAACCCGACCTCGGCCGAACCCGGCGGTGTGGAACCGTTGTTGAGTTCCGCCGCGAGTATGGATACACCGGGTCCGGTGATGTCCGGTTTGGACACATCAAAACTCAAATTGGGTCCGCGCAGGCTGAAGCCCGCCAATACGTCGGCCGACGCCGGATTGCTGGCGCCGGAAGAACCAATGATTTCCGCGCTGTGTCCGGAGCCGGTGGCCAACCACGCTTTCAGCGCGTTGCCAGACACGTTGTCGATGTGCAAGGCCGGCAACACGTGAAAATCGGCCACCACGGAAGTGGCGCCGCCGTCAATGTTGGCCAGAACCAGTCCGCCGGCCCCACCGCTTTGCACGTTGACACCTTTCTCCACACGGGCAATCGCGCCGCGGTCACAGACCACAATTTCATTGTTGGTCCAAGTGCCTGGCGGAAACGGGTTGAGACACTGTTCCGGATCGGGATCGCCGTTGCTGAAATCACCGGCAAATACAATGGCGCCACTGTGTCCAACGGTGCCGGTCTGGCCGTCGATGGTCGACGGCGGCGCGGTGTTGCCTCCACTCATGTTGGTCAATTGCCCGTTGCCGTCGCGATCGTGCGTGCTGGCGGCCACGGTCATGACCCAGGGACCGCGGTGGGCCACATCGGCCACCGGATTGGTGTTGGTTTCACGGGTGTTGCCGGCGCTGGCGGCCACAAAGATGCCTGCATTGACCGCGTCAAGGAACTGACGGTCGTTGTCGTTCCACGGCGAAGTGCCGCCTGAAATGGAGAAATTGATCACGTCCACGCCGTCCTGAATCGCGCGGTCGATGCCGGCGGTGGTGGCGCTGCAGGTGTTGGTTTCACACACGTCGTAAGCGATCACGTTGGCGTGCGGCGCCACACCGCTGATTTCAGCCACGCCGATATTGACGCCAACCGCGACGTCAAAAAATGGCCCCTGCCAGGTGTTGCCAGCCGCGGTGCTCGCGGTGTGAGAACCGTGGCCGTTGCTGTCTTCAGGAGCCAAGGTGTCGGAAGCATTGGTCAGCGCCCAGGCACCGATCAATTTGTTGTTGCACTGGATTTCAGCATTGGGTGCCGGGTTGCCATCATTGTCGCCGCCGATGCAGTGGCCAATAAACTGGCCTGCACCATTGGGGTTCTGATGCACGTATCCGTCCACTGGGCCCACTTCGGCAAACGAAGGGTGATCAGAATTGACGCCGGTGTCGATGACGCCCACCACGATGCCTTCACCTTTATTTGGAATGCTGCCAAGACCGATGCTGCTGCCATCCCAGATGGCGTTGGCATTGATCCAGATCGGTCCACGGTCGGTGTCGATGTGATACACCGGTTCCGGTGTCACTTCGGCCACTTCAGGCAGGCTGCGCACCCGCGCCGCCTCTTCTGCATTCATGGCCACCAGCACACCGTGGTGAATGGCTTTATAATGATACTGAACCTTGATGTCACGCCCAAGCAACGCATTGATCTGTGTCACGCGCTCCGGCTTGAGCCCCTTCAGATAATTGCCGTACGCACGGGTGGCCGGCGAACGGTGGTTAAATTTGCTCTCTTGGCGGAACATTGGGCTGGTTGCAGCCAGGCCGTTAATGCCGCCTTCATAGTACAACAGTCCAGGTTCGACAAACTTGACCACATACAGCGGGTCCTGCGTGTCTCTGGAAAATTCATCCGCTGATTGTTGCGCCAGTGACGCGCTTGCCGCGCAATGCATCAACAGTACAGCGATGACCGTTTTAAAGAATTGTGCCATTTTCATTACCCCGTGGTATCTACTCAAACCGGATCAGTATATACATTTATTCATCAATTTTCATCACCGTTCAACTTTTTTAACAAATCGCTTCGATTTCAGTGCTCTACTCAGGGTGATTCGAACCCATTTTCAAACAAGGATTCGCTTTGACGGTGCCAGCGAACCGCATCATCGCCGTAGGACGCCGAGAGCAGATCCACTGCGCCGTCGCGATCAAAGTCGGTGAAATACACTGCCTGCGCGTTGTCCTCGCTGTGGCTGATCAACTGTGCCTTGAACTGCCCCGGTGCGACGTTGTAGTACACCCGGATGGCGTCGTCCTCTCCAGAGGCCACCAGCAGGTCGGGGCGGTCATCGCCGTTGATGTCCTGAATGATCACGCAGTGCGGCGCGTTGAGGTCCGCGGCAATCAGGTGCGGCTGAAAATTCAGAGCTCCGGTGTTCTCAAACCAGTGCAGGCTGTTGCCGTGCTTGCTCACCGCGGCCAGATCGGGCAGGCCATCGTCATTCAAATCGGCGATGCGCACAAAATAAGCGCCGTCCAGTTGCGTCAGGGTTTGCGCCAGTGTATACACCCCCGCCTGCACAGAAAACACTTGCACCGTGTCGGCAAAGAAATTGGCCGCCACCACATCCAGATCGCCGTCGCCATCCAAATCTGCGGCATCGGCCGACAACACCCCGTCGCTGCTGTTGCTGATGACCTGCTCAGTGAAACCGCCGCCGGCGCTGTTGATGAAGGCGCTGATTTTATCCGCCGTGCTGGCCACCGCCAATACGTCCGGGCGCCCATCGCCGTTGAGATCACGCGCCACCACCGAGGCGGCAAACGGCATTTGCGTGGAAATCACATGTTCGGTGAAATTCAGCCCACCGGTGTTTTCAAACCAGCGCACGCTGTTGTCCACACTGGATGCGGCGAGCAAATCCACGTCGCCGTCAAGATCCAGATCACCGGCGTTCACGCTGCGCAGCCCCAGCGCCTGCTGAAACACATCGAAGCGCTCAATCTGTCCGCCCTGATGGCGAAACACCCTGAGGCTGTGGTCGCCGAGAGAACCGGCCACCACTTCGTCCCAGCCATCGCCATCGAGGTCCGCGGCGTGCACGGTGGTGGCGTTCACTGCGTAGTTGTCAAACACCGCTTCCAGGGTGAAATTTTCCAGGCCGTCGTTGCGCATCAATTGGAACTGGTCGCCAAAGAAAGCCGGATTGACGATGTCCAAATCGCCGTCCTGATCCAGATCGGCGGTGCGCAGGGTGATCACCCCGTCCACCGAACCGATCACCGGGCGTTCAGTGAATTGCTGCGCGCCGTTATTATCGAACCAGCGCACCTGACCATCGGACAGGGAACTGACCAGCAAATCCATGTCCGCATCGCCGTCGAGGTCCACCGGGTGCACGTCGTTGGCGCCCGGCAATTGATCAAAGATCACGGTGGGAATAAAGGCACCCGCGGCGGTATTGCGATACCAGCTCAAGTCGCCCACATCGGCGCTGACGGCCACCACATCGGTGCGCCCGTCGCCGTCCACATCGGCGGTTTTCACTGCACGCACCTCTTTGTCCTGTGCATCGATGATGCGCACCGGGAACACACGCCCCGGCGCCTGATCAAACACCTGCACCGCGTTCGCTCCGTGGCGGGCGACGACCAGGTCCAGCAAGCCGTCGTCATTGAAATCGCCGATGTCCACGTCACGCACGTCGGGCACAGCGGTGTTCAAAACCTGCCGCACAAACTGGCCCCCGCCCTGGCCCCAAAACAGATTGATGCGCTCGTCGCTGTTGTCGGCGACCACGGCATCCAGGTGACCGTCGCCGTCCAGATCGGCCAGCGCCAGGGCCATCGGCACCGACAGTTCAGCCGATATCCGGCGGCGTTGATACTGCAACTCACCGAGCCGTTCATGCCACTGCAGCTGGCCGGCGGTGAGGTTGATGCTGACCACGTCCGAATCGCCGTCGCCGTCGACGTCGCCAATGGCCGCGTCCCAGAACACCGGCACATTGCGCTCGATGATGTGTTCTGTGTAGCTCAGATCGGCTTGCTGCAGGTACAGTCGAAATGAACCGTCGGTGCCGGAAAACCCGGCCAGGTCGATGCGGAAATCCGCGTTGGCGTGCAGCGGCAGCAACAGCACCGGGTTGGTTGGCGAGGGGCCAAACAGGGTGCGCGTGGCGAAATCCTGGGCGCTCAGCCCGTGGCTGGCAAAGCACACAACGGCAATCAATAACAAACGTGGCATCATGGATGACTTCAGTGATTTTGGCCTGCCCATTGTACCTCCAGCGCCGCGAAATTTCCGTGACGGGGTATAAAATCCGGACATTTGCCCCATCCCCTACCTGCCCACAGGGCATGCCCTGCGGAGCGCCCCTGGACTTGTGTTAAAATGCGACAAAAAAATTTGCAAGCAAAGGCACCCCGATCCACTCTTGAATGGTATTTGGTTTTTTTTATGCAAACGGCAAAAACACCCCTCATTGATGCTGGCGATGCGGCGCAAAAACGCGCCGAAATCAAAGCCTATTTCAATCTCACCTGGGACACCTACGAGCGACTCTTTGAATGCATTGCCTCCGATGCAGGGTATTACCTCAAAGGTGAAGCGCTGCGCCACCCGTTGATTTTTTATCTGGGTCACACCGCGGTGTTTTACATCAACAAATTGCGTGTGGCCAAAATTTTGCAAGACCGCGTCGATGAACGCATCGAGTCGATGCTCGCCATCGGCGTGGATGAAATGTCCTGGGACGACCTGGATGAAGCCAACTACGATTGGCCCCGCGTGGATGAAGTGATGGCCTATCGCCGCGCCGTGCGCGCGCAGGTGAACGATTTGATCGATGCGCTGCCGTTGAATCTGCCGATCGGCTGGAACGACCCGTTCTGGATCATACTGATGGGCATTGAGCATGAACGCATTCACCTGGAAACCTCTTCGGTGTTGATCCGCCAGTTGCCGCTAGACTGTGTCTCACCGCATCCGCGCTGGCCGCTGTGCCCGTTGCGCGGTGAGGCGCCGGACAACGCGCTGGTGCATGTGCCCGGCGGCGATGTGGTGTTGGGACGCGACGGCCGCGAAGACACCTATGGGTGGGACAATGAATACGGCCGCCTGGCCGAAACCGTTGCCGGCTTCAGCGCCAGCCGCACACTGGTCAGCAACCGAGAATTCCTTGATTTTGTGGAAGATGGCGGCTATCGGGACAAACAGTGGTGGAGCGATGAGGGCTGGCAGTGGCGCAAATTTAAAAAGGCCCGCCACCCGGTCTTCTGGCTGCGCGACGGCGCGCACTGGCGTTACCGCGCCATGACCGAGGTCATCGACATGCCGTGGAACTGGCCGGTGGATGTGAATCAACTGGAAGCCAAAGCCTATTGCAATTGGATGTCGGCCAAAAAAGGCCGGTCGATCCGCCTGCCGAGCGAAGCCGAATGGCAGCGCATGTACGATGAATACGTGCAACAGGACTACCCGCTCTGGCCACAGGCTCCGGCCAACATCAACCTGGAACACTGGGCGTCGGCCTGCCCGGTCGACCGCTTTGCCTTCGGCCCACTGTACGACATCATCGGCAACGTCTGGCAATGGACCGAAAGCGCCATCGACGGTTTAGCGGGCTTCAGGGTGCACCCAGCCTACGATGATTTCTCAGTGCCCACCTTTGACGGCAAGCACAATCTGATCAAAGGCGGCAGCTGGATTTCCACCGGCAATGAAGCACTCAAATTCGCGCGCTACGCATTTCGCCGGCATTTTTTCCAACACGCCGGCTTTCGTTACATCGAATCGGACAAACAAGTGACCCAACAATTCAACACCTATGAAACCGACGAGTTGATCTCTCAATACCTGGAATTCCACTACGGCGAACCCCACTTCGGGGTCGCCAATTTTCCCCAACACTGTGTCGAGATCATTGCCGAGACGCTGGGGTCGGACGCCCACGGCCGCGCGCTGGACATCGGCTGCGCGGTGGGCCGCAGCGCGTTTGAACTGGCGCGTCATTTCGAGCACGTGGACGCGATCGATTTTTCCACCCGCTTCATCCGCAACGCGCTGAATCTGCGCCAGCACGGATCGGTCAAGTACATGATTCCGGACGAAGGGGAACTGTGCACCGCTCGCACGGTGCATTTGCACGATCTGGGCCTCGGCGATGCGGTCGCACGCGTTGATTTTGCCCAGGGCGATGCCTGCAATTTGAAGGACAAGTTTACTGGCTACGATCTGATTTTTGCCGGCAATCTGATTGACCGCTTGTACAATCCGCGCAAATTTTTACAGGACATGCTCGCACGCCTCAATCCCGGCGGCTGGCTGGTGTTGACTTCGCCATACACCTGGCTGGAGGAATACACCGATAAAAGTGAATGGCTCGGCGGTGTTAAGGTACATGGTGAAAACCTCACCACACTGGACGCATTGAAACGCGCATTGCAACCGCGCTTCAGTTTGCACGGCGTGCACGACGTGCCCTTTGTGATCCGTGAAACCGCGCGTAAATTTCAACACACCATTGCACAGATGACCTTGTGGAAACTGAACGATTCAAAACCCTGAAAATGGCCGCCTGGGCGGCGCATCACCGCGGCCCGATGACGCGCTCCATGCACAGCAGCAACCCGCAACCGCTGGATTGGACGGAGCTGGAAGGCCTGTGCGGTTTCAATCCGAACCAATTCACACACCCCCTGGGCTACGCCAATGAACGCGGCAGCGAGGCGTTGCGCAGGGCACTGGCCAGCGCGCTGTACCCGGGCCTTGATGAGGGGCACATCATCACCACCTGCGGCGCCCAGGAAGCCCTTTTCATTGCCTGCCAGGCGATGCTGCAGCCCGGCGATGAGACGCTGTGTCTGACGCCGGCGTTTGAACCTTTGCTGGCATTTCCTGCACAGATCGGCTGTCGCGTGCACACCAGTGCCCTGCATGCGCAGGACGACTGGCAACCGGACCTCGACGAAATCGAACAGCGCTTGCGCCGCGGCGTGCAGCTGATGTTGCTGAATTGGCCACACAATCCGACTGGACAAAGCGTGCCGCATGAGACATTCACCCAGATTCTTAACATGTGCCAGGCGCACGGTTGCCGGGTGCTG
This sequence comes from Marinicellaceae bacterium, assembly GCA_050303435.1. Taxonomy (GTDB): domain Bacteria; phylum Pseudomonadota; class Gammaproteobacteria; order Xanthomonadales; family Marinicellaceae; genus JBNLBT01. The sequence goes on from JBNLBT010000009.1 coordinate 7,095, forward strand.
TCGGATGAAGTGTTTCGTGGTCTGGAACATCGCCCGAAGGACCGCCTGCCGGCCGTCGCTGTGGCCCTGCCCGGCGCAGTCAGCCTCGGCGTGGCGTCCAAGGCACTGGCCCTGCCCGGTGTGCGTTTGGGTTGGATCGCCTGTCGCGACAAGGATTTGCTGGAACGCATGCTGCAAATCAAATCTCACCTGTCCATCTGTACTTCTACACTGGACGATGCGCTGATGCAGCGGGTGGTGCCGCATTGTGAACGCGTGTTTGAGCGCAACCGCAAACTGATGATCGCCAACAAAGCGCATATGCTGCAAAACTGGCCGCGCTCGGGGGTCTTGTCGATTTCTCAGACGCGCGGCGGTTGCGTGTGTTTTCCGCTGCTGAATGCCGCTTTGCCGGCCAGTGATTTCGCCACAGTCCTGCACCACGAGACCGGCTTGATGGTGTATCCAGGCGAGGTGTTCAGCACCGCCGCCAACGGTTTCAGACTGGGATTCGGGGACCGCGATTTCGCCGGCAAATGGCGCGCGCTGAACCAAGTATTGCAAGGCCATGCAGACGCATTCAGATGAGGCTGGGCAGTCGCTGATATTTTCCGTCCGCGCGGATCGCATCGGACCGCTTGCCAGCGCGCATAAAAAAACCCGCCAAACACATGAGTTTGGCGGGTTTTTATTGGCTTGAAGCCGCTAAAACGGGCGCCGTGTTACAGCTGACCGCTTTCTTCGGCCAGGTATTTGGCCACGCCTTCGGGGCTGGCGGTCATGCCTTTTTTGCCTTCCTGCCATCCGGCCGGGCAGACTTCACCGTGTTCTTCAAAGAATTTCAGTGCATCCACCATGCGCAACATTTCGTCGATGTTGCGGCCCAGCGGCAAGTCGTTGACCACCTGGTGTCTGACCACGTTGTTCTTGTCGATCAGGAACGATCCGCGGAATGCCACCGCGCCATTCGGAGTTTCGACGTCGTAGGCTTTGCAACCGTTGTGGGTGACGTCGGCGAACAAGGTGTATTTCACCGGTCCGATGCCGCCTTTGTTGATGTCAGTGTTGCGCCAGGCGTTGTGGGTGAATTGCGAGTCGATCGACACGCCCACCACTTCAACACCGCGCTTGGTGAATTCTTCCAGTCTGTGGTCAAAAGCAATCAGCTCAGACGGGCAGACAAAGGTGAAATCCAGCGGGTAGAAGAACACGACCTTGTACTTGCCTGCGGTGGCTTTGTGCAGGTCATAGTTGTCCACAATTTCACCGCTGCCGAGCACGGCTGCGCCGGTTAAATTCGGTGCTTCTCTACCGACTAAAACGCCCATAATACTTGTCTCCTGTGTTGATGAGTTTAGATAGGCTTCGTATTCTATCGGGTTGCTCTTAAAAGCGCCAATACTTAAATTCAAACACTGTGTTCGATTTTATCAATCGCCTCAGCGCCTTCACTGCAGCACCGTCCAGTGGCACAGTCGCTGCCAGCTGTCCTGCGGCACGGTCAGATCGACCTGATGGCCACCGACGAACACATCAAGCCAGTAATTGAACCCTTCCAGCCAGCCAGCGCCGAGGAACACCAGCCGGTCGGATTGCGCGAACGGCAACAAGGTGGTGTCCAGCGAGCCGATGGACACGTACACCGGCAACTGCCTGAGCGCGGCCGCCGGCGCGCCGGTGCCGGCAAAACCGGCCAACACACCGGCCGACACCGCGTAGCCGGCGAACTGATCCGCGTTGGCCAGCCAGATACCGTGCATGTAATGCCCGCCGGCGGAGAATCCCCAGCCGTAGATGCGCGTGTTTTCAATGTTGTAATCGGCGCGCACGTCATTGAGAATCGCGTTCAGGATGATCTGATCGTCGGGCGGCTGCCAGCCGCCGCTGGCGCCGGTGGCGGCCTGTGCCAACAGAATGAATCCGTGGGTTTCTGCGGCGTTCTGCCAGATGCTGCGCACCGCCTGCGCCTGCGTGGCGGCCTGCCCGGGGCCGGCCGCGCCGTGCCACAACACCACCAGCGGCCACGCCCGCGCGGGCTGATACGCGCTGGGCAGATAAAGATAATAGGTCTGGTTACCCAGTGTCCCGTCCACGAACACCGTTGCATCCAGTGCGCCGGGAAACGCACCGCCGCTGCCCATTGAGGGCTGCGAATCGTCCTGAAAGGGGCCGTTGAAAATAATTTCACTGCAGTCATTGAGGCTGGGCACGCCGGGCAAGGCCCAAGCGTTGCCCGCGTGCATCAGGGCCAGGCCCAGCAGCGCGCCTTCAATCCAGCGTTTCGATGCGTTCAACATGTCTAAACCCCTGCGGCAGCAACAGCCCGCGTTTGGCCCTTTGGCCCAGATAATTGTCCAGATCCTTCCATTTGAATTGCACGTGCCGCTGTTTGGTGTGCACCCTGAATGCACCCTCCATGCCGATCACGCCGGCACACACCAGACGTTCTTCTCCGGACTTCAGGCGTTTCGCTGGAATGTTGATCAGCTTGTTGCCCTTGCCTTTGCTCAACTCCGGCAATTCACTCAAGGGAAACACCAGCATGTGACCGGCGCTGGTGATGCAGGCGATGTGCAGCGCTTCGCCGGCCGGCACCACCGCCGGTTCGATCGCGCTGAAACCGCGCGGCACGCTCAGCACCTGTTTGCCGGTTTTGGTGCGGCTGTACAATTCTTCGGTGCGTGCGACGAAACCGTAACCGGCCGATGACATCATCACCACGCGTGAGTCCGGTTCACGACACAACACCGCCACCGGACGCGATTCCTGTTTGATCACAAAACGACTGGTCAGCGGTTCGCCCTGACCGCGCGCGGAGGGCAGTTGATGCGCCGGCATGGAAAAACATTTGCCGTCGCTGCCGAGGAACACCGCGGTCAGGTTGCTGCGGCCGCGGTCATGGTGCAGGTAGTCATCGCCGGGTTTGAACGCCAGCGCGGCTGCGTCGATGTCGTGGCCCTTGGCCGAACGCACCCAACCGGCCTGCGACAAGACCACGGTCACCGGTTCGCTGGCTATCAGATCGGTCTCATCGAACACCTGCGCCGACTCACGCTGCACAATGGCGGTGCGCCGTTCATCGCCGTACGCGTCCACGTCCGCACTGATTTCCTGCTTGATCAGGGTTTTCAGCCGCGCACGGGATTTCAACGTGCCTTCCAACTGCGCCTGTTCTTCCAGCAATTCCGCCTGTTCACTGCGGATTTTCATTTCTTCCAGCTTGGCCAGATGCCGCAGGCGTGTGTCGAGGATCGCCTCGGCCTGAATTTCTGACAACTTGAAGCGGGCAATCAAGCGCGCTTTCGGCTCTTCTTCTTCGCGGATGATGCGGATCACCTCATCGAGATCCAGATACGCAATCAACAGGCCTTCCAGGATGTGCAACCTTTCGTTGACCTTGTCGAGGCGGTGCTGCAATCTGCGGCGCACCGTCTCGGTGCGAAAAGCCAGCCATTCCTTGAGTATCTGGCGCAGGTCTTTGACTTGCGGCCGGCGGTCCAGACCGATCATGTTGAGATTCACCTTGTAGGTTTTTTCCAGATCCGTGGAGGCAAACAGGTGACTCATCAGGGCCTCAAAGTCAATGCGGTTGGAACGCGCGGTGATCACCAGTCGAACCGGATTCTGGTGGTCCGATTCATCGCGCACGTTCACCACCATGGGCAGCTTGCGGGCGTTCATTTGGCTGGCAATCTGATCCAGCACCTTGCCTCCGGACGCCTGGTGCGGCAGCGCATCGATGATCAGGTCGTTGCCTTCGCGTCGCCATTTGGCCCGCATGCGCAGTGAGCCGTGGCCGCTGCGATAGAAATCCACCATGTCTTCACGCGGTGTGATGATTTCGGCCTGAGTCGGGTAATCGGGCGCCGGGATGAACCGGCACAGGTCTTCCACATCGGCGTCGGGCTTGTCCAGCAAGTGAAACAACGCGGCCCCGACCTCCCGCAGGTTGTGCGGCGGCACGTCGGTGGCCATGCCTACGGCGATGCCGGATGCGCCGTTGAGCAGAATGTTGGGCAAGCGCGCTGGCAGCCACAGCGGTTCGCTCAGTGTGCCGTCAAAATTTGGCCCCCAGTCCACCGTGCCCATTGGCAGTTCCGTCAACAGGGATTTGGCGTACGGCATCAGGCGACTTTCGGTGTAGCGCATGGCGGCGAACGATTTGGGGTCGTCCTGGGTGCCAAAATTGCCCTGGCCGTCCACCAGCGGGTGGCGATAAGAGAACGGCTGCGCCATCAGCACCATGGCCTCGTAACAGGCCGAATCGCCGTGCGGATGGAACTTGCCGATCACGTCACCGATGGTGCGCGCGGATTTTTTATGTTTCGATTGCGCCGACAGGCCCAGCTCGCTCATGGCATAGACGATGCGCCGCTGCACTGGTTTGAGCCCGTCGCCAATGAATGGCAGGGCCCGGTCCAGCACCACGTACATGGAATAGTCGAGGTAGGCTTTCTCCGCGTATTCGCCCATCGACATGCGTTCGTAATCGAGCAATTCTGACATATTGTGTTGTCCGTTGAACAACCCCCGATTCTACCAAGTCCGACCGGCATTGCTCAAGCGATTCCGTCACTTCACCTCGCTGTCAGCACCGCCCGATTGAACATACGAATAAATTCGTTTATACTCAATTCAATCACGCCCATGGAGAGACGCATGCGAACATTCATCTGTTGCCTCACCCTGCTTTGGAGCACCGCTGCGCTGTGCACTGAGCACACCCAGTACAGCAAACAACAACTTGACCGACTGTTGACCGATGCACAAAAAACTCAGCAGGCTCGCGACTGGCTGCGCAACTATTTCCTCACCCCGGACCCTTTGCACTACACGCGTCAGGCGGTCGATCAATCCAACGATGCGCTGGAGCTGGAGATGCGCCTGTGGATGCTGGCCGACCAGTTGGCCACCGCGCCGCCGCAAGCGGGCCATCAAGACACCCTGAAATGGTTGAGCAACTACGCGCCGCAGGCCTGGATCGCACACCCGGAAAGCCACGGCGAAGCCAGCCAACCGGCCTTTGCTGTTAAGTCCCGGGCGCAGGGTGCACTGAATTTGTGGCAGTCTCAGCGCCTGCAAGCGGCCTATCAACAGGCCATCTCAGGCCAAACCCGCTTTGATCTCGTTCAGTGGCAACGCGATCACACAACGCACCACAATCTGGCCCTGCACGCGTTCCGCGGGGCCCTTCAAGCACTGCCGCACAAATCGGTGCAGAATTTCTGGCGCAGTCATGCGCCCGACCTGTTGCCACAAGCCCCTTCACTGGCGGTGGCCACCGCGCTGGCCATGAACGATTTGGATGTTTTATCGCAGGTCGTGGCCGCTGTGCCCGAAGCCCACGCCACCCAACTGCTGCAGCGCGCCATGCGGGCATTGCCAGAATCCGATCGGGTCGCGCTGCTGTTGCACGCGGCGCAACACAAGCCCACCCGTGCATTTGCCATCACCTTGATGAAACCGCTGGCTGATCGGCACCTGCGGGTGCGCGATCAGCTGCGGTCGTTTTTACACACCGCCGCGCTGCGCGAAGCCGCGGCCTTCGCGCTCAGTGGACTGAGCGACCCCGACGCGCTGGGGGCATTGGCTGCGTTGGCCATGCACAGCGACAAAGACACCCGTGCGGCTGTGGCTCTGAGTTTGCACCTGAACCCCAGTGCCGCAGCCAAGGCACAGCTGCTACGCATCCAGGGGACCACCCCCGGGGAGAATCGCCATGAACACTGAACGCATTGCACTGCTCATCGCGCTGCTGCTGTCAAGCGCATGGGCGCCGGCTCAAATCATCGGTGGCAACGACCCGGAAATCATCTCCTGGACCGAATCCAACAGCCTCCTGGGACTGGGGTATCCGGTGCCGATTCCAGTGGACACACCGGAACCGTTTGACGGTTTTCGCACGCACGCCGGGTTGCATGCAAAACATCAGTCCCTGGCCATGAGCAACCCGAACGTGAGCGGGCATGTGGTGGGACAGACGCACGCCAACCGCGACATCTGGGCGTATCTGCTCAGCGACGCCAACGGCGTCACTGTTTACGGTCAGCCGGAAGGCGCCATGCTGATCAACGGCGGCATTCATGCGCGCGAGTGGCAGTCTCCGGAAGTGGTCACGGGTGTGATTGAGTTGCTGGCCGCCAACAGCGCGGATCAGGGCCTGTACCAGTACCTGCTGGAAAACACCGCGATCGTCACCATACCGGTCAACAACGTTGACGGATTTCTGCAAACCCAGCGCTACCCCGAACAGAACTGGATGTTCTCCGACATCGCCTTTCCCGACTCATCGCCACGCGATGGGCGCATGCGCCGCAAAAACATGCGCGACACCGACGAAGTGTTGACCACTTTCGAGGATCACCTCAACGGCATTGACCTGAACCGCAACAACGACCCGTACTGGGCCAGCAGCGAAAACGGCCCCAATCCGCGCTCGTCTGGCGACGCCCGTTCCCTGGTGTATCGTGGCGCCTTTGCGCAATCGGAACCCGAATCCCTGGCGCGCATTGCCGCGGCCAATCTGGTGCCCGAAGACAGCCTGAGAATCTACACCGACATGCATTCGTTTTCGCAAGTGTTTTTTTCCGCCACCACCGTGAATGTGGTCAGAAACCAGTTGCAAAACCGGCTGTTGGATGTGCTCACCCGCCACCACGCCGCTTACCCCGCAGGTAAAGTGTATTTCAATTCTCCGGGCCCTGCGCAGGCCGGCATCGGCTCCACCGACGAGTATTTTGCGGAAAATTATCTGATCCCTTCGTGGACCCTTGAAATCGAACCGTCCGGCGGCAGTCACCCGAATCTGCCCGGCACCGGCGCCGACTACGGCGGTTTTGCCAACAACGGCCACGACGGATTCATTTTGCCGGAGTCACAGATCCGCCGGGTGCGGGAGGAGCTGGCCGCTTCACTGAGCATCGGCTGGTACATGCAGGCCGGCCCACCGGCGGTGCAACAAATCCGCGTGGTCAATCTGGCCACCGAAGAAACCGTTTACTGGGCCAGCTGGGACTGGCAGGGCGAGAACGCGCGGATCTTGCATGAACAGATCATTGACGTGCTGGTGCCTGGTCAGGACCACGCCCTGATCGTGGGTTTCAACAAACCCATGCGCGCGCGCAATGCCCAAGGCGCCACCGCCCAGTTGCAAGGCCAGGCGATTAACCTGACGCCCGCGATCTCGGCCACGATCAATGGCACAGCGGTTGAGCTTGAACTGCACAACGGCGCCTGGCTGAACCAGTCCGAATCCGCCTGGAATCGTTTCTTACGTTATCGCGACGACAGCTATCGCGTGGATTTTCGCCTGCCCGATGACCTCAATTTGAATGGCAACGAACGCATTCAGTGGCACATCGACACCACCGACATGACGGCTCAGAAACTCGACGCTGAACCGCAGACCGCGGTGCGCTGGCAGAACGGCGGCTGGAACGCCTATGAGGGCAATCCCCTGCCCGGGCAATTCGGCGGCGTTGACGACGCCTACCTGGTGCCGCTGGGCACGCAAAGCCTCAACACACACCCGGCGCGCGCCGGACAAAGCGCGGTGTATTATGCGCCGCAACGCGATGGCGAAGGGTTTTCACTGGAAAACCTGCCGGACGGGCGCAGCTGGGTGCAGTGGTTCAGTTACGATGAAAACGGCGGGCAACGCTGGTATTTTGGCGTCGGTCAGCGCGACGGCAACCTGGTGCGCATCGACCCGTTCATGACCACTTCGGGCGGCAATTTCAACGGTCAGTTTGATCTGGACGATGTGGACTTGATCCCGCAGGGCGTGCTGCAATTGCTGTTCATGCCCGGTCAGGTGGACGGCGATGGCCACCTGAGTTACAACGTGCACATGCATTTCACCGATCTGGGCGGACGCGTGCTGCAATACGACATGGCGCCGCTGACGCAATTGCAGGGTCTTGAACTCACCGAACAGCAACCCATGCCGCAATTAAACGACGGCCCGGGCCGTTTCAGCGGTTCCTACTACAACGCGCAGCGCAACGGCGAGGGCTTCATTGTCGAGGTGCTCACCGACGACCGCGTGTTGTTGCAATGGTACACCTATGACCCGGATGGCGCGCAACAATGGGTGCAAGGCGTGGGCCTGCTGAGCCTGACCACAAACGGCATTGAAGTGACATTTGATGATCTGATCTACACGCAAGGCGCGCGCTTTGGAGACGCGTTTGATCCGGACGATGTTGAGCGGCTGCCGTGGGGCAGTGCGACGCTGCAATTGCAATGCGACGGTGGCCACATCAGTTACACAAGCAACCGCGCGGGGCATCAAAGTGGCGAATTTGATCTGATCAGACTGACCTCACTGGAAGGCATTGCCTGCAACTGATCTTGGGCCTGGCACGCAAAGTGCAGGGCATTGATCTGATAACAATGACGGGTTAAATCAGCTGACGGCCTGTTTGAATTGACTGGTCTGTCTGGCCTGATACACAACCACGCGGTTGCGTCCCGATGATTTGCTTTGATACATGGCCTCATCGGCGTGGGTCAACAGGTCGGTGTATTGACGCCCGGATATGGAGGTGTCGGTGACGCCGAAACTGGCCGAAATCATGAACGTGTAACCGGTTTCTCCGGTGTCGATGTCATTCAGTTCGGCGCGGCATTTTTCGGCAAATTCGGCCAGACGTGCAGCCCCGGCACCTTCCATGACGATGGCAAACTCTTCCCCACCCAGGCGGCCGAAATTGCAGCGGTTGCATGGAATCCGTCGGCACGCTTCCATGACTTTTCTCAACACCCAGTCGCCCACCATGTGACCGTACTTGTCGTTAACCTGTTTGAAATGATCCAGGTCAAATATGCAAAAACTTAAGGTGTCTTTCTTTTTCTCGCTGGTCTTCAGCAGACGTTGCATGACCTGGTCGAAATGGTTGCGTGCAAACACACCGGTCAGCTGATCGTAGTCAGCCAGCTTTTTAAACCCTTTGGCTTTGGCGCGAATGGCGTGCGCCCAGATGAATATTCCCAACAATATCAGCGACAACAGCAGGATCAGCAACTTGTTGTTTTCCGCCGCCTTGTCGGTGATGATTTTTTCCAGTTTGAGCAGTTCATTTTCTTTGTTCAGCAATTCGATGCGCTGATTCTTTTCCACGTTCTGGTGTTTCACCATCTGAAATGCCAGCGACTGTTTGGCCGCGTCATCCAGGTAGGCCTTGTCGGCGTTCAACAGGCGTTCGTGGTAACTCAAAGCCTGTTTGTAATCGTTGTGCAGGGAATGGTACTGATACAACAGGTCCAGCGACTCTCGCAACTGGATGGAAAAGCCTTGTTGATTGTGCTGGTTGACGGTTTTTTCCGCGTATTCACGCGACAATTCGTGTTGCTGCAGTTGCCAATAGGCTTTGGCCAGGGTGTTGTTGTACAGGCCAATCAGGTTTGAGTAGCGGGTCTCTTCGACGCCTGAGCGATGCGACAGGAGCAATTCCAGCGCCTGCGCAGCCAGGCCGTTCTGGATCAACATGTTGGCCTGTGTGACCCGGATGATGTTGCTGTAAATGGATTCGCCGATGCGTTCGCAGCGCTCTATGGCGGCATCAATTTGCGCGTCTTCCGGTGACATCTTGCCCGCATTCAACAAATAGCGCATCTTATTGTGCATGGCCGAACAGGCGTTGCGTTCGGTCGGTTCATCATTCAGCACCAGCTCGGCAAAACTGGCCGACAACTCGTGATTGCTGAGCAAACGGTACACCACCGAGGCGACCAGCAAGCCGCGGTGTTTGACGTCTTTGTTGTCGATCTCATCCAGCTGTTCCAACGCCTGGTCGAGGTAATTGATGGACTCTGAGTAGCGTCGCAGCAGGGCCAGCATGTTGGTGATGGAGATGCGTACGCGAAACGCCAGCTCCTGATCCTCAGTGCGCGCCAGCAAACTTTCATACAGGGTCAGCGCCTGATCGTATTCCCCCAGATAAGCCAGGCGGTAGCCCGACAGATATTGGTAGAATTCACCTTGCTTTTCAGTGAAAAAGGTTTGTTTTTGTTCCAATGCATCCATCGCTTCGATGAAGCGCTGATGGTCTTTGGTGCGGGATTTTTCTGCGGCTTGAAGCAATCCGGCCACATCCAGATGCGGCATCGGCATTGACTGATCGGCCTGTGCGTTGGCACAAATCAACACGCACAGAAGGAACCGGAATGCGTTGAATACGCAGCGTACAGGTTGTCTGGATGACAGCCTCATTGCGTTGAATGGAAGGATCGGGAATCAGGCACTCTGTTCATTGTCGGTGCAGAGTGCCGTTCCCGCAAGCATGCGTTATACGACGTCTTCGTCTTCGTCGTCGCCTGGCTCAAGCACACAAATCAGATCGTGTCCCTTGCGCAACAGTTTGGCCATGTTTTCATGATCAACATTGAATTCATTGAGCATTTCCCGCAGCGAGGAAAATTGATTCAAAGACGCGGATTGCCCCATCAGTTCAAGTTGATTGATCAAATTTTTCATGCTTCACCCCTTTTTAGCAAATTGTGTGTAATTTTGGATACTAGCACAACTGCCTGAGTTTCTCCAATTTTTTTCTGGTTTCTTCGCACGGCACTGGATCCCCTGCGGGCGGCAGCACCACGGTGGTTTTGATGTCCATTTCCGCGGCCGCCAGATCGACCAGTTGCACCACATCTGCACGGAACGTTTCAATCGGCAGCACCGCGCATTCGTACAGCGTCACGGGGTGCGTCGGCGGGTAATAATCCAGCAGCGCATCGACCAGCAGTTGTCGCTGAGCCTGCGGCACCGACAAAGCCCTCAGAGCCTGATCGCCGGTCAGCGCCATTTGCCACAGCACCAGCCAGGCCGCGGTGTCCACGGTTTTTCTATGCAACAGGAAACGCGTGGCCTCATAGTGCACACAACCGGGTCGTCCCGGATCAATGCCCAAATCGGCGTACAGACAATCTTCAGCGGATATGCCCGGCTCCATGTGGGCCTTGATGCCGGCTTTACGCGCCAGTTTGATGACCTCATGCGGCGCCCAGGTGAACACCCCGGGATGGCCGTAGAATGCAGCGCAGACGCTGCGCCCCTTGTGCACTTCGGCGAGAATGTCACGAACCATATTGCGGTAGGTGTCCATGCGCGAGATCTCTGGTCGGTAGTGTCCTTGCAAAGACCTCACATCGTCGTTCATGCCCATCACCCACTCTTCAACCAGCGAATGCGATGCCGCAATGAACACCACATCGGCCTGTTCAATGCTGTTGCGGCAAATCGGGCTGATGTGCGCCCCCAGCGTCATGCCGGTGCCCACCACAATCAATCGTCCTTCTGTATTCACTCTGCTCTCTCCCGGGCACCTGCACCCGTTGTCAATTAATCACTGCCTTGGCGGCACTGCGGCCAGTCGTTGCACCGGGCATGGCACAGCCTTCGACCGATGGGCGTCGGCAGAATCAGTCAGGCCGATGCATTGCCCAGAGCACGCGCTGTGAATCGGCTTCGATGCCAACCCGTGAAAACCCCAGTTTGGCGTTGGCGCGATTGGCCGCCAAATTGCCCGGATGGCAGCGCGCCTCTATGCGACGCACGCCCAGATTCGAAAACGCGTATTGCATCAAACGGCGTTTGGCCCGGTGCGCCAGGCCAGTGCGCTGGGCGTGGCTGCAGACGATGACGCCGATTTCGGCCACGTCCGTCACTCCGGCGCGCCAGATCAAGCCGACCAGACCCGCCGGTTGACTGCTGTGCGGCACTTCAATCACCCGCACCAGTTCTTGTGGTGGCGCACTTTGCATGCGCTTCAGAGTCAAAGCAAAGCGGCGTTGCAAGGATTCAAGCGGCCGCACTTCACCAATGAATTGCATCAGCGCCGGGTCGCTGTAGACCTGGCAGTAAAACGCACGGTGCTGTGACTGCAGTGGTGTCAAACGAACGGCGTCCTGATCGGAAGAATCTTGGCTTTGTGCCTGCTCAAACATATCGGCGAAACCGCGGCTAACTGACGAATGTATGACTTTACACCAAGCCCCGCTCAGCGACAAGTTGCAAAAAAAAGAGCGCATGACTGCGCTCTTGAACTTTCGACCGGTCCCTGAATCGGGACGGGTTGTCAGATCACTTGATCTTCTTCTCGTTGTAGACCACGTGTTTTCTGACCACCGGATCGTATTTTTTGACTTCCATCTTGTCCGGTGTGTTTTTCTTGTTTTTATCGGTGGTGTAGTAGTGGCCGGTGCCGGCACTGGATACCAGTTTGATTTTCTCTCTCATGATTACACCTTTTCTCCGCGGCTGCGCATTTCAGCCAAAACCGCATCAATGCCTTTTTTGTCGATGATGCGCATACCTTGAGTCGACACCCTCAATTTCACCCAGCGATTTTCGCTCTCCACCCAGAATCTGTGCGATTGCAGATTCGGCAGAAATCGACGTCTGGTTTTATTCATGGCATGAGAAACGTTGTTGCCCACGGCGGTTTTCTTACCTGTGACTTGACATACTCTGGACATGATATTCTCCTATTTTTTGGTGTCCAACTTCTCGGCGATGCGGGCCGCTTTGCCTTCGCGTCCGCGCAGATAGTACAGCTTGGCACGGCGCACTTTACCGCGGCGCTTCACCTGCACATTGTCGATCAGTGGGCTGTGTGTCTGGAACACGCGCTCAACCCCTTCGCCGTGCGAGATTTTACGCACAGTGAAGGCTGAATTGATGCCCCGGTTTCTGATGGCAATCACCACACCTTCAAAATTCTGAACACGCTCGCGCTTGCCTTCAGTCACCTTCACGCCCACCACAACGGTGTCGCCGGCGCTGAATTTCGGCAGATCCGATCTCAGCTGTTCAGCTTCCAGTTCTTTAATAATATCGCTCATGGCTTTGTCTCATTTTCTGTGTTTCTCTGGGAACGTGAAGCCTGATTGTCTTCAGAGGTTCCTGCCAACAAATCGGGTCGTTTCAGTTTTGTCAAACGCACGGCTTCTTGTGTGCGCCACGCCTCAATGGCCTGATGGTGGCCACTGAGCAAAACTTCAGGCACTCCCGAGTCGCCCAATAGTTCCGAACGGGTGTATTGCGGACACCCCAACCGCGCGTGCATGAATGAATCATCGCGGGCCGAATCTTCATCGCCCAGCACGCCAGGCAATAAACGCGTCACCGCATCCATCACCGCACCAGCGGCCAGTTCACCGCCGCTGATGACGAAATCACCGAGTGACAATTCCTCATCCACGTGGCGATCTATGAAGCGCTGGTCAATGCCTTCATAGCGTCCACACAACAGCGTCATCGAAGACCTTTGTGCCAAACGCTTTACACCGGTCTGATCCAGCCTGCGTCCTTGCGGGCTTAAACAGATCAGATGTTCATGCGTGCCACTCTGCTGCACGTGCTGCAGGGTGCGCCACAACGGGTCGTACATCATCACCATGCCCGGCCCGCCCCCGTAGGGTCTGTCGTCCACGTTGTTGTGCCGGTTTTCAGCAAAATCGCGCGGATTGTGACAGTGCAACTCGATCAATTTTCGTTGCAGCGCCCGGCCAATCACACCATGGGACATTGCCTGTTTGACCATGTCCGGAAACAGCGTGATGACATGAAATATCATGCGTCCAACGCCTGCCAGTCCACCACAATGCGCCGTGCGTCCAGATCCACTGCACGGATCACCTCGTCGCGAACGAAAGGAATCAATTCCTCTCGCTGTCCCTTGACGATCAACACATCGTTCGCGCCGGTTTCCATCAATCCGGTCACCTCGCCGAAGGATTCACCCTCAAGGTTCACCACTTCAAGTCCCAGCAGGTCGCACCAGTAATGGTGACCCGCTTCCGGTGGCTGCATCCATTCACGCCGAATGCTGATGTCGTGGCCGACCCATTTCTCGGCGTCGGTGCGGTCCGCATCGCTGGCGAATCGGACCAGTATTTTTTTGCCCTGGACGGCGCCTTCAAACGCCCCAATGGTTTGGCCGTTGACCACCCATTCCGGGTAGTCGAGTATTTGTGCTCTTGGCTGACTGAATGAATTCACCTTCAGCCAGCCTTTCAGGCCGTGACAAGCAACGATCCGGCCAATTGTGATCATCTGCCTGTCCGCCGGATCAGGCTGTTTTCGCCGCCTGTCTCAACAATTGGGTCACGCGCGAAGACGCCTGTGCGCCTTGTCCGATCCAATGGTTGGCGCGTTCAACATCAATGTTCAGCTTGACTTCCTGACCGCGGGCCACCGGGTTGTAAAAACCCAGACGCTCCAATGCATTGCCGTCGCCGCTGTTGCGGGAATCGGTCACCACCACCTTGTAAAATGGCGCTTTTTTGGCGCCGTGACGGACCAGTTTGATTTTGACCATAATAAGCCTCTAAAAAATCCAGGGTGTACAAAAGACCGGGAATTTTATATGAATTTTGTTTGATATGACAGTGTTTTTTTGGGTTTTTTCAGCTCAGTTGCTTTCCCCAATCAGCGCTTCAATGCGCGCACGCGTGACCACATGATACAACGGTCGAGCCTGTGCATACACCGCCTGTGCCCAGCGCAAATGTTCTGGCTGTTCGGCCAGCGCCTGGTAAAGGGGCACGATCAAGCGCAATCGACCCACCGTGTTCAGATAACGCGCCAGGCCATCAAAGGATGTCCGGTGGTTTTGTTCAATCACCAGGCGGTACCAGTAATGCAAAATTTCCAGGTTGTCGCTGGCGTTGAGACCAAAATCGGTGCCCAGTTGCTGCATCTGCGCGGCATTCACCCGACCCGACGCCTGGGTCAGCCAATACACCCACTGCTGTGTGTTCCATTCGTCTGTGTGCAGTGCATTGAAACTCTTGTCCCCGGCCAACCACGCGGCCAGATCGGCGTCCATGCGGTCAAACACCGGCGTTTGTGGCACCGGCATCGTCGCCGGCAGACCGGGCGCATACAGCCACTCCTTCACCTGGTCAAGCGTGACCACACCCGGATTCGGCTGCAGCAGATGGTCCTGCAGATGGCGCAGGAAGGTGGCCGTGTCAATGCTCTGAAACGCGTGGTCATTGAAATAACTGAGTAAAAACCCGTCGAAGCGCTCGCGTCCGAAGGCGCGTTCCAGCCATTCCAGAAAAAAACGCCCTTTCACATACGGCACGTTGGAAAACGCGTCGTCCGGATCGCGTCCGCTGAAATCGACCACCAGCGACTGATCCGCGGCTGGCAATTGCGCCAGCTCGTCCAACATGTCGCGATGCATCAGCACCGCTTCCAGGCGCTCCTGGCGTGACCCATACACGCGCTCGGTGATGCGCGATTCAAAGTACGTGGTGAACCCCTCATTCAGCCACAAATCCTGCCAGCTGGCGTTGGTCACCAGATTGCCGGACCAGGAATGCGCCAGTTCATGCGCGATCAGTGAAACCAGGGTGCGATCCCCGGACAACACCGTGGGTGTAATGAAAGACAGGCGCGGGTTTTCCATGCCGCCGTATGGGAAACTGGCAGGCAACATCAACAGGTCGTATTGCTGCCAGCGATACGGCCCGTAAAGCGACTCGCCCACCTGCATCATTTGTTCCGTGTCGGCGAATTCCCACACGGCACGATCCAGTACGGACTGCTCAGCCCACACCCCGACGCGCGGTGAGATGGCGCGGTAATGCAAATCCCCGCTGGCCAGAGCGATGAGATACGCCGGCACCGGTTGCTGCATGCTGAAGTGGTACACCCCGTTTTTACTGCGTTGCGTTTCATTGTCCGCGCCCATCACTGCGCGCAGCCGTTGCGGCACCTGCACTCGGGCCGTGAACGTCTGACGCACGCTGGGCGTGTCCTGCAACGGCAACCAGCTGCGCGCATGTATCGCCTGGGACTGGGAATACATGAATGGCTGGGCGCCGGTCTGGTCAGCACTCAGCCATTGCAAACCGGTGGCTTCCGGATCGCTGCTGTGACGCACACACACCGGCGTGTTGTCGGCCGGCATCTCTATGCGCAAGGCCTGGCCCAGCAAAGCATCAGGCGCATCCAGGCTCCACTGCAAAGACGTCTGTTCAGAGGCGCGTTGAACGTACACCGCGTGCACCGTCAGATCACGCGTGTCCAACACCAGCGTTTGTGCCTCCGGGTCAATCCGGCGTGTGTGCAGACAGGTCTCACCATGAATCCGGCTGGCCTCAAAATCCACGCGCAGATCCAGATCCAAATGCACCACCTGCACCGCGTTGATGTTGGCGTGACTGTGCGGATCGGCGGTGTTGGCCGGCGAGCGGGTGAGGGTGTTTTCAATGCGTTGGCTGCAGCCGTTGAGCAACAGCAACACAGGCAGAATGATTCGCATGGTGTACTTTTCCCAAATGGATATGAACGATTGGCCCGGGTGAGGGGGGTCTGTTTGCACGCTTCAGAGGGTCGATTCCTCCAGGATGCCGTGTCGGATCGCCAGTTTGGTCAACTGCACTTCGTTTTTCAAATCCAGCTTTTCCAGTAAACGGTATTTATAGGTGGCCACGGTCTTTTCGTTGAGATTCAGCAGAAAACCAATCTCCTTAGCGCGCTTGCCCTGAATCACCATCATCATGACTTCCATTTCGCGATTGGACAACACATCAAAGGGCGAGTCATTGCCCGCACCGGGCAGCATCGACAAAGCCATCTGCTGGGCAATGTCGGCGCCCACGTATTTGCCGCCGGCGTGCACCCGACGAATGGCTTTTTCCAGTTCCGACGATTCACAGCCCTTGGTCAGATAACCGCTGGCTCCGGCGTCAAGCAATTGTTTTGGAAACGGGTTTTCCGCGTGCACGGTGAGAATAATGATGCGAATGCCCTGGTCGGCATTGACAATGCGTCGGGTGGCTTCAATGCCACTGATTTTCGGCATATTGACGTCCATCAACATGACATTCGGCTGCAACTCCCGGGCGGCCTGAATGGCTTGCTCGCCGTCGCCGCATTCGCCCACGATTTCTATGCCCTGCATGTTTTCCAAAATCAGGCGGATGCCGGTTCTGACTATCTCATGGTCCTCGACCAAAACCACTCTTATCATAATTATCGATGTCCTTCTAATGGGGGGATTTCTCTCACCCCTAATCTACCCGATTGATTCAGCAATTGCAATCGACCCCGCCTGAATCCAGAGGCGCGATGAATTGATGAACTTTTGTCGAGGTGCAGATATAATACCGCCATGATCACAGTCAAACCGGCCAGCAAAGCCATCACCAGCAATCGCACATCCGGACTGGCCCTGGCAGGCGGCGGCCCGCTGGGCGCCTTCTACGAATTGGGTGCCATTTGCGCGCTTGAAGATTGCATCGCTCCGCTGAACCTGACCGATCTGGATGTATACGTGGGCGTCAGCGCAGGGGCCTTCATTGCCGCCGGTCTGGCCAATGGCATCGACACCGGTGAAATGGTGGCCGTATTCGCCCTCGGCCGACAGAATCACACGCGTTTCAATCCGGACAATTTTTTGCAACCGGCGTATCTGGACTACCTGAAGAATCTGATCAGAACACCGGAACTGGTGACTCAGGCGATATGGCAGGTGATCTGCAATCCGTTGTCCACGACCATGGTGGATCTACTGGAAATCAGTGGCAAGGCGATTCCCACTGGCATCTTTAACAACAACCGCCTGGAGCGGTTTTTGCGTGAGTACTACGAACACGCCGGCAGCAGCAACGACTTTCGCAAATTGAAAAAAGAGCTGCACATCATCGCCTGCGAGCTCAACACCGGCAAAGTGGCCTCATTCAACAACCGCGAAAACGCCGATGTGCCAATCTCCAAAGCCATCCAGGCGTCCTGCGCACTGCCCGGTCTGTACGCGCCGGTTGAGATCAATGACACCTTGTACGTGGACGGGGCGTTGCGCCGCACCATGAACGCTTCGGCGGCGCTGAAGAAAAACATCCACTTGCTGTTTGCGGTCAACCCCATCGTGCCATTCGAACGCGTCAAGAATCCGAAAAAACCGAGGGGGCTTGCGGCCGGCGGTTTGCCGATGGTCATGTCACAAACGTTTCGCTCGATTGTGCAGTCGCGACTGAAATCCGGGCTGGAAAAATACGACAGCCTCTTTCCACACGCCGACATCATTTTGATTGAACCGGATTACAACGATGAAGTGATGTTCACCACCAATTTGTTCAGCTATTCACAACGCGCCAAACTGAGTGAATACGCCTTTCAACAAACGCGTCGACACATGCAGCAGAAAGCCGACTCGATTGATGCGGTGTTGAAAAGACACGGCCTGAAACTGGACCGGCCGTGTCTTGAGGAGACCACGCGTGGGCTCAATGATTTTGTCCAGGGCGGTCACAGCCGCTCCGATTCGATCAGCAGCATGCACCGCTCTCTGGATCAGCTCGAAGCCCTGATTCATCGCCTGCAATCGCCCGCCCCCTGAGATTCTCACCGCACGATCTGAAGCGGCTTTGCCGGCACTGGAGGAATGCGCCATTGCATGGATTCTGCCCAAAAAAAACCCGCCGGTTGGCGGGTCTTTACAGCGTGTGGGCCAGGCCCATCATTTCTTGGTGGTTTTTTTGCTGGTTTTCTTGGCCGTGGTCTTTTTGCTTGTGGTTTTTTTGGCCGTGGTTTTTTTGGCCGGGGCTTTCTTGCTTGCAGCAGTGCTGTCAGAGGTTTTTGTGCTGGCGGTCTTTTTGGCCGGTGCATCTGAGCTGTTTTTGGCTGCAGCCACTTTCTTTTCCACCAGATTGTTGACTTCATCCGCCAAAGCATCAATGCGTTTGACCAGTTGCTGCATGTCCGAAGAAGTCGGCACGCCCAAACCTTTCAACGCTTTCTCAACCCGCTTCTCAAACACGCCTTCCAGTTTTTCCCAGCTTTCAGCGGCGCGTTTTTTTGCCGAACCCACGGAGGATTTGACCTCATCCACAGCCTTGCGGGGCACTTTTTTGAAAATATTCTCAAAATCCTTGCCTTCACTGACCAGCTTTTCATAGACCTTTTTGCCTTCCTGCTGGGCTTTGGCAAAAGCGCCCAGACCGGCCAGCCAAATTTCATTGGCCGAGCCAACCAGGGTTTCGGCCAGATTGGATTGTTTTTTGTCGGATGTTTTCTTTTTAAGGGTTTTCTTTTTCGCCATGATGCTTCACCTGTCAAATTGTGTTGGGGTCATTATGCGCCCCCATTATAGAGCATTCACACTAAAGTGCCCACCGCCACAGGCTTGAGTGGCATGCCCGTCTTACAGAGACCGCTTTCTGCGCATTTGCGGGTGCATTGAACGGGGTTTCATACTAGAATAGGCGCTTTGAATTTGGCCGGGTGCGCGCAGCCCGGCGTCTGTGCATTTCAAGCGGGGGATCCATGCAGCGAAGAACCGAATTAGCCAACGCCATCCGCGTCCTGTCGATGGACGCGATCCAGAAAGCCAACTCCGGACATCCCGGAGCGCCGATGGGTATGGCCGACATCACTGAAGTCCTGTACAACGACTTTCTCAGACACAACCCGGCCAACCCGGCGTGGTTCAATCGTGACCGTCTGGTGTTGTCCAACGGACACGGATCCATGTTGCTGTACGCGGCCCTGCATTTGTCTGGCTACGATTTGACTCTGGATGACATCAAACAATTCAGGCAGTTGCATTCAAAAACACCGGGACATCCTGAATACGCGGAAACGCCGGGCATAGAAACCACCACGGGTCCTTTGGGTCAAGGCGTGGCCAATGCCGTGGGCATGGCGCTGGCAGAAAAACTGCTGGCCGAGCAATTCAACCGCCCGGAATTCACTTTGGTTGACCACCACACCTATGTGTTCCTCGGCGATGGCTGCATGATGGAAGGCATTTCGCATGAAGCCTGTTCGCTGGCAGGCACATTGCAACTGGGCAAACTCATCGCCATTTACGATGACAACAACATTTCAATTGATGGCTGCACCGACGGCTGGTTCACCGACAACACACCGCAACGCTTTGAAGCCTATGGCTGGCATGTGCTGGCGGATGTGGACGGGCACGATGCCGATGCGGTGCACGCGGCGTTGCAGGCGGCCCGCAATGTCACCGATCGGCCCACCCTGATTTGCGCCAAAACAACAATCGGCCAGGGCGCACCCAACAAGGCCGGTTCACACGATTGCCACGGCGCGCCGTTGGGCGAAGATGAAGTGGCCGCCACGCGCGAAAATCTGCACTGGCCACACCCGCCGTTCGTTGTGCCGGAATCCATTTACGCGGGTTGGGATGCCAAGGCGCGCGGGGCACAGTTAGAATCCGAATGGCAGGCGCTGTGGCAAGGCTATCAGCAAGCACACCCTGAACTGGCCAAAGATTTTGCACGCCGTCTGCGGCAAGAATTGCCGCAGGACTGGGCCACCCATTGCCAGGCGTATCTGGACAAACTGAACCGCGAACAACCGCAGGTGGCCACCCGCAAAGCGTCCATGCTTGCGTTGGAGGGCCTCGGCCCGATGCTGCCGGAATTCATCGGTGGATCGGCCGATTTAACGCCATCAAACAACACCTTCTGGTCGGGTTCAAAAGCCATCAATGGTGGTCACTTCGATGGCAACTACCTGTCCTTTGGTGTGCGTGAATTTGCCATGGTGGCCATCACCAACGGCATCACCCTGCACGGCGGTCTGCTGCCTTATTCCGCCACCTTCCTGATTTTTTCCGACTACGCCCGCAACGCGCTGCGCATGTCGGCGTTGATGAAGTTGCGCAACATTTTTGTATTCACCCACGATTCCATTGGCGTCGGTGAAGACGGCCCCACGCATCAACCTGTGGAACAGACCGCCTCGTTGCGTCTGATCCCGCACATGGATGTCTGGCGCCCCTGCGATGCGGTGGAATCCTTTGTGGCCTGGAAACAGGCGGTTGAACGCCTGGACGGTCCGTCCAGTCTGCTGTTCACCCGACATGGCGTGCCTTTCATGCAACGCTCAGCGGCTCAAATTGAAGCCATCAACCGCGGCGCGTACGTGCTCTCTGGCGGCGATTCGGACGACTCACTGATCCTGATGGCCACCGGCTCGGAAGTGCAACTGGCGATGCAAGCGGCAGAAATCCTGCGGCGTGAACACATCGGCGTGCGCGTGGTTTCCATGCCGTGCGTGGAATTGTTTGAACGTCAGGACGCGGCTTACCGTGAACAAGTGCTGCCGGCGCACATCACCCGGCGCGTGGCCATCGAAGCCGGTGTCCCGGATGCCTGGTATAAATACGTCGGTCTGCAGGGCGCGGTTGTGGCGCAAAAAGATTTCGGCGCGTCGGCACCGGGCGGTCAACTGTTCAAGCATTTCGGCTTCACTGTGGATGCCGTTCTGGATGCAGCGCGTGGCTTGATCTGAACCGCTCAGATCGGGTGAACAGCCCTTCAGTCCCGATCGATGGTGTGGCCGTTGTATAAATCCTTGACCGTACCGACCACCAATGGGTCTGGCTGATTGACCAGTGTTTCATTTTTATCCGGATAGTCAAGACGACTGAGGAAATAGTGCATGCAGTTGATGCGGGCACGCTTTTTGTCATCGGACTTGATGATCGTCCAGGGCGTGTGGGGGTTGTCGGTGTGAAAGAACATCGCTTCCTTGGCATCCGTGTAATCCTGCCATTTATCCAATGATTCCAAATCGATGCGGCTGAGCTTCCATTGTTTCAATGGGTCGTTCTGACGTTTGTGAAACCGTCTGAGCTGCTCCTGCCGCGTAACCGAGAACCAGAATTTAAACAGAATGATGCCATCGTTGACCAGCATGCGCTCCAGCGATGGTGCTTGACGCATGAATTCCATGTACTCCTGCTCAGTGCAAAAATGCATCACCCGCTCAACGCCGGCGCGGTTGTACCAGCTGCGGTCAAAAAACACCATTTCTCCGCGCGTGGGCAAGTGCCGAATGTAGCGCTGAAAGTACCATTCCCCGCGTTCACGCTCAGTGGGCTTTTCCAAAGCCACCACATGCGCGGCACGCGGATTTAAATGTTCCATGAACCGCTTGATGGTGCCGCCTTTGCCGGCCGCGTCGCGTCCTTCAAACAAGCACACGATGCGTTGACCGGTGTTTTTCACCCAGTTTTGCACCTTCAACATCTCTGACTGCAGCTGTTGTTTGCGGTGTTCATACACGCGCCGAGAAATTTTTTCCGAATACGGATAATCGCCGATGCGATGGGTCAGCTTAAGCAACACCCCGCCATTCACCGGCTTGTCCAGTTTCAGAACATATTCCGGGGTGGTGAGCCGCCCCAGTTCATCGAATGCTTTGTTTTTGGTCTTCACGTTTTTGACAGGCATAAAAGTTCCACTCTAACACCACCGCGTCGCGACAATATGACACGCATCAATGTTTGCTGCATTTGTGCCAATGAAAAAGGCCGGATGCATGGCACCGGCCTTTTTCATTTAACCATTTGCTCAAGTGAATGTCTAGTCAATCACATCAAGACTCACCTGCACGCGCACGGTGTCACCCGGATCGCGGTCCATGGTGGTGTAGTACACCCGGCCGTTGTATTCATAACCGACTTCATAACCGGTGATGCGGTGTTGCGGCCGATAGGCAGTTTCCACCTGACAGTATTCACGGTTGCTGTGGTGGCGGTTGTTGTGCCGCGCACTTTTGGCACCGATGGAAGCGCCGGCCAGCACACCCACCGCGGTGGCCGCATCGCGGCCGTGGCCCTTGCCGAACTGATGACCGATGGCACCGCCCAGGATGCCGCCGATCACGGCGCTGGCACCCACGCGTTGATGTCTTCTTTCGTTGTAGCACACGCGTTGGCGCTGCGGCACATCAACGGTTTCATAGATGGGTTCAACTTCGACCACATTGGCGTACACATAATCGCGATCGTAGTGACCTGCCTGTGCTGCTGCGGCTGACAGCAGCAAAGAAATCAGCATTGTTTTTTTCATGTTTTCCACTCCGCTTTGATGGACATGGTGACATCATAGGCTTGAGCGGCTGAATGCGAACTGAATGAAATCGAAGTGAAAATGTGGGTGTCTTCAAACGAAAAAAAACCGGCTGGGGCCTGTTCAAACCCAGCCGGTTAAAGCGGTACTACAATCCAGTAGTACCTCCCATATTGTCGTCACCGGGACTTTGACCAGATCCCAAGGAAAGTGACGACTTCTTACCCACAGCGGGGATTATACAAAAAGTTGAGTGGGCTTGTCTGTGCATAATTGCACATTTTTTAACAATTCAGGCCGCCCAGAGCGCATTCTCCGGTGCGTTGCGCGCTGTGAGGTTCTTTGTCGCAGGAATCAAACGTATGATTGAAAACCATTGCCGCAAATGGGCGGTTGTTCAGGAAGAAATGGATTGCAGACTGACGGGGCGGCCAAAGTGAAAACCCTGGCCGTAATCCACGCCCAGGGTTTTCAGGGTTTCAAGTTGCCGGTTGTTCTCAACGCCTTCGGCCACCAGTTTCAGATTCAATGCCCGGGCCATTTCGACCACTCCTTTTAGAATAATCGCAGTGCGGGCGTTGCGGTGCAGATTTTCAATCAGTTTCTTGTCGATCTTGATGAAATCGTAATCCAGCTCAGACAATTGCACCAGGCCCGAATAGCCGGTGCCAAAGTCGTCGGCACAAACCGAAAAACCAATTTCATGGCAGCGTTTGATCCACGCCTTGGCCCGCTGTGCATCCAGAATCATGGTTTCTGTGATTTCCAGCTTGATGCGACTTGTGTCAATGTCGTGACGGTGCAGCAATTCCACCACGCGATTGAGGAACTCATCGCAATCGAGTTGCCGAACCGACACATTGATGCTGACGAATTGGTCGCGCTGTATTTGCTGCAGCAATTCGCAGGCCCTTTGAAAACTGAGGTACCCGACTTCTAAAATCAGATCGGTCTCTTCCGCCAGGGCGATGAACTCGTCCGGGGAAATCACTTCGCCGTCGGGTCTGGACCATCGGGACAAGGCTTCGTAACCGGCAATTCGCCTGTCCCTGAGTGTGTGGATGGGCTGGAAAACCGTTTGCACCTGGCCTTGTTCAATGGCCTGACGCAAGGCGTTTTCCAATTTGAATTTATTCAATCCCAGCTCTGACACCAGGCGATCCGGCCCCAGATGCTTGGGCAGCTCTCTAGGCGCCTCACCCGGCAGCAGCAATCGGAAGCGATGCAATAGGACTTCCACCAACGCGCGAACGATCGGGTCGGTGCGAGCGATGCGTTCGGTGATCTGATTGCGGTCGATGACCAGCAACGAAACCGCGGTGCGGGCCTTGGCCGTGGTGGTCCTTGGCAAGGAATCCACCACCCCCATTTCGCCCAACAAATTACCAGGCCCCAACACATTGATCGGCTGGTCGGATTCAACGGAGATGATTTCAATCTCACCCGACTCAATGATGTAGGCACAATCCGGAATGTCACCGGCTGAAAATATCAGCTCTCCGGCCCGAAATTGTTGCAAATTCAACGCGTTCTGGCTTTGCATGATGGCCACATCATACCAATCTTTGGGGCAATTGCCAAAACAAAAAAACCCCACCGGAGTGGGGTTTTACCGACCTCAGTGCGGGCGGATCAGAAAAACAATCCGGCAGGCATTTCAGCCAACAGCGGGGCAATCACCAATGACACAATCGCCATCACATTGATGAGAATGTTCATCGAGGGGCCGGATGTGTCCTTGAACGGATCGCCGACGGTGTCACCCACCACAGCGGCCTTGTGCACATCGGAGCCTTTGCCACCCAGGTTGCCTTTTTCCACGTACTTCTTGGCGTTGTCCCAGGCGCCGCCGGCGTTGGCCATGGTCAAAGCCAACAACACACAGCTGACCAAAGCGCCACCGAGCATGCCGCCCAGCGCCGCGGCCCCGAGCAGGAAGCCCACAACCACAGGTGCCAGCACTGCGAGCAGTCCCGGACCGACCATTTTCTTCAATGCGGCGCGGGTGGAAATGTCCACACATTTGCGGCTGTCCGGTTCGGCTTTGCCTTCCATCAGACCGGGTATTTCACGGAATTGACGGCGAATCTCCTTGATCATCTCAAACGCCGCGTCGCCCACAGCGCGCATGGTCATGGCAGAAACCAGGAACGGGAATATGCCGCCCAGGAACATGCCCATCAGCACTTTCGGATCGCCGATGTTGAGCACAAAGCCATCCACACGGCTGGCAATGGTTTCGATGTAGGCCGCAATGATCGCCAGCGCCGCCAGGCCGGCGGCACCAATAGCAAAACCTTTGCCAATGGCTGCGGTGGTGTTGCCCACTTCATCCAGGCCGTCGGTGATTTTACGTGTTTCTTCGCCCAGCTCCGCCATTTCAGCGATGCCGCCGGCGTTGTCTGCCACCGGTCCATAGGCGTCGATCGCCATGGTGATGCCCACCGTGGCCAGCATGCCGACTGCGGCAATGCCGACGCCATAAACGCCTGCGCCTTCCGGCAACAGCAGCGACGTGGTCAAAATGATGCCAGCCAGAACCAGCACCGGCACCACCACGGATTCCATGCCCACGGCCAGGCCGGATATCATCACCGTGGCCGGACCGGTTTCACCGCCTTCAGCGATGTCGCGCACCGGTTTGCCGCCGGTGTAGTATTCAGTGACCAGACCAATCAGGATACCGCCGATGGCGCCACACAACACACACAGCCACACCTGCATGGACACCGACAGCCAATTGACGGTGAACCAGGCCGCGCCGATGAACAGTACGGTGGCACCGATGGTGCCGAAGCGCAAAGCCACGTCCGGTTTTTTGGCGGAAAACATTTTCACCAGGAAAATGCCCAGAATGGAGCAGACCAGGCCGGTGGCCGCCAGCGACAGCGGCAGAAACATCAAATCCTGCTGGCGATCGGCCATCAAAGTGATGGTGCCCAGAGACATGGTCGATGCAATTGCAATGCAGGCGATCATGGAGCCGCAGTAGGACTCAAAAATGTCCGAACCCATGCCGGCCACGTCGCCGACGTTGTCGCCCACGTTGTCAGCAATCACGCCCGGGTTTCTGGGGTCATCCTCGGGAATGCCGGCTTCAACCTTGCCCACCAGATCGGCGCCCACATCGGCGCTCTTGGTGAAGATGCCGCCACCAACACGGGAAAACAGCGCCACGGTTGAGGCGCCCATGCCGAAACCGTGAATCGAATGCGCGCTGTGCGCATCGCCGCCAAACAGATAATACAGACTGCCCAGACCCAGCAACCCCATGGCCGCCACCGTCAGGCCCATGATGGATCCGCCATAGAACGCCACAGACAATGCTTCGGCGCTGCCTTTCTCATTGGCCGCAACGGTGGTTCTGACGTTGGCCTTGGTGGCTGAAAACATGCCAAAATAGCCGGCCACGCCGGAACAGAACGCACCAACCACAAACGCCAGCGGCGTGTGCCAGGAACCGAAACCGAAATACAATGCAATGGTTAACGGCACCAAAAACATCAACAACAGCGTATACTCGCGGCGCATGAACACCATGGCGCCTTCGTGAATGGCGCGGGCGATCTTTTCAACCTTGCCATCACCTGATGGATACTTGACCACCATGAAATAAATGATCAGTGCCGAAATTAAACCGCCACCACCCACGACCAGCGGTATCAATTCTTGCTTCATTGTACGTCCTCCCTTAGGGCCTGTTTACAGGTCATTAGTAAAAAAATAAACCGAAGTATTGTAAATTTAGCCGCCCTCAAGTGCAATGTTTACTGCACTTTTTATGGCCCGCTTGAGCGCCTGCAAGCCGCGCCGCCGGCGCCCGTTTAGAGGCGCGTGAGGTGCACGCTGTACATGGCCATCGGTGACGCCCGTGACGCGCAAGAATTGCCCGCCTCTGTGCCTTGAATCGGCTATAATCACGGGTTTCCAAACACACCCGACACATGCAACACCCCATCGTTCATTTTGACCCGGTTTTCCTTGACCTGGGATTTGTGCAGATCCACTGGTACGGCGTGACGTATCTGCTGGGCTTTGGCTTGTACTGGTTGCTGGGTCGTTACCGGATTCGTCACCACAACACGGGCTGGAGTCGGGATGAATTGTCTGATTTCATGTTTTATGGTGCGCTGGGCGTGATCCTGGGTGGACGCTTGGGATGGCTGCTGTTCTACAATGACACGTCCCTGTTGCAAGACCCTTTGCTGGTGTTCCGGGTTTGGCAGGGCGGCATGTCATTTCACGGCGGTCTGGTGGGCGTGATCGTGGCCATGCTGTATTTCAAGCACAAGAGCAGCAAAGATTTCTTTCAGGTGGCCGATTTTGTAGCGCCACTGGCGCCGTTGGGCATCGCCGCGGTGCGGCTGGGCAATTTCATCAACGGTGAGTTGTGGGGGCGTTTGAGCGAGAAGCCCTGGGCGATGATTTTCCCCAACGCGCTTCCGTATGACCTGTGGAACGAGCAAAGTCGCATTGAAACCCTGCACACACTCTCGCAGCAGGGTGCGCTGGCCGCGTTTGCCCGGCACCCTTCGCAATTGTATGAAGCACTCAGCGAAGGCTTTTTGACCTTTGCTGTGGTGTGGTGGGTGGCCTCCAGCAAACGCCGTCCAGGCGTGGTTTCAGCCAGTTTTCTGCTGTGTTACGGGGTGTCGCGCTTTGCGGTCGAATTCTTCCGGGAGCCGGACGCCAATCGCGGCTTCATCGCTTTCGACTGGATGACCATGGGACATATGCTGAGTCTGCCGCTGATCGTCGCTGGCTTGTTTCTTCTGTTGCGTGCGCGGCGTTAGCCAGGCGTTCAGTAAAACCCCGCCATTTGCACATGGCGTCCACCGCCCCGACGCGGGCTGCCAATGCCACGCAATGCGGCTTCCAGCTCATATTCGCCGGCGCGCGGCAGGATGTCGAGATTCAACTGCCAGCGATGCGGCTGAATAAACAGGGTGCCTGAAACATTCATGTGCGCAGATTCACTGCTGATTTGCCCCACAATCACCCCCGCAGCCTGCGTTTCCATTTGCATCTGAACACGCCCGAGGTCTTTGCGGGCTGGTGACAGCATGCGCAGGTCATTGATGGCCAACACGCCGCTGACCGAAGACAGTTCACGTGAAGAGGAGACAATCGCCTGAGACAGATCCACTTCAACCGTGCCATCAAAAGAACCGCCATATTGCGTCAGATATTTTTCCACAAAAGGCCACTGAATGCGTCCACGCAATGGCGCCAGTTCTGCGCCGCCGCCTTTCAGGCTCTTGAGACTGAAGCGCATGTCCAGCTGTTCATGCCGGATTCTGTATTCACCACCCAGACCGTATACGGAACGGGGATATACAAACCACTCCAAAGACACGTCCCGGAGCGGCAACAGCGGGTGCGAAACCGAATCGGCGGATCCTTTCACCAGCGAACCGTGCACGCCCTCCATAGACAACGGCTTGAGGTGATCGCTGATGTAATCGTAATACAGATTCAGTGGCACCGCCGCCACCGCCACAATCAAAACAATCACCAACCAAAACAGATATTTAAACAATTTCATGTGGTTATCACCAAAGTCATTCGTACAGTCACCAGCCCGCGCTCTTTGTCCATCAGTTGGGCATCAAATTCCAACGCAGTGACGCCGAATTGCAGCTGTATCTGCTGCAGCCACTCAATCAGTGGATCGAACGGCACATTTTGCAGCCAGATATTCACGCGATCGTTTTCAAGAGGCTCGGACAGCTGTACGTATTCAATCAAACGGCGCGCTTCCAATTGCTGGTCTATCCAGGATGAGAAGCTGCTGTTGGCCGGCAAAGCAGATCGCACAACGGCCGGATCGGTTGCATTTTCCAAACGCCCCCGTTGCTGTTGCATCTGTTGCAGTTGTTCCTGCGCTGTGGCCAGGGCGCGTTGCTTGGTCTGCAATGATTGCTGCACCGGACGAATCACAAACACGATCAACATCACCGCCGCCACCGCCAACGCACCGTACACCAACAAACGGCGTTCGCGCAGGGATAAATTCATGAACCAGTCTTTCACAGCGGCCGAATACTCAAAATGACTTGTTGATGGTCGTCGTTGCTCTGGCGTGCGCCGGGCACGATGCGAAAACCGAACGCCAGCGACTGCAGGCGCGATTGCAAGGCATTCAACTGGGCCACAGTGGCCGACTGCAGCGAAGCCTCCAGTGAACCGTCATTGAAACGCACAGACAGCAGCTCCACACCGCTGGTCTGCTGCAGGGACTGCCCCAGCAATGTCAATGCGTCAATGAACACATCGGTTGAACCCGTTGCGCTGCTTTGACTTTTCAGCCGCGATTGGAATGCAGCGTAGGGCGCGGCCTGTTCCGTGGCACTCAGGTCGGAAAACAGGGCGCGCATGATGCCAAGCTGGCTGTCGCGCACCTGATTCAGCCCCTGATTGACGCTGCGGTGCTTCAACGCGGCGGTGGCCGCCCAGCTGAGCAACACCAAAGCACCCACCCACAGCAACCGGCGCGCGGTGTGACTGGCCGCATCGCTGTGCCGATCCGCTTCCACCAGATCGCCCAGCAAATCAATGTTCTCATCGCTCAGAGCGGATGCAAAACAGTCGGACAATCCAGTGTGACGGGTCACTTTCAGTGTGTCCGGCAGGGTCACTTGATGCGGTCCGTATGCATGCACATGTTGCAGGCGATACAACTGCACAAAAGCCGCCAGTTGTTCTGCGCGGGTGTGGGTGCATTGATTGTCATCGCCGCACAACAGAATGTCATCGGCCGACAGCGCCACGCAAACACCCGCTGCCTCGTGCTGTGGACACAGAACAGCTTCACTGTGCACGCGATCCACGTGCACGCCGTGTTGCTGCAATTCATTGCGCAAGGAATCCAGCAATTCGCGTTCAATCACGGCCACCTGCTGACGCGCATCGTCGATCACGCGATGGGCGTAGTGGTTGGCTTCAACGTCGTTGCTCAATTCTTCTTCAACCGCAAAAGGGATGGATTGCGCCAACACCTCGCGGCTCTTGGCCGGAATGTGTGTTTCCGTGAGGTAGACCCAATTCGCTGGCAGCAGCAGCACCAGCGGCCGATGCCCGGCCGCGCGAATTTCATCCCAGCCAGTCGGGCGGGTCACGTGCAAGCGTCCGTTGTCCTGCCGCCACCATTGCAGCGGAACAAAATCGCTGTTGATGCGCACCAGCGCGGGGCTGCTCATGATGCGGTTTTATCCTGTCCCTGTCGCGCACCGGGCATCAGCCAGTACGCCAGCGCCGGCAGCAACAGCAAGGCGCCCACCATGTTCAGAACAAACATGAAGGCCAGCAAGATGCCCATGTCGGCCTGGAACTTCAGGTCACTGAACATCCAGGTGCCGACACCCACCGCCAGTGTGATGGCGGTGAACAGCACTGCCTTGCCGGTGAGCCTGAGGGTTTCACGGTAGGCCGCATACAGGCCAAGGCCCTGACGCAACAGCGTCTGCAATTTGCTGAAAATATAAATGCCATAATCCACGCCGATGCCCACACCCAGCGCCACCACCGGCAGGGTGTTGACTTTCAGGCCTATGCCCAGATACGCCATTAAAGCGTACGCCAGTAAGGACACCAGGGCCAACGGAATGACAATGGCCAGCGTTCCGGTGAATGAACGGAAGGTGATCAGACACAGCAGCACCACCGCGGCGTAGACCATGATCAACATGGGAATCTGGGCGTTTTTGACCACGTCGTTGGTGGCCGCCATGACCCCAACGTTGCCGGTGGCCATGCGGAAATTCACTTCGCCTTCCTTGAGTGCGCCATCGGCGGTGTATTGCGGCGGATTTTCTTTTATATACCCGTTCACCGCCGCCACCACGTTGTCAATGGTGGTGGCTTTGTGATCGCGGGTGAAGACCATCACCGGCATGGCGCTGCAATCGCGGTTCAACAAACCGGTGTCGGTGTCAATGCCGGACAGGGACTGCCGCATGACAAAATTGTTGCGCGACAATTCACGCCACTTGATGTTGCCTTCGTTCCAACCACCGGTGATGGTTTTCGCCACCTGCGTGATGGTCAGCACCTTCTGCACACCCTCGACGTTGGCCATGTGCCAGGCAAAACGGTCAATGTTGGCCATCGCGCGGTGAGATTCGGTGCAGGCGTTCGGTGTGGTTTCGGCGATGATGCTCATGGTGTCGACGCCCAGTGAAAACTGCTCACTGATCTGCATGGCGTCGCGGTTGTAACGCGCTTCCGGCCGCAGTTCCGGCACCCCGGCCTGAGAATCGCCGATTTGCATGCCTTGCCCCTTGATGTAGCCAAACACAAACAAACCCAGCGCCACCAACACGGCCAAACTCGCCATCGGGTTGCGACTGAATGCGGCGATGCCACCCCAGAAACCCTGGCCCGACTCTTTCTTCTTGCTGTAGCGTGCGGCAAATTTTTGATGGTCACGGATGCGGATGGATGACAGCAAAATCGGCAACAGCACCAGATTGGTGATGATGATCAGGGCCACACCGATGGTGGCGGTGATGGCCAATTCCTGAATGATGCGAATGTTGATGAAATAGATTGTGGCAAAACCGATGGTGTCCGATAACAGGGCGATGATGCCCGGCGCCAGCAACATGCAGAAGGTGGCGCGCGCGGCCCGATCGCTGTGGCCCTCACCGGCGCCCAGTTTGAGCATGTGATCGCCCCAACCAGAGATCATTTGCACCCCATGAGACACGCCGATGGCAAAGATCAGAAACGGCGTGAGGATGTTCATCGGATCGATGCCCATGCCCAGCAACTTGAGTATGCCCAGCTGCCAGATCACCGCCACAATGGAACAAATCAATGGAAACACCGTGAGGCGCACGTTGGCGGAATACCAGAACAGCAACAAACCGGTGATCACAATGGCCAGAGCAAAAAAGTACAGCACCGAACGCGCGCCATCGGAAATGTCGCCGACGATTTTGGCAAAACCGATCACGTGCAGCACCTGTTGATCGCGGTCTTCGTACTTCTGGCGAATTTGTTCCAGTTTTTCTGCGATGTCCTGATAATTGATCTTCTCACCGGTGGACGGGTCGTTTTCCAGCAGATCGGCCCACACCATGGCGCCGTTGAAGTTTTCCGCCACCAGCCGGCCGACCACGCCGGATTTGACGATGTTGGCGCGCACCAGTTCAAACATCTCTTCGGTCGGTTCAAAATTGGCGGGAATCACGTTGCCGCCAGCGAAACCGTCTTCCACCACCTCAACAAAACGCACGTTGGGAGTGAAAATGGATTTCACGCTGGCCCGGTTCACGCCGGGAATAAAAAAGATGTCGTCGGTGACCGATTCCAGCTTATTAAAGAAATCCGCATTGAACATGTCCCCGCTGACGTCCATCACGGCCACCAGCAAGCGGTTGGCGCCGCCAAAATCTTCCTCGTATTTGAGGAAAGTTTTCATGTATTCATGTTCCAGCGGCAACTGTTTCTTGAAACCGGCGTCCACGCGCAATTGCGAAGCAAAATACAGCATCGCCGCGGTCACCAGTGCGATCAGCACCAGAATGATTTTTTTGTGTGTGAACAAGGCCTGCTCACAGGCCTGGGTGAAACGTCCGTAGTTGTTTTGATTCATTGTCTTGCCACCATGTCAGGGTCAACGGATGGGTTGTTTAAAGGGGCCTTCCTCGCCCACCATCAGCAGTTGGCCGTTGCTTTGCACCACCGCTGCGATGTCGTGACCTGAGTCCTGGTCATCGATGTCGCTGATTTCTCCAGCCCGGTAATTCAAGCGCGTGCCGTTGGCGCCCACCAGCACCGCGCTGTCCGGGCCAACGGCCACGCCACCAAAAAGACTGTTGGTGAACTCACTGCTCAGTTCCTGCCAGCTTGCGCCGTCGTCATCGCTGAATTGCACGTTGCCACGCAGACCATAGGCCAGCAAACCCGAATCCAGTCTGAGCACACCGAACATTGAGCCGGGATAGGGCAGTTCAACCGCTTCCCAGGTGGCGCCCTGATCGTCAGAATAAAATGAAAATCCGGCTTCAGCCACCACCACCAGACGGCCGCTGTCGGTGAGGACGATGTCATTCAGGTGGTAATCGTATTCTTCAGAAATCAATTCATCCTGCCAGTTCTGTCCGCCGTCATCGGTGGTCAACAGCGTGCCATACGCGCCGATGGCAAAACCCACTTCGGTGTCCAGAAACAACACCGCCAGCAAAGGCACTTCGCGGTCGGGATCATAGAATTGCAACGCCCAGCTGGCGCCGCCGTCGGGGCTGTGAATCACCGTGGTGTCGTGACCGACCGCCCAGATGTTCTGTCCCTGCACTTCAACGTCGGTGAGCAGTGAACGCACCGGCACGCCGTCGAGTTGTTGCCAGCTGACGCCGTCGTCGCGACTGATCAGCACATGCCCGCGTTCGCCCACACTCACGTAGGCATCGCCCAGGGCATGCAAACCGATCAACAGCGAATGATCGGCCAGCGGCATGCGTTCGGCCGGTTCTTGCGCCCAGCTCAGGCTTGCGGCCAGAGGCAACGCAACCGTTGCCACCCATTGATAGAATTTGTGCATGTGTCTCCTCCTGCCCGCGTAAAAAATGGCCACAGGATATACACCCTGTGGCCACCATTGTACTCAAATCATGTCACCTTGGAAATCTAATCCCCGATCATCGCTTGCCGCGCTTGCGCAGGGCCGCCGGGGTGTAGTTTGACTCATCCAGGGGTGAATTGAAGGTGTTGACGTTGTCCTGGTTGTCCAGTCCCACCGAAATGTAGCGACCGGATTGCAGATCGTGGTGGGTTTCAATGGTGGACCAGAAGGTCGGCACATCGTAGTAGTTGATGCTGTGGGCTTCGGAAAAGCGCCACAACTCGCCGCGTTTGTCGTAGTGGTCAATCAACATGATCTGATAGCTGTCTTCATCCAGATAGAATGTCCGGCGTGAATTGATGTGCCGAAAACCTTCGCGCAGATTGGCTTCCACCACGTACACCCGGTGCAATTCATAGCGCATGTATTCCGGGTCCAGGTGGCCCGGCTTGACCATGTCTTCGAGCATGGATTTGTCGCTGTGCGCTTTGTAGGAATTGTACGGCACGTACATTTCCTTTTTGCCCACCAGTTCCCAGGTGAAACGATCCATGGCGCCGTTGAACATGTCGGTCATGTCGTTGGTGCGCAGCCCGTCGGATGCGGTGCCGGGGTTGTCATAGGCCACGTTCGGCGCGCGTCTGACGCGGCGCTGACCGGGGTTGTAAATCCATGCCTGGCGGGGTTGTTCTTTCTGGTTCATGGTTTCGTGCACCAACAGGACGCGTCCGGCCAATCGCGCCGGTGCTTCCACTTCCTGATAGAAATACAGCAGGATGTTGTCGATGTCATCGATGGTGTTGCCCGGCACGTAGTATTTGCCGTACAACTCTTCACGCAGCCGCACCAGAGTGTATTTGCCCGAGGTGGTTGGCGCCACCTGGTTGTTGTAGCGCACGCCGCCGGTGCCTTTGTACTTGAGCTTGTGATTCAGAATCAGCTCGTAGGCGTTTTCCGGGAACGGGAACGGGAACCCCAATGACACTTCAGCCACGCCCTCACCGTCAGCAATCAGGCGTCCGGTCTTGCCGTTTTCAACCGTGGCGTCCAGCACTTCCTTGGGAAATGTGGCGCTGCGGTGCGTCGGGTAGACGTGCATCTTGAAGGTCTCAGGATAACGTTCGAACATCGCTTTCTGACCGACCGACAACTGATCGCTGTACTGACCGTAGTTCGAGGCATCGATGGTGAACTTGACTGCATCACCGGCGTACGGATCCGGGTGGTGATCGCCGCTGGAATATCCCGCCGGCGGTTGCGTGATGCCCCCGGTCCAGGCAGGAATGGTGCCGGCGGCGTTGCCACCGCGTTCGGCGCCCACCGGCGTCAGGTCTTTGCCGAGTCGATCGATCTGGTCCGGTTTGGCGCCGGCCATGGCGATGTCACTTCCGGTCAGGGCCAAAAGCGCAGAAATGATGGTTGTTTGAACTCTTTTCATGTTTTACCCCGTGAAATTAGAATGAATACCTGATAACGACAGAGGCAAAATCCCTGTCCTGCAGCAGATTGTGAATGCCGGCACCGAAGAAGCGTGTGTAGCTCAGATCGGCGCTCCATTTTTCCAGATAGGTGGCGCCCAAACCAAACGAAAGTGATTTGCGGTCTTCAATGAAATTGCCGCCCGGTCCCGGTGTTGTGCCATTGACGTCGTGGTTGAAACCCAGGCGCGGAGACAAGTTGACGGGGCTGCCGAAGGCGTTGTTGTAGTCAAACCGGGTGATCAAGCGATAACCCCAGGAAAAATCGGTGGGGAAAAACTCCACCGGTTCGGTCACCGGGTTGCGACCATTGCCGCCGCTGAGTGCGGAGGGCCCGCCGCCGGTGTCGGTGCCGGGGCCGTTGTAGCGCAGCACGTCCGGTGACGGCAAATCCCAGACGTTGGTGAAACCCACTTCACCCACCAGGGCGATCTGGTCGGCCCTGAAGACGTTGCTTGGTCCAAACAGCTTGGTGGCGGTGAATTGCAATTGCGACATTTTGTGGCGTTCGTAACCGGAGATGTATTCACCGGTGCCGAATTCCCCCAGCTGTGAAACAAAATGATTGTGTGGCGCCGGCACCAGTTCGTTCAATGGGCTCAAAGCGGCGAACAACACTTCCACGTCATCGATTTGCAACGGCACATTGGTGCGGTGCGACAATTCACCTTGCAGCGAGACGCCCCAACGATTCAGCACCGTGTTGAAACTGATGCCAAACAAATCAATGTCTTCGGGGTATTCAACGAAATACGAACCCGAGGCCGGCGATGAATTGACCACCGAAATGCCTGAAATGATCGGCAAACGGCTGTGGTAATTCAGGTAATAGAAACCGAATTCCGTGTCGTTCAGTTCCGGTGAAAAATAGCGCAAGGCCACACCGAACTGTCCGCTGTCATCGGCGCCTTCAACAAATCGGCGGTCGATGGTCAATCCAGGGGTTTGTTCGGGCACCAGACCAAAGCCCAGCATCACAAATTCACCGCCCGGAGTGGCAAAATCATTGGTGCCGAAGTAGGTGCCGGCCGGATCCGGGTCGATCTGTTCGAACTCGAACATGTACAGCGCTTCCAGAGTCAGGTTGTCGGTCAGACTGAAGGTGCCGGAAATCATGTCAATCGGCAGAAAGGCTTCTTTCAGTTCTGCACCTGCCACGCGCAATTTGGACACGTCCACCGGGTTGATCACGTTGATGCCCTGCTGGATGAAGGTGGACTCACCCCAGCTGACCACTTGGCGCCCCAGACGGATGGAACCAAAGCGTTCCCCAATGTCGAAATCGCGATACACGTAGGCGTCCAGCAGACGCAGTTTTTCCCCAACGAATTCCTTGGCGGTTTCGGACAGAAAATCGGCGTCGTTGTTTTCAAAGTCGTAGAAATAGCTGGCGCGGAAAAAACCGCCCCATTGCCGGTAGCTGAAACCGAATTCGGAGGTGATCTTGAATGAATTGGAAATCAGATCGCCGTCGTCGTAGTTCAGGTTGCCGTCGTCCGAGTTGACTGAAAAGCGGCCTGGGGCATTGATTTGCTCCAGGGGACTCAAGGTGCTGACCAATGGATTCAGGTTGGCCTTGCCAATCATGCGGTCCTGGCGGTCCTCGACACGCCAGGAAAAGCCCAGCGACACGGTGGTGTCCCAGCTGGCGCTGAAATCGCCGTTGTCAAAGGTGACGGCCTGGGCCAGGTTGGCTGACGTCAGCGCCAGCGCACCCAGCAGGGCCTTGAAACTGTGTTTTTTCACGTTCATCTGTTGGTTCTCCCCCAAAACAGGATTTTTGTTTTTACTTGCGTATGTCTTCATCGTTATTACTCCTGTCACTGGGGCTGCTGAACCACGTCGCTGTTGGTGACCACCACGGTGGTGCCCTGGGAGAGTATCATGCTGGCCATCTGCGATTGAATTTCAACCGTGGCCGCAGGCGATGCCGAAGGGTCAATGATGCTGCCGTGCTCGCCTTCGGTGATGCGCACAAAGGTGTCCAGCCCGGCCGGATCGGCGGTGGTCTCACTGATCTGCTGCAGGCCCATCGCCGCGATCAGCGGTTCAGTGCCCGACAGTGGCGCGCCCGGCACCGTGTTGGTGATCACCTGATCGCCGATCACTTCAAGCAGGTGCACGTTGTTTTGCAGCGTGGTGAAGGCACCGAAGTTGATCGGGTCGGCCGCGTCGATCACGGTTTGTGTGATCAGAATGAACTGATTGAAGTCGTTGGTGCCTTGCTGCACGCCGTTGGCCGCCAATCCATTGACGATGCGCGGCCCAAATGTCGGGGATCCGACCAGCAATTGGGCAATGCCGCCGCCCGGAGTGGACAACACGGCGCTGTGGATGTCCGGTCCCATGGCGAGGAAATTGATGCCGGTCATGGCGCCCAGCGACATGCCGGTGAAACCGACCGCGCCGCCATTGAAATCCGGACTGCTGTCGCCGTTGATGTCCAGCGTTGGGATGGTGGCCGAAAGCACCAACAGATCCGCCACACCCTGGCGCACGTTGTCGCGTGAAACCAGCAGGTTGGACAGGTTGATGTAGTGCGTGGCTGAATCGTCGATCAACTGATCGGGTCCGGGCGCGCCGGTGGTGTTGTTCACCAGGTCCAGATCGAACGTGCGTTCATTGGAAAATCCGGCGAACGGTGTGTTGCCGATGTAGAACGGGTTGGCCGGATCGGTGACGCCGTGCAGCGGCAGATCGATGGCAATCACCGCGTAACCCACGGAAGCCATGGTGTCGGCCACCGCCAGCATGTCGGTGCGGTTGCGCGTAATGCCATGTTGAAAGATCATCACCGGCCAGCCGTCGGCCGGCATGGCGGTGCCGCTGGTCGCGTTGGGCACGGTCACCAGCATTGGAATGTTCTGGGTTCCTGTGGCCACCGGCAAGGGGTTTGCAAAGGTCAGATTGGTCGAAGTCGGATCCAGTCCCAACTGATCAAACGGCGGCATGTAAGCACCCGGAGCGGCCTTCCAGAAACTGTTCAGAGGGGCCACTGGATTGGCTGCGCTCGGCGCCGTCAGGTAATACGGCACGCTGAGTGTACCCACATAAATATCGGCCAGACCGGCCAGACCGGCCGCTGCGGTGGTCAATTGAGTGGGTCCCACGTTGGCAGTGCCCGGGGCGGTCACCGCACTCAAAGCCTGCAGAGTCGGTGTCACCGATTGCGTGGTCATGGTCCAGGAGACCGCAATGGTGGCCGGATCAATGCCTTGGCTGGCAGCCACCAGCTCCTGCACATTCACCAGTTGTCTCAACGGCTCAAGGGCCATGGCATTTTCCGCGGTCAACAACGGTGTGGTGCTGTTGCCATTGGCATCCACCAGCGGCGAGGTCCGCTTGGCAATGAAGTAGGTCTGATCTGCTGTGGCGATGTTGCCCTGAACATCGGTCACACCATTGGTGATCACCGCCATGTAGGACGTGATCTGCTTCAACGGTCTCAATGGAATGATGACCACCGACTGCACGCCGCCGTCGCCGCTGCTGACCACCGCGACGAAATCCACGCCGGGCTGCAGTTCAGCCTGCACATTGACCGGCGCGCCGCCAATGGTGTTCAGTTCAACCTCGAAAACGCGCACCGTCTGACCGGGCACGACCGTGCTGGCATCCAATGCGTGGTTGGTGCGAAATTGCACCGACCATGGTGCGGTGGTGCTGAACCCGTCCAGCGCGCTCAGCGCCACGGCCGGATCGGAAAAATTCGTGGGGTCATCGGTGGGTGGATTGAGGGTCAAATCACCGGTCCCTGAAAACAGCAGATTGATCGGAAATGGCAACACGCCAGCGGACGGATCAAAACGGGGCGTGACTTCGCCTGTTGTGACGTTCCCGTCTGGGTTGGTGGCCGGTGGTGCATTGACTGCTCGTGGTGAGTTGCTGCTGCTGCTGCAGGCCTGCAATACGAACAGAAATATGGATAGTGTGTAGACCGCTTTTAATTTCATTCATTGTCCCCAAAAATATTAGCCTTAACATGATAAATATTATTCGGGTAGAATTACAAGCACATTCGTTAATTTTCCCTTAACAATCACAACCCTGTCGGGACTTTGCATGAACAAGACAGTCGGCTTTATTTTACTTCTGCTCACCGCCACCGCCGCGGCACTGTACGGCGTGACTGATCTGCCCAACGTGCAGCGCCTGACGCTGCTGATCACCCTGCTCACCGCCAGCCTGTGGGTCACCGAACTGCTGCCGATCCCGGTGACTTCGCTGCTGCCTTTGGCGCTGTTGCCACTGGCCGGTGTGTTGAACCCGACCGAAGTGGCGCAGGCCTACGGCAGCCCGTTGATCATTTTGTTGCTCGGCGGCTTTTTGTTGTCCACCGCCATGGCGCATTCCAACACGCATCGATACCTGGCCAATCGCATCATCCACTGGGTCGGCAGTGAACAGCCGGCGCGCCTGCTGTTGAGTTTCATGCTGGCCGCTTTTTTGCTGTCCATGTGGATATCCAACACCGCCACCACCTTGATGCTGGTGCCCATCGCACTGGCGGTCACCGGCAATGTGGGCCACCCGCGTTTCGCCATGGTGTTGCTGCTGGGCATCGCCTATTCCGCCAGCATTGGCGGCACCATGACCCCGATCGGCACGCCGCCGAACCTGCTGATGATTCAGAATTACCAGAACGGCACCGGCATCGAAATCGGTTTCAGCCAATGGTTGGCGATGGCCGCGCCAATCGCCGGGGCGTTTTTCCCCTTGATGTATTGGTACATGAAAAGCCGCTTGCCAAAGTTGCACATTGATCACCATGTGCAGCTGGATCCCTTGAATCGCGTGCAGCGCCGCACCCTGTGGGTGTTTTTCATCACCGCGGTGTTGTGGATGTCACGCACCGCACCGTACGGCGGCTGGAAAGCCTGGCTGGATTTGCCGCACGCCAACGACGCTTCTGTGGCCCTGCTCGCGGTGGTGGCGCTGTTCATCATTCCCAACGGCCGCGGCGAACGGTTGTTGACCTGGGAAACCGCCAACCGCATTCCCTGGGGCATGCTTTTGCTGTTCGCTGGCGGCATCGCCATCGCCTCCGCGTTCAAAGCCTCCGGCTTGAGTGAGACCATTGCCAATCAGATGGTGTTTCTGCAGGGCGCACCGGTTTGGCTGATGATCCTCCTGGTCTGTCTGTCGATCACGTTTTTGACTGAAATCACCAGCAACACCGCAACCACAGCCATCATGATGCCGATCCTGATGGCCACCGCCGAGGCCTTGGAAGTGCCGCCATTTACCTTTATGCTGCCGGCCGCAATCAGTGCCAGCTGCGCCTTCATGCTGCCTGCGGCGACGCCTCCCAACGCCATTGTCTTTGCCCAGGGCGCGGTGCCGATCCGTGAGATGATGCGTCTGGGTCTGGTGTTGAATCTGATCGGCGCGGCGGTGATCACCGCGATGAGTGCACTGGTGCTGTTATGAACACTGCGCCGGAAACGGCAACACATCCACCAGATTCTCCAATCCAAGCAATTGCATCAACAGGCGCTCCAGCCCCAGCGCCACACCGGCGCAATCCGGCAGGCCCAGGCGCAAGGCTGCAATGAAACGTTCATCCGGCAGCACCCGGCTCAGACCCCGTTCCCTGCGGGTCTGCAACTCCGCCTGAATGCGCGCGCGCTGTTCCTCGGCGTCGGTCAATTCCTGATAACCGTTGGCCAACTCCACCCCGTTCAGCAGGCATTCAAAACGCAACGCCGCCGCCGGCTGCTGCGCATCGAGCTGCGCCAGCGCCGCCTGACAGGCGGGAAACCGGTGCACCAGCAGTATTTCATCGCGCGGCAAATTTGGCTGGATGCGCAGAGAAAACAGATAATCCAGTGCATCGCTGCGCTCCAGCTGCGAACCACTGTAGCCATGCGCCACGCAGGCATCGATCAGCGCCTGATCCGGGGCGCTGAGCGAATCCAGTTGCAGAATTTCCAGAAACAAGTCGCGATGGGCAATGAACCGTGTGCGCGGCAATGGCCGTCCGAAGGCCGTGTGCAATTCGCGCAACAACGCCACCACTTCATCCATCAGACGCGCCATGTCCCAGCCCACCCGGTACCACTCAAGCAAGCTGAATTCGGGGTTGTGCAGGCGGCCGAGTTCGGCGCGCCGGAATACCGGCCCAATTTCATAAATGTCGCCGCTGCCACTGGCCAGCAGGCGTTTGTGAAAAAATTCCGGTGACGTGCGCAAATGGCTGTGCGACTGGCCGTCACACAACGGCGAGGCGCTGAAAGACTCGATGTGTACATCGGTGTTGCCAGCCGCAGACAGAACCGGAGTGCAGACCTCAAGCACCCCGCGTTCGGCAAAGAACGCGCGCACCCGATGCCACAAAAAAGCCCGCTGCCGCAACAGCGGCAACGGGCCCGTCTGGTCCGTTGAGTTGTTCAATGAATTATTTTTTCACTCGGCCAACGTATTCGCCGCTGCGGGTGTCAACCTTGATGATTTCACCCTGCGGCACAAACAGTGGCACGTTGACCACAGCACCGGTTTGCAGTGTCGCCGGCTTGCTGCCGCCACCGGACGTGTCGCCGCGCACACCGGGGTCGGTTTCAACGATTTCCAATTCGACAAAGTTCGGCGGATCAACCAGCAGTGGCACTCCGTCCCACAGCGTGACCATGCAAATGTCCTCTTCCTTCATCCACTTGCTGTTATCGCCCACCGCCTCAGCGGGTGCTTCGTATTGCTCGTAGCTGTCGGGGTCCATGAAGTGGTAAAAACTGCCGTCGTTGTACAGGTATTGCATCTCCCGTTCCATGACATCGGCGGCGTCCACTTTTTCACCCGATTTGAAGGTTTTCTCAATGATGCGTCCGGTTTTCAGGTTGCGCATTTTGACGCGGTTGAATGCCTGTCCTTTGCCGGGTTTCACTTCCTGGTTTTCAGTGATGTTGTACGGGTCGCCGTCAATCAAAATTTTCAGTCCGTTTTTAAACTGATTGGTGCTGTAGGTGGACATGCCTGACTCCAATGACTTAAAAAAGAACGCGATTATAGCACAACAATGCGGTGCAAATACCAGCAAGGACGGCGCTTTATCTGCGCCGGGCATTGGCGTTTTTCTGGCACAAAAAAACCCGCGGCAATGCCGCGGGTCTGAGTCGTTGGTTGAAGGGCGGTCGCGGTGCTTACGAACCGCGGTCAGTGCCCTGCATCAGCCTTGACGCACGCGCCACAATCCCAGGCCAAGCAGGACTGAGAGCAACAGCATCAACATGTGATCGGACAAAGTGGACACCACCACCGGCGGCCCCACAACCACGCCGTTGGTGGAACTGTTGTTGGCCGGTGTCGGATCGCTTTGATCGGCACTCACACTGGCGGTGTTGAAGACGGTGCCTTGCACGCCGGCATTGACCGAAACGGTGATGTTGCACAACGCGTTGGCGCCGTTGGGCATGTTGCCTACATTCCAGGTGAAGGGCGGCACATTGC
Organism: Marinicellaceae bacterium; assembly: GCA_050303435.1. Lineage (GTDB taxonomy): Bacteria > Pseudomonadota > Gammaproteobacteria > Xanthomonadales > Marinicellaceae > JBNLBT01. The sequence continues at coordinate 49,404 of JBNLBT010000009.1, forward strand.
TGCCACCGCAATCGTCACTGACATAGGTGACTTCAGCGGGCAATGCGTCGGTGACCACCACGTTGGTGGCGTCGATCGGGCCGTTGTTGCTGACCGCCAGGGTGTAAATCACCTGATCGCCATTGACCGCCGCGGTTTTGTTGATGGACATGTCGGTCTCACTCACACCACCAAGACAGAACACGTGGTCAGTGGTATTCACCGTGTTGATCACGCCGTCGTTTTGAATCGAAGTGTCGTCGTAAGAAGCCGTCAATTCATCCAGCCACAAAAACAGACATTGATTGCCGCCGCCGGTGCCCACACCGGTCTGACGCTGTACGGACACCCACGCGGCACCGGTGACATCGATCGCCGGCATGGTCAAGTCCCATTCAAAAACAGTTGTAAAGGCAAACGGTATGCCCGTGTCGGTGATGTTGCTCGGAGTGGCCACCGCGCTGCCAATCAAGGCGCCGGGCTGACCCGCGTTGTCGGCAAAAAACGCAACATTGAACGGCGTCAGATTGGCGTTGTCTTGCAGGCAGGTGGCGATAAATCCGACGTTGGGATCGAATTCAATGGTGGCGCCCCAAACCCGTAAATTGGCCGCATTCAATGCGGGCAACGGCGTGATCACCGCGCCGGAAACAAAATCTTCAAACACCGTGAAACTGGCTTCCTCATCCGATGTTCTGGCGGTGTTGAAATTGACCGTATCCAATGGCTGTTGATAATCCGTCAGAGAACCACACGGTGCACCACCCGGAGTGATGGGCGACAACGGCCCGTTGTGTTGCAACTGCGACCCATCCACTTGTGCAATGCACGTCGACGCAGCGCCCAGGACCAAGCCACTGAACAGGCACGCTGATTTAAGGTTAAGTTTCATGATAGACCCTCATTGAGTTTATTGTTTGAGCTGAGTGGGTTGTGTTGGAACTCACACCCATAAAAATTTTGATTTTACGTCAGTACTTTAAGCAGGTCAAAAGCAATTTGAAATAATCTCAGTCTAGGTTGACCGGCAGCGACCTTGACTCTTCATATTCAGTTATAATGCGCGCATGAACATTGCCCGATCATCAGCGAACCCAGATGCGGGCCTGAACAGAGAACAGTTCAAGGCCCGCTCAAACGCACAAGCCGAACAACTGTTCCGTCCGGCCATCACCGATCACATGCTGCGCCGCTGTGGCCAGGCATCCGCTGACGACCCGGTGTTGCGGCAATTTCTGCCGGCCAGCGAAGAGCTGCAAACGGATCCGACGTTCAGCGTCGATCCGGTGCACGACGCGGCGTTCACCCGCGAAACCGGCCTGCTGCAAAAATACGCTGGACGGGTGTTGTTGATTGTCAATGGCCATTGCGCGGTCAATTGCCGCTATTGCTTTCGTCGCCACTTCGACTACGCCGCCAACCACATCTCGCCGCGCAACCTCGAGCGGGCCATCACCGCCCTGCAGACCGACCCCGAAGTACACGAAGTCATTCTGAGCGGCGGCGACCCGTTGACCTCCCCGGTCAGTCAATTGCGCAGGCTCAGCGATGCATTGGCCACGGTGCCGCATCTGCGCACACTGCGCATTCACTCGCGCGTGCCGGTGGTGGCCCCTGAACTGATCACCGATGAATGGCTGGATTGGTTGCAGCAACTGCGCTTCAACCGGGTGCTGGTGATCCACAGCAATCACGCCCGCGAATTCAGTTCCGAAACGGCCGTTGCCCTGCGCCGGATTGCCGCAAGCGGCACCCTTTTGCTGAATCAGAGTGTGCTGTTGAAAGGCGTCAACGATGACGCCGCGGTGCTGGCCGAACTCAGCCACACCCTGCTGGCCCACGGCGTGTTGCCCTATTACCTGCACCAGATGGACCGGGTGCAGAACGCCGCCCACTTTTTTGTCGACGACAAACGTGCGCGCGCGCTGCACCGGCAACTGATGCAAGCACTGCCCGGATACCTGGTGCCGAAGCTGGTGCAGGAAATACCTGACAGGGCGCACAAAATTCCACTCTGACCCAACCCAGCTATTGATGCATCTGCAAAATCTGCTAAACTTGGTCTCATTTTTATAAGGTATTACATTTGGCCTCTGCGAACACCATTCATCTGCTCATCATCCACCAGTCTGAAGAAGAAGCAGAAAGAATTCTTTCCTTGTTGCGCAATTACCAAATCGCGGTCAGGCCATCCCGCTGCATCAATGAAGATGAACTGGTCGGTTTGATAGAACGCAAACCGATTGACCTGGTACTGTGCCAACAGGTGCAGGAAGATCTGCCCTTGCAAACCGTGGTTGACCAAATCAAACGCATCGGCAAGGACATCCCTGTGATCGCCCTGATCGACACCCTGGACAACGACGCCGTCAGTGAGTCACTGGATTCCGGGGCGGCCAATTTTTGCACGCACAAATTGCCGGAATACCTTAAAAGCGTGGTATTGAAGGAAAAAGACGCCTTGCACACGCGGCGCAAATTCCGCCAGCAGGAAGTTGAACTGCACAACACTGAAAAACGCTGTTCGGCCCTGCTGGACACGTCCAAACAGGCGATTGCCTACATCCACGAAGGCATGCACGTGTATTCCAACCAGTCCTATCAGGAACTGTTTGGATACGAGGACATGGAAGAACTGGAAATCACACCGTTTTTGAATCTGGTGGCCAAGGATGATCTGGACAAAGCCAAAACGGTGTTGCGCAACATCAGCAAAAACATCCTGCCGGATGAAGATCTGAAACTGATGCTGATCGGCGCCGACCAGGAAGAGTTTGAAGCCAGTGTGACGATCAACAAAGCCACCATCGACGGCGAACCCTGTGCGCAATTCCTGATCCAGCAGCCTTCGTCCAATCCGGAAGCGGAAAAAGAACTGTTCGAAATCAAGAACAAGGATTTGTTGACCAAATACTTCAATCGCGCGTATTACCAGAACCACCTGTCCGACGCCATTGCCAGCACCAAAGCCAAACAAAAAGCCGGCGACAGCATCCTGTATTTACAAATCGACCACGTGGACAATCTGATCAAAGAGCTTGGACAGGGTGGCCTGGATTTGATGATCGGCAATCTGGCCCAGCTGATTCGCAGCAAGCTGGGAGAAAAGGTGTTCTATGCCCGCTACGCTGAGACCGGCTTCATCATTCAATTGAAAGCACCGATTGAAAAAGCCGAGCAGGTGGCCAAGAAATTACAGGACATCGTGTCCCATGAGATCATCAGCGCCGGTGAACGCTCGACCAACATCACGCTGAGCATTGCGGTCACGCAAATCACCGAACAGTCCGAGTCGGCCAATCAGGTGATCAAGACCCTCACCGATCAAATTGAAACCCTGGTGAGTGAAGGCGGCAACAGCGTGGCTGTATTCGATCCCGCGGAAGAAGAAAAAAGAGCGCGCGCGGCCTCGCAACAATGGATTGACAAAATCGACGACGCCATTAAGAACAACAAATTCGTTCTGCACTACCAGCCGATCATTAATCTGCACGGCGACAACAAAGAACATTATGAAGTCTTCATCCGACTGCGTGAAGGCGATAAAATTGTGCCGCCAAATGAATTCATTCCGATCGCCATCAAATACGGCTTCATCAAGGAAATCGATCACTGGGTGGTGAAAAACGCCATTGAAAGTGCCAAAGGCAAGGACGTTCACCTGCTGTTGAAATTGTCCTCGCCGTCGCTGGTGGATCCGGGTTTCCCCAACTGGATCGCTGAAACCATACGCAAATCCGGCATTTCCGGCGACCGACTGATCTTCGAGATTCCGGAAAGTGAATTGATCACCAACGCCAAAAGCATGAAACCGGTGGTGCGCTCAATCAAGGAACTGCATTGTTCCTTCCTGGTGGAAAAATTCGGCTCCGGACTGAACTCCTTCACCATTCTCAAGCATTTCCCGGTCGATTACCTGAAAATCGATCCGCAATTCACCCGCGACCTGGCCGACAGCAAAGAAAACCAGGACAAGATCAAAGACATCATCGACAAAGCCCACGCTCAGGGCAAACAGGTGATCTGCGAATTCGTTGAAGACGCCAACACCATGAGTATTCTGTGGAAACTCTCGGTCAATCTGGTGCAGGGCAACTTCATTGCCCCGGCCGGCGAGAAAATGGAGACCGTTGAGTAAGCAGCGGCCCCACGTCGGACGATTTGCGCCTTCACCCACCGGCAATCTGCACTTCGGCTCACTGCTGGCCGCGGTGGCCAGTTACTGTCAGGCCCGCACACAGAACGGTCAATGGCGGGTGCGCATCGAAGACCTGGATCCGCCGCGCGAAATTCCTGGCGCCACCCGGCGCATCATCGATACATTGCATCGATTTGGATTTGAAATCGATGGGCCGGTGATTCTGCAAAGTGCAGCTGAACAGCAGGCGCGCTACCTGAACGCTCTAGAGCAGTTGCACAAACTTGGCGTGCTGTTCTATTGCCGTTGCAATCGCAAGGCCTTGCGTGATCAGCGAATCTACCCGGGCACCTGCCGAAAGCAAAAAACCCGTCCGAGCGAAGCGGCCTCTGTGCGCCTGCGCGTCACCGATGAGGAGATTTGCTTCAACGATTGTGTGCAGGGCCAGGTGTGCCAGAATCTGGCCGAAGACTGCGGCGATTTCAATGTGCGCCGCAAAGACGGGCTGATTTGTTATCAACTGGCGGTGGTCGTCGACGACGCGCAGCAACAGATCACCGAAGTGGTGCGTGGATCGGACCTGCTGGATTCCACGCCGCGGCAAATATATCTGAACCGCCTGCTGGGCTTTCCCACACCGGATTACATGCACATTCCGGTGGCCACCGGCACCGATGGCCACAAGTTGAGCAAACAGGCTTTTGCCGATGAAATTCACGACAGCGATCCGGTGCTGTTGCTGCCATTGGCGCTGCGTTTTCTGGGTCAGCGCATCCCCGACGCCGCTTGCACCTCGGTGCGCAACATCTGGTCGTGGGCCACACAGCACTGGAATCCCGAATGCATACCCAAAACCATGCAACGCCCGTGTCCATTGAATGCGGCATCGGCCGAGTCAACGCGCGCGGATTGAGTCTGGACTTGCGCCCGGTGAATGTGCCATACTTGGCAACACTTTTTTATCGCACATGTCGCAATGAACCAATGCAAGGACCTGATTCTGGTGGGTTGGAACGAATGGATTGGCCTGCCCGATCTGGGCCTTTCAGCTGTGCACGCCAAGATCGACACCGGCGCACGAACGTCCGCATTGCATGCCTACGACATTGCCGCAGAAGAAGACGCGTCCGGTCGCCTGATGGTGCGTTTCAGCACGCACCCCGACGGCGATGAAAACGCCGAGCCGGTGCAATGCGTGCAGCCGGTTAAAGACCGCAGAGAAGTGAAAAACTCCGGTGGCCTGGTGCAAATGCGCTACGTCATCGAAACCCGAATGCACATCGGCGCGCGTGAATGGCGCGTGCAGTTGACACTCACCAACAGAAAAAGAATGAAATTTCCGATGCTGATTGGGCGCCAGGCGCTGAACAACCGCGCCCTGGTCAACCCCGTGGCCGCCTGTGTGCAAGGCGGTCAACCGTCCGATCCATCCGCCCCAACGCTTAGAAGGAGCCCGTTTTGAGAATCGCATTGTTATCCCGCAGCCCGTCCCTGTATTCCAGCAAACGTCTGGTCGAAGCCGCGCAGGAACGCGGGCACGAAATGCAGGTCATTGATGTGCTGCATGTCTACATGAGCATCGCATCGCACAACCCGAGCATTCACTATAAAGGCGTCGAGCTGCCGCAATTTGATGCGGTGATTCCGCGCATCGGCGCCTCGGTCACATTTTACGGCACCAGCGTGTTGCGCCAGTTTGAAATGATGAACGTCTATCCTCTGAATGAGTCGGTGGCCATCACACGATCGCGCGACAAATTGCGGGCCTTGCAATTGCTTTCACGCAAAGGCATTGGCCTGCCAGTGACGGGTTTTGCCAACAAACCGGACGACATCAAAGACGTCATCAAAATGGTCGGCGGTGCGCCGCTGGTGGTCAAGCTGCTGGAAGGCACGCAGGGCATCGGCGTGGTGCTGGCAGAAACCCAGAAAGCCGCAGAAAGCGTCATTGAAGGCTTCATGGGCATCAATGCCAATATTTTGATCCAGGAATACATCAAAGAGGCCGGTGGCGCCGACATCCGCTGTCTGGTGATCGGCGATAAAGTGGTGGCCACCATGAAACGCCAGGCCCCGGAGGGCGAATTTCGCTCGAATCTGCACCGCGGAGGTTCATCCAGTCTGATCAAAATCACCCCGGAAGAACGCTCTACGGCGGTTCGCGCGGCGAAAATCATGGGACTGAACGTGGCCGGCGTCGATCTGTTGCGTTCCAATCACGGTCCGGTGGTGATGGAAGTGAATTCCAGTCCGGGCCTGGAGGGCATTGAAAAAGTCACCGGCAAGGACATCGCCGGAATGATGATTGAATACATAGAAAAGTACGCCCGTCCGGGGCGCACCAAAACCCGCGGCAAAGGCTGAGCCAGCATTCAAGCGTCAGGAAATGAACTGCTCATTGATGATGCGGTCTTCCAGATTGTGTTCCGGATCGAACAGCACATTGATGTCGATGCCTTTGTTTTCCATCACATCCACTGCAGTGACGTTGCGCACTTCGTCGTTGTCGGCGGTGGCGCTGACCGGCCGCTTTTTGGACTCCAGCACTCGGAATGAGACCTGCGCCGCCGCCGGCAACACGGCCCCTTTCCAGCGCAGGGGACGAAACGGGCTGATGGGTGTCAACGCCAGAATCTGACTGCCCAATGGAATCACCGGTCCATTCACCGACAGATTGTATGCCGTGCTGCCGGCCGGGGTCGCCACCATGATGCCATCGCCGATCAGATTCTTCAGTTTCACCTGCCCGTTGATGGACACCTCAATGTGCGCCGATTGTTTGGTTTGACGAAACAGCGAGACTTCATTGATCGCCAGTGCCGTGTGCGCTTCCCCGTTCTGCGTTTGCGCCGTCATCATCAACGGATGCAGTCGCGTCAGACTGGCCTTTTCAATGCGCTCGGGCAAATCGTCATGGCGGAACTCATTTAACAGGAATCCCACGGTGCCACAGCGCAGTCCAAACACCGGCAGCGGCGAATCCATGTATTGGTGCAGCACGTGTAGCATGAAACCATCGCCACCCAGCACCACGATCACATCGGCCTGTTCCGCATCGCATTGCCCGTAGCGGGCAATGAGTTTGTTCAAAGCGCGTCTGGCCTTGGGTGACTGACTGGCTATGAAGGCGAGTTTCATGGGTCCGTTCTCCGCAAATCAGGGCGCAAATGGCACCGTGGAAAAATTCAGCATTCGGGTGCCTTCCCCAAATCGCTGCAACAGCGCGTATTGCACGTATTCGTGGCCATCGATCCGCACTTGAACCTGCGCTTGTAAAAACACGCTCTGAACCGCAACGGCGCGCTGGATAAAAACTTCGTCGGTGAGGACAAAACGCACCCGGTTGTCTTCGGTGAATTCTGACAGCGCATTGTACCGGGTGCGCCCCTCATCATATATGCTCAACGCCAACTGTTCATTGATGCCGGCATCCAGGGATTTGATCAGCACCACGGGCGCGGTGTTGATGTTGATGCGGGTGGGCTCATCGCGCGGCACCGGCAAGGCGGTCACATACGGCAACAAGCGTCGGTACCAGTCGTCGCGCATGCCATCCAGTAATTGCAACTCGCTGATGTGTCTGAATGGACCGGAGGCGGTCAGATGGGACTGGCGTCGGGCCAGATACACGCTGTCTTCGGCGCCGCCCGGTGAGGGCACCTGGTCCGAATCGATCCAGTCCACCGCCTTGTACGCCAGATTTTCATCCATGTCCAGGTTGCGCAACAGGCGTTGAAAAAAAGCAATCATGTCGCTTTGCGGTTGATCATTGATGACCAGATTGTTGAGATTGAAGCGGTCGCTTAAATCCAACAGAGAGCCGCTCAGCAATGCATTCTGATCCGGCACCTCCAAACCACCGATGGGTTTGCGCCAGGCATCGGCGCGGGTGTCCACAGCGGCCTGCAGAAAATCTTCACGCAAGACATCCCGTGCCCACAGCAACATGCCCAGACTGAAGTGCCGCGCCTGGGCTGCTTGCGCCTGATTGTCGGCACGGGCCAGGGACAATTGCGTGGAAAACCACAATTGCGTGGTCAATAAAAGACACATGGCCATCACCAGCAGCGCAATCAGCAGGGCCACACCGCGTTGCTTTTCTCGCAGCGAAGTCACAAGGACATCCCCGCCATCGGCGCAGCCGTGAGTTGTGTGCGCAACCCGTCGGGCAGGCGCAACATGCAGCGCACATTGACCGGCAGGGCATTGCCGGCATCGGCCGCCGGCCAACTCAACTGTTCCACACCGCTGCCCCCCAGGTAGCGGCAACTGAAGGCGGCCACCGGCAACAACGGCTGCTCCAGCCATTGATCGGCGCGACCTGGACTCAGGGCGTTGCGCATGGCACGCACCAGCACACCGTCCCGCACCTGCCAACGCACCCATTGCACCTGACTGGGCAAGCCAAATCCATGGGCATCGGCCAAGCGCAATATGTGCACAGAACCGGCCTGACCAGTCAACGTCGCAACGGTCGGGTTGGCGTCCAGATAAGTCAATTGGATGTCTTGTTGCAATCGCAACATCACCAGATCCAGCGCGCGTTGCTGTGCATCCACGGCGTCGATGTGGCTTTTGGCTTGAGTGATGGATCCCAGCGCGGTGTAGGCCATCAAGGCAATCACGGCGGTGATGCCAACCGCCAACATCAGCTCCAGCAATGTCATGCCGAGATCTCGCCTCATCGCCATTTGAATCCAGTCAGGCGCGCCAGCGCGTAGTCGGGTTCTTCGGCGTTCATCACGCGCACATCGACGCGCAGAATGCGGTCGTTGTCAGTGGCTTGAATGTCCGCACGCCAACGCCAGCGAACGTCGGGGTGATTGACGGCGCCGCTTTGCACACCTTCGTTCAGCGATTGTGTGTACAGCTGCATCATCACGCGGTCTGCAACCCGACTGGCCACGCTGTGCTGCTTGAGGTACAACTCGGCTTCAGCGCGCTGTGCTGCCACCTGAATCATTGCACCGACGGCGATCGACACCACCGCCAGGGCAATCAATACTTCCAGTAAGGTGAATCCCCTATTCCGCCCACGCATGCACCAGCTCCCAGGGTGTTTCGCTGCGGATCACCCGCGCCACAGCCTCTTCCGGGCCTTCTGAAATGGACAATTCAAACACATTCCAGCTGCCATCGGCGTGGCAGCGGAGATCGGCACTGCGATCAAATTCTTCGCCCAACTGCACCGCTTCATTGCCCAGTTTCAGGCGATACTGCAAGTCGCCTGGCAACGCCTCCATGCGCAGCAACGGCTGATCATCGATCTCCACCCATTGCCCGGCATACTGCTGTAGAAACTGGCGCGTGTTGCGGGTGAACTCCACCGCATGCGGCCGGTTTTGCAGAATGGACATCTCACACAGGTGCTGCAACTGGGCTTGCAGACGTTCTCCCTGCAGAGCCATCTGTCGTTCCACAGAATGCGATGAAAAATAATTGACGCCCAGCGCGGTCATCACGGACACGATCACCACCACCAGAAGCATTTCCAGCAAGGTGAAGCCGGCCGGTCGGAGAGTGTTTCGCGCGCCGCGCATGTTCACCAGTTGCCAATGTCGGTGTCCAGACCCTCCCCGCCGGGTTGGCCGTCGGCACCAAATGAAAACACATCGATTTCGGCGTAATTGCCTGGATTGAGGTATTGGTAGGGATTGCCCCATGGGTCCTGGGGCAAGGCTTCAATGTATCCGCCCGGTTTCCAGTTTCTGGCCTCTGGCTGTCCGCTGGGTTTGTTGATCAAGGCCTGCAAACCCTGTGCCGATGAGGGGTATTTGAAATTGTCCAGCTTATACATTTTCAGCGCCGTGCCCAGCGAACGGATGTCCGTCTGCGCGCGCGCCACCCGCGCCTTATCCGGCTGGTCGAGAAATTGCGGCACCACGGCGATGGCCAGAATACTGAGAATCACCACCACAATCAGAATTTCCATCAATGTGAAGCCGTGCGGCTTGCGTTGGATCATGCAACTTACCACTTGAGTGAAACACGGGCTTCATTATATTCTATACGCTGGTCAATAACCACGTCAAAAACCGCCATGCGCGTGTCCCGCATTCACCTGCCGATTGGGCGGGCCCAATTGCAACAAATGCCCGTGATCGAGGGCGACCGAGCACATTACCTGCGCAATGTGCTGCGACTGAAACCCGGGCATGCCTTGCGTGTATTCATTGACGACGGCTCAGAATTTCTCACCTGCATTGAACGCGTGGACAAGCACAGCGTGCATCTGCGCATCGAACAAGAGATGCAGCCTGTGCCCCAAAGTGCATTGAATGTGCGTCTGCTGCAAGGCATTTCTGCCACCGATCGCATGGATTATGCCATCCAGAAAGCCACTGAGCTTGGCGTGGCCCGCATCACCCCGGTGCTGACAGAGCACGCATCGACCCGCATCGCGCCGCACAAGCGCGAAAAAAAGGCGTTGCACTGGCGCGCTGTGGCCGTTGCAGCAGCTGAACAGTGTGGACGCGTCGATGTGCCGGTGATCGATGATATCATGGAGTTGCACGAAGCCCTTCAGAGCATTGACTGGGGTGTGTATCTGCACATGCACGCTGAGGCGACCATCGCCACATTCGAGTGGCCCGCCACCCGGCAACTGAGCGTGCTGATTGGTCCGGAAGGCGGCTTCTCAACGCAGGAACTGAATGCGTTTGCTGAGATGGGGCTGACCGGCATCCGTTTGGGTCAGCGCACATTGCGCACCGAAACAGTGGCGCCGGTGGTGTTGGCTGCTTTACACGCCTTGCACGGTGATTTCAGACAGTGACAGTCAGGATTGCGCGCCGCTCAGAGCGTGCCTTCCTGCATCTTGATCAAATTGCTTTCCAGATAATTCATGTTGGGAATGTCGGCGGTTTCTTCATTGATCGTCACCAGCGAAGAAATGGCGTTGTGGGTCAATTCGGTGTTTTCATGCATTTGCATGTCACCGCGTGACACGTTGTGCAATTTGGGGATGCCGCGTGATATGACCGCAAAGAAAGGCAATTTATCGGAGTAATTGATGCTCTTTAAGATCGCGATGTTTTTGAACTCGGATTCATTCACGTCCACGTCGTGATCGGTGAGTGAAGCAAAATCAATCAACGGCACCGACCAGCCGCGCCATTCAATCTCTCCCCGATGCCAGGCGTATTTTGATTCCGGATTGTCCGGCTTTCTGTAATTCATCACTTCGGCCACCATCGCATTGGGCAACAGCAAGCGCCGCTCTTCGGTGATCGGAATGATGATCGCGCGTATTTGGTCAGTCATGTTTTTCCCCGTTTTTCAGGCCTTCCATCACGTATTTTGCCATGTCTTCCGGCGTGCCGTCAAACGCGGATATGCCACTGACGCGCACCGCTTCTGAGATGGAAGAAATCAGGCTGCTGGCTTCGGTTTGAGTGATCACCTGGCCACCGGCTTTGTGCACCAGTCCGGCGCCCGCCACCCCATCCGTGGCCATGCCGCTGAATATGGCCAGATTGACGTTTTGTAAATTGCCCAGCACGTCTTCACACACCTGATCAATGCACGGTGTTGAGACATGGGTCTCTTTAAGTTCCATCAAATTCACATAGCCGCGTGAATCAATGTAAATGCCTTCATCCACCGGCATCAGGATTGCCGTGGGCGCTTTGATTTGCAGGCCAAATTTGGGCAGATTCAAGTCAATCTTGCCATTCTTTTGCAGCTGTTTTTCCATCATCAGCATGAACTCCTTGTCCATGTGCTGTGCGACAATAAACAGCACCGGTTCGTCGCCCTGAAAACTGGAAAGAAATCTCACCAATGCATCCGGCCCGCCAATGGAAGCGGCCAGAATCCACACCTGGTGGATGCCCATCGGCTGCAGATCCAATGGGCCTTGATTGGCATCGCTGCGGGTGTCTTCCGGCAACAATGAGCTGATGCGGTTGATCTTGAACAGGATGTGGCGTATCCAGCGGTTGATCTCCCAGCCTTTGAGTTTATTGGTGAACGCGGCGTCATTGAAAATCACCTGGATGTCCGGATTGCCCACCAAACCGTCAATGATGGGCTCGATGTTGAATTCCGGGAAATACAGATTCACAATGAATGTGCGAATCTGATCGTCGATTTCATCCAGTGTACTGTCTTTGTGCAGATGCCATTGCCGAATGCCGTATCCGGCCTCTTTCAATTTTTCTGCCAGATACAGCGAAGAGGGCTGTTTCTCACCCAAATGGATGACGCCGATGTCCGCTGTGGCTTGATTCATTCTTTTTCAGCCAACAATTCGTTGATGTTCTCCAGCAGTTGATTTTCCTGATACGGCTTGCCCAGATAGCGGTTGACACCGATGGCCATGGCTTTCTCTTTGTGCTTGGCGCCAGTCCGGGAAGTGATCATGATGATCGGGATGTCGCGCAATCGCTCAGACTCTTTCATCTTGGTGGCCAACTCGTAGCCATCCATGCGCGGCATTTCAATGTCAAGCAACATTAAATCAGGCACCACTTCTTGCAGTTTGGTCAACGCATCCAGACCGTCTTTAGCAGTCAACACCTCAAAGTCGTTGCGTTTGAGCATGCGTTCACCCGCCTTACGCATGGTGATCGAATCGTCGACAATCATGATGGTTGTTTCGCTGACTTCAGTGCTCGGTCCAGAGATCTGCAGTTCGCTGTCTGATTCGGCCAGTCTCTGCATGTATGACCGAGTCATCGGAATGATGTCGAGAATCAAAATCACCGAACCGTCACCCAGTATGGTGGCACCGAAAATGCCCGGCACACTGGCCACCTGAGTGCCCACAGATTTCACAACAATCTCGCGACCGCCGAAGATCTGATCCACCCGCAATGCCACCCCTTCGTAACCCGACCGGATCATCACCAGCGGTATCTGGTTGTTTTCAATCAAAGGTTCGGATTCGATGGTCAGCAGTTTATTCAACTCCTGCAGCTGGTAGTAGTCCCCGGCATAGTTGTAATCAAAATCCTGATTTTCAATTCGATTGAGGTAATCCGAATAGTTCATGCGCACAATGCCTTCCACACCGGAAGCCGGTATGGCGTACTTGTGATCGGCCACTTGCACAATGATTGCCTGGGTCAAGGCAAGCGTGTATGGCAGGCGAATGACAAATTCGGTGCCATCTCCAGGCGCCGTATTAATCTCCAGGCTGCCACCCAGTCGTTTGATTTCAGTGTCAACCACATCCATGCCCACACCGCGACCGGCCAGCTTGGATACGCTGTCCGCAGTCGACAGACCCGAATGCAAAATCAGCTGCGCCGCTTCATGATCCGACAGCCGTTGCTCTTTGGAAATCACGTTGCGTTTGATGGCGGTGGCTCGCACCTTCTCCAGGTTGATGCCTGCGCCGTCGTCTTTGACCTTGATGACCACCTCTGTGGCTTCGCGTTGCAGATCCACCGTGATGGTGCCCTGATCGGACTTGCCGGCCTGCTTGCGGTTTTTCTCAATGCCGTGGGCCAATGCATTGCGTATCATGTGCTCCAGGGGCGCCTGAATGCCTTCCAATACGGTTTTATCCATTTCCCCGTCAGCACCATTGACCACCAGTTTGGCTTTCTTGTCGAGTTCTTTGGCCGATGTTCTCAGCACCCGGCGCAAACGCGGCACCAGTGAATTGAAGGTCACCAGACGGGTTTCCATCAAGCCTTCCTGCAACTCCGTATTCACTCGCGACTGTTGCAACAGCAAGACTTCTGAATTGCGCGCGGATTCCTGCAGATAGGTTTGAATGTTGGTTAAATCCGACACCGACTCAGACAGCGAACGCGACAATTGCTGCAGTTGTGAGAACTGATCCAGTTCCAATGGATCAAAATCGTCGTCGAAATCTTCATCCTGCTGATAGTTTGAGATGATCTGCGCCTCGGTTTCCAGCTCAAGATCACGAATCTGCCGGCGCACACGATCAACCGTGTTGGCCAGCTCCTCAATATTGGACTTCAGCTCGGCGCTTTGCTGTTCCATGCGTGAACGGTAAATACTCACCTCACCGGCAAAGTTCACCAGTCGATCCAGCAACTCGGAATTGACTTTGATCTGACCGCCTGAAAGCACATTGGCCTGGGCCTTGGCGCGCACCTGAGGCTCGGCCTCATCCAGCGATTCTGTGATCGTTTCTGCGGCCAGCGGTTCAAAGAAGTCTTTGTCAAGCTGTGATTCTTCGGCCACTTCCGTGCCTTGCGAACTGATGATCCGGTCAAGCTTGTCTGACACGTTGGAAATGTCGGTCATGTTGCCGAAATCGTCCGACACCGTCATTTGATGAAGTTTATCCATCACTTCAGAAATGACTTCGTGTTGCGCGCCATCCACACTCAGATCCTGTTCAGCAATGGATTCGAACAGCGACTCCAAGCGGTGTGAGAGATCGCCAATCTGGAACAGACCGGCCATTCTGGCACCGCCCTTCAATGTGTGCAGATCGCGCTGCAAGGCCTGAATAATGGACTTGTCATCGGGTTTGTCTTCGAGTTCGGCCAACAGATGTTCGGCCCGATCAAACACTTCACTGGCTTCTTCAGAGAAGATTTCTATCAGCTCGAAATCCAGGTCTTCCAAGCCCTCTGCAACTTCTTCGGGCTGCGCTTCTTCGGCTGTTTCTGGCTCTGGCTCTGGCTCTGGCTCTGGCTCTGGCTCTGGCTCTGGCTCTGGCTCT
>JBNLBT010000010.1:0-57629 GCA_050303435.1 Marinicellaceae bacterium
AGAACGCGCGCGCGATTGATTACTTTGAACTGTGCCTGAAAGAGAAGAACGATTTTCATCTGGCGCGCCTGGCGCTGGCCAAGGCCTTGCGTCGCCACAGCGAATACGACCGCACCTGGGCGCAGCTGGAGTTGTTGCTGTCGCTGGATGAAATGGCCCGCTTTCGCAACGTGGTGCGCCAGGAAATGGCCGCCATACAACTGATCCGCGGTCAGTTGCACGAGGCGCGCGCCACTTACCTGTCGATCCTGCAGGCCACGCCGGATGCGCTGAAACAAATCCCGGTGCAGCTGAATCTGGCGCTGGTGGAAACGCGCCTGGGCGACATCGGCGCGGCGCAGGCGCGGCTGGAGGCCCTGGCGGCACACATCAACCCGGAAACCCACCCCGAATACGCCGCCTTCTTGCACACCCAGCAGGCCAATTTGTCCATCGACGCGCAGCAGTTCACGGCCGCCGATGAACACCTGCAGGCCGCCATGGCGCTGTTCGTGCAGCTCGGCGATGTGCAGCGCCAGGGCATGATGCTGGGCAAGCTGGCGCATTTATACATGGGTCAGGGGCTGCTGCGCAGTGGCGCGGCCTACGCCGAAGAACGCCTTGCCATCGCCCGCGACCTGGACAGCAAACGCGACGTCATGAACGCCATGGACGCGCTGGTCAAGTTGCATTTCCTCACCGGTGAATTGGATTTGGCGGCTGAATACAACGCCGAACTGGAACACCTGGCGCTGGCGCTGTCCTCGACCACCGGGCGCATTCACGCGGCCAGCTGGCACACCCAGATCGCCCTGGATCGCGAACAGCTACAAACCATGCGCAATCACCTGGCCCAATACACGCGACTGAGTCAATCCTCCGGCAACCGCTCCTCGATACGCCAGAGTCAGGTGCTGGCTTTCGCCCTGGCGGTGCACAGCGGCGATCGCCAGACCGCGACAACGCTGTGGCCGGACATCTACGCCGCAATCGACGCCGGATCGCCGACGGTGCGCGCGGTCACGCACCTGTACGAATACCACGCCATGATGCAACAGATGGACGCCGCGCGACGCATGCTGTTGCGCGTGCTGGAAAGTGTGCCGGAGAATGAACAACCGGTGCTGGAACACCGCGTGCGCCTGCTGCTGGCCGAATCCCATCTGGCCAGCGACGCGCAACGCAGCCTGGATTTACTCGATGAATTTCAAACCGATGAGGTCAACGCCTGCCGTTACCATCGCCTGCGCGCGCAGGCATTGCACACCTTGCAGCGACCGGTTGAAGCCCTGGAAAGCCTGGAAACCGCGCGCCCGCTGTGTCACCAGCGCTGGAACAGCGACTGGCAGGCTTTGCACACCACCCTGCGCCAAGCCGTCAACCAATGAATCTGCAATGCAGCCGCCCACGCCCATCTGAGCACGAAGCCCCCACATGCACACGGCAGGCCTTGCCTCAGCCACGCGCTGGATCATTCGATGCCCGCCAGTGCCCTGAATATGTCACCCAATGGCTGGGTCAGCTGATGGTCATACAAAGTGTCCAGAATGCCTGGAAATTCCTGGTCCAGGTTGTACAAAAAGTCCGATCCATTGATGCTGAGATCTCCGCCGTAGAGGAATCCGGCCGACACACCGACGTTCAACGGTTTGGCTGGCGCAAGATCCGGCATCTCCTGAACGCCCATCGAAATATCCACGATGTCCTGCAAAGTCAATCGGACTTTGGCGCCCGGGGTTTTTTCAGAATAAGCAAAAATCTGTGATGACAACTTTCTCGTCGCACCGTGTTTACCCGCTTTGGCTTTTTTCGATACAAAAAAACCGAAGCCGCCGGCGTCTGAGTCATAACCCAGACCAAAGGAAAATAAGGACAGGGAGAAGTTGGAAAAGTAATGATCATCCAGTCGTCGAACACTTGGATCGGGAAAATGATACGGGTTGCTTTTGCCAAACTCTCCACGCACCGTCAGCACCCCACCCAATTTGAATTTCCCACCAAATGAATTTTTCCCTTCAAATTGAATGAAATTTTTGAAGACATTCGCAGTTTTTCGGAAAAAACCGTCTTCTGAACCCAGGCCGGTTGAATCCAGTCGGTTGATGGGGTTGTTGTTTGCATACGCGTAGCGATTCCATCCATCCTGGGCCGGGTCCACACTCAGAAAACGACCGAATGACGGTCTGTAGTAACGCGCCCGCATGTAGTCCAAATCATCAAAATCGCGTTCATGGCCTGTAAATTTCAGCGGCACGCGGTCAAACCACGCACTGATTTCTTCACCAAACGGCTGGTAGTGGTGCTCAACCACATCGCCCGAATCACTCTGGATCACCCGCGGCGTGCCCAAATGATCCGTGTGATACGCCAGCAAACCATCTGGCCCCTGGCCCAAACCAGCGCCGGCGGAGGCCAGCAGCCGGCCATTGGCATAGATGTAGTCCCGATGCCAGGTGAATTGTTCTACACTAGGAGACAGGAATTCAGACTTCATTTCCCGAATCACCTGCCCCTGATTGTCGCGAATTCGCCAGGTATATACAATCGACGCATCGGAATCGAGAAACCCAGTGGTGGCCTGCACGGGCGGAACCAGACACATGAAACTCACCCCGATGAACAAAGGCCAAATATATCGCATAACTATTCTCCAAATTTAAGTGGCACGTGGTCGTGCTTTTCTCAACACATCAACCAAGTGCGATCCTGAGCCCCTTGCCGACAATTATCTGTGTGGCTTGCGACACCAGGCCGAAGCTTGCATTGGCATTCCAGCCTATATTCAACTGCACATTAACCGGCCTCAGCGATGGCTGTCGTGCACCCTCCAAACAATCTCTGGTCGCTCTGTTTTCAAACCGTTCACATGCTCAACTCAATGGCATCGCGCTGCCTGGGCATGTGAAGCGACGCAGTCGCCGCGCCCCCTGTCTGCATCCCTGCGCGCGGCGGCTGCACCGACTTTTGCTTATGGCGCATCGACGGTGAATGTGCCACCGATGATGAAATCCCCCCAATTGCCGAAGGTGTTTTTCGCGCGTATTCGGTAGGTGTGCACGCCGTTGACCAGGTTGCTGGTTTGCAGATTCACCGAAGTGCCCGGATACGGAACATTCGGACCGTAGATCCAGGCACCCGATGGGTTCTGCACGATCACGTGATAAAAATCAATGCCGATCGGGTCGCTTGCGTGTGACCAGGTGAAATTGATCAACGGCGAATTGTTACTCAGGGTCATACCATTGAGGTTTTGACCGCCGACTTTGGCCACAAAATTTGGCACCAGAGACGGTTTCGGTTCGCGCACCTTGAATTGACCGCCCGAGACAAAATCTCCCCATACACCGGAGTTTGATAGAGCCCGGATTCTCACTCGATAGTCCTTGCCATACACCAGATCGGAGGTGTGCAGGGTGTGCGCGGTGGTTGGGTACTGCACATTCAGCCCGTACAACCAGCCCGACGAACCGTCGGTGGCCTCTAAAATGATGTGGTAAAAATCGATGCCGCTTGGGTGAGTTGAATGGTTCCAGGTCATCTGAATCTGTGGATCATTGAAATAGATGGTCTGATCCTGCAACACCACGCCATTGATGCTGGCAACGAAATTGGGCACCGTCGTGGGTTTGGGTTCGCGCACCTTGAACGTGCCGGTCAGAGTGAACGGCCCCCACACCCCGGCGTTGGACAACGCACGCACGCGCACGTGATAGTCCTGACCGTACACAAGACCGCTGGTGTGCATGGTGTGACTTTGCCCCGGGTAGTTGATGTTGGCACCAAACAGCCAGCCGGACGAACCGTCGGTGTTCTGCAACACCACGTGGTATTTGTCGATGCCGCTGTCGTGGCTGGCGTGGTTCCAGTTGATCTGAATGGTGGGATTGGTGCTGTTGACCGTCAGATTGCTGACGTTCTGGCCGTTGATGGTGGCGTTTAGACCCGGCACCTGACCCGGGCCAGTGGCCGGCAGGATGGTGATCGGCAACACCGCAATGTTGTTGTTTTCATTGCTCTCATTCAGGTCATTCTCATCGTCGACACGAATCAGCACGTATTTCTGCCCAGCCGCGGTGCCGTTGGGAATCCAGGCGTTTTCGTTGTAGTTCTCCGGATTGGTGTGCGGCGCGCCATACAGGAACAATCCCAGCATGTGATCGCCCGCGTCCCACTGCGTGTTGTTCGACAAGTAGGCACGCACCCAGAAACTCACCGGCGGGATGCTGGCCTGGTTGAGGTTGCGGATCTGGCCGGTCAGATTCAGATACTGGTTGGGGTACAGCGTGTCATCGGACACCGCCGCGTTTTCCATCACCAGATCTGGTTGCGGTGAATCGGCGCGGTGGCCCGCGTCGCTGTTGCTGTAACCGCCAATGCCGTATTGATTTTCGGCCGACGCCCAGTAGTAATACACCTGACCGGGCGAAGCCGTGTAATCAATGTATCCACCCCCAGTGAAGTTGGTTGGGTTGCTGCCAGAATACGCGATCAATGCGCGATCCGAGGCGTTGGCCTGGGTGCCGCGATAGACCCGGTAATGCTGGGCGTTGGCCGGGTTGTTCCAGGTCAACTCCACGTATTCAAAAGTGCCGTCGCTGGCCATCAGGTTGCCCGGCGGTTGCGGCGGGTCATTGGATTCGGTGGTGATGTACAGCGGGTCGTACCAGTCGCTGAGGTTGCCGGCGTTGTCAACCGCGCGGAAATAATAGGCGCGGCGTTCGCCCGGCGGTGGCCGGTGCGCGCCGGTGACCGTGAAGTTGCGCGTGGTGGCGCTGCTCATCATCACATCGCAACCGGCAAAGCCGCTCGGCGTGCTGTGCGATCGACACACGCGGTAGGCATCCGTATCGACGCCGACACCGGGGTCCGATGCGGCTGGCACTGTGACGGTGAAGTTGCCGTTGGGCACCGTGCATTCAGCGCCGCTTTGCGCGATGCATTGAGCGCTGGATGTCTGCCCTTCAACTTCAGGACCGGTGACGTCCGGGGTCACGGTGAGCACCGTTTCATTGCTGTACACCTCGCCGCATTGGTATTCAATGCGCACACGGTAGGTGCCGGCATCCTGAGGTCGAATCGTTTGAAATACAAAGGCATAGCCCTGGGCATTCTCGATGTCCACACCGTCTTTTTGCCATTGCAGGGTCAGGGATTCGCCGTTGCCTGGTTCAACGTCCATCTGCATGATCACGCCCTCGCCGTGCTCTGCCACAATGGACGGTGGCAACTGTTGGGTGATCGTAGGAGGCGCGCAATCCGGTTGCACCACCAGATCCACTGAAGATGTGTCAATGCTTTGACCGCACCCGTACTCAACCACGGCATTGTAGTCACCCGAATCACTCAGTTGCAGGTTGTTGAGGGCCAACTGCGTGCCGGTTTGGCCCGCCAGGTCAACGCCGTTCTTTTGCCAGCGGTAACTCAGTGGACTGGAGCCGGTGGCGATGGCTTCGACTTCCAGCAAGGCGTTCTCACCTTCTGTTAATATCATCTGTCCTGACGGGGCCTCAATGATGTCTGGAATTGAGCAGGATACCAGTGTATCGTATATGAACGTCTCATCACTGAATGCCAGATAATCTACGCTTTCTGGCACGTGCCCAGTTTCGGCATCAACGGTGGTGTCTTCCTCGATCCGCACCTGCACACCGCTGGCGTTGAGTCCTTGGTAACGCAAATGCGCGCTGTCCGCGCCATTGTAACTGCTCAGCGCTGCAATGAAGCGTGCGTTGGGCGATCCGCTCATGGAAGACGGGAATGCAATGGAATACCAATTGGGAGTGACGGCATCATTCACACGGCCGGCCACAAACGGTGTGTTTTCAAACAGCACACCGTTGCCCGGTTCTATGGCAATGTATCCGAGTTTGCGATTAAAGAACTTGTAGTCATTGCTTTCCGCACCTTCCATGGCCAGTTCAAATCCGCTCAGGGTGATGTTGCGGGTGCGGGTGCTCATGAACTGCAATTCACCGCCGACGTTGGCATCCTGGACTTGCGAAATCACCACCGGAGGAACATCAAAGCCGACGTTAAATGGGATGTATTCCCAGCGTTTGATGTTGGCCGGCAACAAACGACCCACGGTGGCGTCGGTTTGCAGAACATCGACTTTTACGAAATGCCCGCCGATGTACCAATTACCACGCTCCATCACCAGATAATTCAGCGTTTCGCTGTGATCCACCGGATCATCGCCACTGAAATCCCACAACAACACGTCGGCCGAATCGGACCGCACATCGAAAACTCTGGGAATCAGGGAATCGCCGCTCAGTCCGCTGACCGGCAACATGAACAACACCGGGTCGGTGTACTGGGTCGAAAATTGCAAGGTGACCACATTGTGCAACACCGATGACAGCTGTACGTGCCCCACTTCTCCAATGATGGGGAATCCGGCCACTTCCAACTCCAACACTGTGCTGATAACAGTGCCTGTGGGCAAATCGTCGGTGGCATTCAGGCGGTAGAACCCCGCGTGACCGGTGGTCAAGGCCGCAATATTCAATTGCACCGACTGGGCGCCGCTGATGGCACCGCCGTTGCTGAGGTTCTGATAGCTGCCGGGATTGCCGCTGGCACTGAACTGCCACTGGTACTGGTACGGCGGCAGACCGTCCGTGCATTGCGCATCAATGTGGAACGGCTCACCGCCGCTGCCTAACAGATACCCCGAAGGCGTAATGTCGCAGGACAATGGGGTGTCATTGACGGTCACCGTCACCTGCCGGGTCAGTTCACCGCCTGGTCCGGTGCATGTGAGGCTGTAGGTGTCAGTGAAAGGCGGCGCAAAACTTACTTTACCACCCGATGGACTGACCGGGCCGCTCCAGATTGCTTGTGTTGAGGTCGCCTCGCAGGCGTCCACGTTCTGCAGATTTTCCCAATTCAGAGTCACGTCCTGACCGACGAAAATCACTGTGGGATCGGCAAAGAAGTCAAAAGACGGCGGGTCTGACGGAGTGCTGCAACCGTCGCACATGCTCAACACACGCAAGTTGTTGGCGTCGTACAGATGATCCACGTTGTAGCCGCAGTCACTGCCCGGCGCACCTTGTCCGGTCATGGATTGCACCATATTGAGTGCATCGTAGCTGTAGATAAAGCACCCGTCTTCAGTGACGTTTCCATCCCTGTCGTACTCAATCTGGCCAACATTGAGCCGATTTTGCGGGGTTGGATGCAAATCCACTCCAGCAAAGTTCACAATGTTATCGAATTCATTGTACGTGTACGTTTGTGCAACGTTCATGACATTGGATGAAGTCAGGCGCATGGCTTCGTCGTATTGGTACACATCGTCGCCAATCTTATGAATTTGGCCCAGCGCATTATAAACATAGTTTTCGCTGTTCCAGACTTCACCCCCTCCGGTATCCTGCACCAAGATGCTTTGCAATCGCGTGTCGTTGTGACTGTAGGTGAACTTGCTGCGCACACCATTGATGCCAGGAAAGTCAATCTGTTCAACTTGCCCACTGGTCAGATAACGGATGTCGCTCAGGTGCAGACCACTCGGGGTGGTGTCGCTGAACCAGTTTACGCCGGTCAGCAATTCATTGGTGTACGTGTAATTCGCTGAATTACCCATTTCACAGGTGCCGTCCATGCACAACAGCTCCAGCAAGCCCTGAGCGTTGTACTCGTAGCTGATGTCGAATGTTTTTGTCAGCGTGGTGTCCGCGGGACTGGGGTAATTGACGGTGGTGGTGGTTTTAGACAACCGCCCGCCTTTGCCCAGGTACACGTGATCAAGCACGACCGGATAGTCATTGGAGTTGAGGCCGGTGCCAAATCGGTTGTGGCGCGTGGACTTGACCAGCCGTCCATTGATGTATTGATGACTCAAGATGTCCTGGTTGTTGTGTTGTATGCTGAGCAGCCGCCCTCTGACGTCGTATTCGTGCACCAGTCTGCGATTTGGCCACTCAACATCACGGGCCTGTCCGTAGGGATTGAAAGTCATGTATTCAATCTCATCGCCTGAGTTGCCGCTGTCGCCCAGTTCCGGCAGAAACATTTTCTGCAAAAACCCCCGCGCGTCGTACTCCCAGCGGCGAGTCTGGCTGAGGGTTCCTGTGCAACTGTTCGGCTTGCGGGTGGCTGAAATCAGCTGATCCTGTGGATCGTACGCATATTCCGTGCAGTATTTGCCGTTCTTGATCCGATGATCACGCCCCAGCCCATCGCGGATGGTGGTCAGGGATTGTGTGACGTTGTTGCCCAAATCGGCGGTGCGCGTTGTGCTTTTATCGCCGTTGTGTGAGAACGCGATGGTTTGATTGTCGACGCCAGTTTGCTTGGTGAGTCGCCCCAGAGCATCGTATTCAAGGGATTGCAAGGCCCCATTGACGTTGTATTGAGTCGTCAGACCGGTGCCATCCATGGTGACAGAAACAATGCGTTTTTCATTCCCGGGCATGGTGGTGACTTCCTGAAATATTCGTCCGAAGCCGTCGTAAAAGACCACGGCTTTGTAATCTCCGCGCGTAATGATGGCACAGGCCGGTGTATCACGCCCGATGAAATGCGCCTTGCATTCTTGAATTGTATTGAGCGCATTGTGATAGGCAATGATGGTGTTGTCGAGCGTCCCGGCACCGGGTGGTGATGACACGCTGATCAGAGTCACCCGACCCAGCACATCCCGTGTGTAGCTTGTCAGGATGTCATCCTCCGTCTTTTCACTGGTCAAGTAACCGCGCCCGTTGTAACCCTTTTCCGTGCCGGCAAAGTCATTTGAATTCTGATATTTAATTGCCGTCTGGTTGCCCAAGTTATCCAGTTCGAATTTTTGTCGATAGAACGTGTTCGGATCGTCGACACACGATGTGGGTGTGGTGCCGCCGGCAAATTTCATGGAAAGGTTGACCAAGTCACCCCGATTGGGGAGGTGATCGGGGTGATAGCCATATCCGGTCAACAGTCCCTGCGAACCATTTTTGATCAGACTTTGACCGATTCGATCGCGGTACCAGCAATGGTCGGTTTCCATTGACAGACCGCCGTCAGTGCCGCTGGTGCGGGTGATGCCATAGGTGGTGAACAACCAGTTTTCATTGAGACTGGGCAAAACAGAGTATATCTGTGAGACGTCAATGACATCGCCCATCATGGAGGTGCTGAAATTGTTGTTCCAGTTGATGTAATTTGTGCGGGTTGGATTGCTTTCAAAACCGGTGCTGGAGCTTACTTCAGTGCGCATGTGGCCCACCCCGTCGTAGTCACTGTATTCGGTCTTGACGGTGGTCGCGGCTGCGTGATTGCGAATCACGCGTCCGGTCAGTTGCACGTCCGTTCGATTGCAGTTCACTGGATCGCCTGCTTCACAATAAAGGTTGTCAGAAGCAATCACCGTGGCGTATTTTCGGTATTCAGTTTGATATGGAGATGAAGGGCAACTGCCCGACCCTGTGCACAGAAACCATTCACTGGAGCGATAGTGACCGTCGTAGACATCTTCCTTGTCCAATGGCAAGCCGTATTCACTGGGTTTCCAAGGGTTATCCGGGCCGTCCTGTTCAACACTGAACCAGGTTTGTTTGCGCAACGATTGACCGTTGCCATTGGCGGGATAATCGATGGTGGTCACCAGGGCATCGGGACGATCGCAAGTCTGGTTTCGCCAATTGCGATTGATGTAATTCCCTCGCGCAACCTCTGAGACATAGGTTGTGATGGCGCTGGTGCTGCCCTGGGGGCGATGCGGGTTGATTTCTGTGCGCGTCTTGATGCCCGGAAAAAGCGATCGGTCAATGGCATCAAAATGGGGTATACCACCCAAAGAATCGCTTTCTGGGTCATAGTTACAGCCTTTGGGGATTTGCCAGGCATTGATCGTTTGCCCTATGGTTTCTCCGTCCTGGTATGCAAAAATCACTGAAGCACCGGTTGGTAAAGTATAACTGGTCAGCAAGCCGGAACCAAAATCTGTGTCGGTCTGATAGGCAAATTCAAATCCACCCAACAATGGAAAGTCAATGCCATCAAGCATTGGCATCTTGTGCGTGTCTCCCACGGGTTCCACATTGGAGACATGCGGCCTTTCACGCGTAAGCACTTTTGCCGAGTATCGAAAACCATAGCTCTGTTTCAAATCAAGCTGTGTATTGAGTTCAATCTTGCTAACAATCTTTTGGTACGACTGATACCCCCAACCGAAAATCACACCGTCGTTGTGCAGATCCGAATCGCCCACAGAGTTTTTATAATGAATTTTGTGAATGCGGGTCCGATTGTCCGAAACAGTGATCAAATTCTGTGTGTATCCAAATAGCACAGAGTTTTTATGCAGGTCTTCTATTTTTTTCAACTTCCAGCAATGACTGCCTTGCCAGCACCCGTCCCACTGTATGAACTCAAACGTGTGTGTGATGCCATTGGCAAAATTCAGTAATATGCGGGTGTTGGTCTCCCTTTGCATGCGGATCTGAAACCCCTTGGAGAGGTACACCGCGCCGATGCCGTCGACGCAGCTGCCACTGTAATCCGCATCACACGACAACACGTGCCGGCTGCCATCCGGCGCCATGTAAACCCAGTCCCGGGTCGATGAATTGATCCAGGAATACGGCGGTTTGTCGCCGGGTTTAAATTCATTGACGCCGGACACCACATCCGCGAGATCGACACGAAACAGATAGGGTTGATACAATTCGCCGAATGAAACATGCCAACCCAATCCGGCATTGGAAGTCATGCTTTCAAAGGACTGGTCATAATAGCCGTCTATGGGGGAGTGGCGCACCACCCATTCCCAGTTGCGTGAATTGTAAACGGCATGAAAATTGTATTCGATGCTGCCGGTTGTGAACGTCGTGCCCAGTGGAATAGAGACATTCACCTGACCATTGAATTCATTGACGCTGTCGTAGGACGACCCCTGAAATGCCCCTTCAATGCCCAAGCCGCGTGCGACTTCCAGGTGATCGTTGCCCGCAGCATGCACCCAGCTCGACAGTGCCGCCAAGCACACTGTGAGTGCAACAGCACACGTCAGTTTGTGTGTAGATGCTGTCACACGCGCATTGATAAGTGATCTTTTATTCATGATTATCCACCGTTGAAATTGTTGCCGATTGCAATTGATGTGTTGAACTATTAGGGATGAGGGTTCAATGTGTGCAGCATTCTGCCCACTTGATAAATCAAGCCCGGATTGTTGTGCATCTCACTGTGCGCATTTTTGCGCCCAATCAAATTGATCCCGGCCCGCTTCTTGACGTATCCAAGCGCCGATGCATTGAGGTAAAAGGCGTGGCCATTGCCGAAGTGGTGAACCCGTCCAGCCCTGCCAACTTCATGCAACTTGAATCCTCTGGGAACGATGTTGGTCAGAAGCGAACGTCCACCATTGATTTGCACTGCGTCTTCATCGTTGTACACGGAAACAAAGTTTTTTGCCGCATCGCCGGCAGTAAAAAACAGCGTTTCATTGGCCGGTGT
This sequence comes from Marinicellaceae bacterium, assembly GCA_050303435.1. GTDB lineage: Bacteria > Pseudomonadota > Gammaproteobacteria > Xanthomonadales > Marinicellaceae > JBNLBT01. The sequence goes on from JBNLBT010000010.1 coordinate 11,428, forward strand.
GCCGATGAGAATCAGGTCATCGATCTGATGTCCGCGATTGCGCAATTCCAGTGATGCCACAAGCGCCACGTTGCCGCCGTGACTGTGGCTGACGATGGAGATGTTGCGAATGCCATTCTTGATATCCAATTCAATCAAATTGGCCAGGTTCCGCCCGGCAATGCGGCGAGCTTCACCGTTGTTGTCACCACTCCAGTTGAACTCAACCACGTCATTGTCTCCCAAGGCGTCGCCCCAGGCACGGTCCACGCCTTCCCAGGTGCTGCGCCCTTTTGAATTCGGATTGGACCAGGTGCCGTGCACCAGATAGACCCGCTGTCCCGTGGGATCGGTGCCATTGATCGGGTTATTGCCCGTGTATGCGTAACGATTCCAGCCGTCCTGTTGGGTGTCCACGCTGAGGAATCGGCCAAAATTGGACTTGTAGTAGCGTGCCCGCATGTAATCCAATGCATCAAAATCTCGCTCATGGCCAGTGAATTTCAATGGCACTTGATCAAACCAGGCACTGATTTCCTCCCCAAACGGCAGATAATGGTGCTCAGACACATCGCCCGAGTCACTCTGAATCACTCGCGGTGTGCCCAAATGGTCTGTGTGATACGCCAGCATGCCATTTGCGCCCAGACCCAATCCCGCGCCAGCGGAAGCCAGCAGGCGGCCGTTGGCGTATATGTAGTCTCGATGCCAGGTGAGTTGCTCATTGCCTGGAGCCGCATATTCGGATTTCAGTTCACGGATCACCTGGCCCTGATTGTCCCGAATGCGCCAGGTGTATACCGGCGAAGAATTTGAATGAAGAAATCCCGTAGTGGCCTGGGCCGGTGGATATGGAAATGTCATCAACGCGACTGCGCTGCACAGTCGCAATACGTGCTGCAGCATGGCTTGCCTCCCAATGTGCGGAGTCGTGAGATCTCCGCTTGAATTAAACGCTCATTGGGGTATGTGCAAAAACCAGGTCATGTCTGACAAATTATTTTAAATGGGCTGAGACGATTGGGTCATCCACTGCTTCAATGACCGCGCCATGCGGCTGTTTTCGCCTTTGCGGGCGCGCAGGATTTTGGCCGCACTCTGCAGCTCGGGGTGATCCGGCCAGTTGGCCGGGGGTTCGGTGAGGACCGTGCGCAAGGCGCTCAGCCAATGCAGGCGCCAGTGATCGGCATCGAGTTTTTCGCGGTAGATGGTTTCGGCCGCGTGCAAATCGGCCAGCGCGGCTTCACGGTGATCCAGTTGTCGGTGGATTTGCGCGCGACTGACCAGCGCGTTGCCCAGCGCAACGTGTTCAGGGCCCAGCAATTCACGTCCATCCTCAATCACCGCATCGATGATTTGCAGCGCTTCTGCGGTGTGGCCCTGCAACTGCCGCACCATGGCCAGATTGTGACGTGGGTACAGCAAGGGGTTGTCGTAATGGCCCGAAGCATTCAACGCCCGATACATGTCGATGGACTGCAGCAGCGCGGTCTCCGCTGCATCGAGAGAATCCATCTGCAGGTGCGCGTGGCCAATGTGATTCAAGACATTGGCAATTTTGGCGTGCTTATCTCCGAGTATTTCGCGATAGATTTCAATCACTTGCTTGTACAAGCTCAAACCTTTCTCAAACTCTCCGGTGTCTTCGAAGAATGACGCGTAGTTGTTCAAGCCATTGGCGTAATCCGGGTGTTTCTCGCCGAACAGGCGCAGGCGCATGTCAACCGATCGCCGGTACATGGGTTCAGCGCGATCGTAGGCCCCCATGACGTCGTACAGCACCGCCAGGTTGTTGATCGAACGCGCCAGCCACGGGTGCGGGTCACCCAGCGTCTGTTCCCGAATGTTCAACGTGGCCAGATAGTGTTTCTCCGCGGCCGGGTACCGGCTCATGTGGTAATTCAACACCCCGAGGTTGTGGTGAATCAATGCAAGCTCCTCGCTCAAAGGATCCAATTCGCCGTACAAACGCAGCGCCGCATCGAATTCGCTTTCGGCCTCTGTATGACGCCCCTGGGACATCAGCACTTCACCCAGCTGGTTGTGCGACAAGGCCACGTCTTTGGGCGCTTGCGGATGGGCCTTGAGGCGCAAATTCAATGCCTCGCGGTGACGCTTTTCTGCGCCTTCAATGTCGCCCACCAATTGCATCAAAATGCCCATGTCGGAGGTCAGTTCCGCCAGCAGCGCGGTGTTTTCCGGTTGCGATTCCTGCACCAGATCATTGGCCTGCTGCATCAACGGCAGGGCCGCTTTGAACAGGCCGAGACGACCGTACACCTGCGCCATCACCTGCAACAGTTCGACCTTTGTGGCGGCGTCGAAATCGGACTGCTGATTGATTTTTGCGTGCGCCGCGTCGAGCATTTCTCGCGCGGTGACGGCGTTGCCGCGGGCCTCGCCCGGGTCTGAAATGCTGAACAGATCCAACAAAAAGCCTTTGGTGTATTCCAGTTTGTTGCGTTCAGCTTCCACCCGCGCTTTTTCCTGCAGCACGTGCCATTGCTGCCAACTGAGAACGCCCAGTACCAACAGCGTGGCGGTGGCAATGAAGGGGTGGCGCTGCAGGCGTTTGAACAAACGATAGGCCATTGAATCGGGCCGCGCGCGCACCGGTTCATCGTGCAGATGCCGCTGTATATCCTCCGCCAGTTCACGCATGCTGGCGTATCGCCGGTTGACTTCCGGGTGCGTGGCCTTCAGCAGGATGTGGTCCAGATCGCCGCGCAGGCGGCGTGCCCGACGTTTGATCTGCCCATCCGGCAAGCGACTCTGGCCCTGTAACACCAGGCGCGAAGGCCGAATGCGCTGCACGGCTGCGCCGGGGCCGTTGGACGGATTGAACGACACGCCGGTGCAGGCCCTCAGCATCAACAAGCCCAAAGAATACACATCGGTTGAAGTGGTCAAGGCATCGCCGCGCAGTTGTTCCGGGCTGGCCGAATGCGGCGTGAACGGTTGCAGGCCGGTTTGCGTCTGCTCTTCGTCCGCGGCCAGCAGTTTTGCGATGCCGAAATCCAGCACCACCGGTTCATTGTTGGATTTGACCAGGATGTTGCCGGCTTTGATGTCGCGGTGTATCACCAGATGCCGGTGCGCGCTGTCGAGCGCCTCACAGACTTTGATGAACACGGCCAATACATCATTCAATGGGCGCGACAGGCACCAGCCATCAATGGCCTCGCCTTCGATGTATTCCATCACCATGTACGGCAGGCCATCGGTGGTTTGACCGGCGTCCAGCAGGCGCGCCAGATTCGGGTGCGACAAGGCCGCCAGAATGTGCACTTCACGGTTGAAGCGCTGCATTGCCGCGGCACCGCCCAGGGGCATCACTTTAATTGCCACCTGTTTTTCAAACGCCGCGTCGTTGCGCTCACCCAAATACACCACCCCCATACCGCCGGAACCCAGCTGCGCGGTGATGTGATAGGCGCCGATGTTTTGTCCCACCCGGGACTGTCCATCGGCGATGTCATGCTGTGTCCAGGCCGGGGTTTCCAGAAAACGGCTGTTGTGATCGTGGGACTGCAGCAAATCGATGACCTGCGCACGCACTTCGGCGTCGTTGCACAGCTGCATCAATTGCGGTTCGCGCTGATCCGGGTGCAAGGTCACCACCGCTTCAAACAGTGACTGCACCTGACGGCTTTCGCGGGTGTCCATTCAGGCGCCGGACAGTTGTTGTTGCAGCCAGGCTTTAGCCCAGGCCCATTTGCGATACAGGGTGCGCGAATTCTGCTCCAGCAACGCCGCCGCCTCATCCACGGAGAAGCCACCAAAATAGCGCAATTCAACCAGCATCAGCGCCAGAGCGTCCAGATGCTGCAAGCGCATCAAGGCCCGGTCCAGGGCCAGCAAATCGATGTGCAAGGCATCCGGATCAGCGTTTTGTACCTGCGATTCGTTCAGACTGACGCACACAACGGCGCGCTTGCTGGCGCCCTTGCGCCGCGCGTGGCCCACCAGGATGCGACGCATGGTCAGTGCAGCGATGGCAAAGAAATGCGACTCATTGCTGAATTCGATCTGTCGCTGCTGGCTCAGCTCGATGAACAATTCGTGCAGCAATGCGGTGGGTTGCAGGGTGTGTTCAGGTCGTTCGCGGGCGAACAATCGCGCCGCCATGTCGTGCAACTGTCCATAGATGACGGTGAACAGTTCCTCCAGGGCGGCGTCACCGCCGCGGTTGAAACGTTCGAGCAATGCACTCGATTCTCTCGCTGCTGTCATCGGCTTTTGAATGCTGTGTTTGATTGGGTGACTGGCACCCGGAACCTCCCTCTGCTGTCATCATAGCAGTTCAGCGCCGCTTCTTCAATGCATGGAATACAGCTTGAGCTTTCCGCAGCCCGAATGCGATCCCGCCCGGACAGACTGGCACCATGTGCCTCTCACCGGCCTAACAGGTTGGCAATAAACACATCGGACTCGGCGCGGTCGGTGCGGCTGTACACCAAGCGGCGATTGTCGGCATCCACGGCCAGTGACGGGCCCACGGTGTTGGGTCGGTGCGTGCTGATGAATTGCACCGATTGGTCGTATAAATGCACGCGCCAAATGCCCGATTTGGCGTTCTCAGCGGTGGCTGGCAACGCACCGGTTCCGACGAAATACACCCACGGTTCGGACACCGTCCAGAAATTGAACGCCGAGGCCGGCATGGCCACATCCAGCGCCGTCTCGTGGCCGCTGTGCGCGTCCATCAAAAACAGGCCCGGGGTGTTGGTTTTGCTGAACACCAGGGTGTGACTGGCGACGGTCATGAGGCGGTTGGCGCCGTTGTGGCTGAGCACGGTCACGCCGCCACTGCGCAAATCCTTACGCACAATTTTACCCACCCCATCCGCGCTTTCGCTGACCGCATAGACGGTGTCATTGTCCGCTCCAAACACCGCCCCGCGGGTGGGCAAGCCCTGAAAATCCACGCGTTCATGTTGTGCATTTTCGAAGCGGTACAGCACGGTAAAGAACCCGTCGGGCCCGCCGTTGCCGGTCACCAGCATGGCCGCGCCATCCGGCGACCAGGCCGGCCGACTGAGTTTAACCTCGGGCAATTCAAACAGGCGGGCATCCACACCACTGGCAAAATCGTGCAACCACACGGCGCCGTTGCCGTGGCGGTTGCTGGCAAACAACAGCGATTGACCGTCCGGGGCAAAAGCCGGGTTGTTGTCGTATTTTGTGGAGTCGATCAGCTGCACCGGTTCAGCCCCATTCTGATGCAAATCCAGCGACCAGATGTTGGCCTGATAATGCGCCACTTGAAACGTCATGCGGCGACCATCGGCGGTGATCGAAGGCAGCTGGGCATCGCGTGCACCGAGCAATTGCGATCGACCATTCGACGCATTCATCAGCCACAAGTGACGCTGCCCGTTGACATCGCTGTCGTACACAATGTGTGATTCATCCAGCCAGTCCTGCGAAGACATGTAATGTCCGGATCGCGTCAGTTCCTGCGCTGCGCTGTCGGGCGCGTCCAGGCGAATGAGCATCAGGTTGCGGCTGATGCGGTTGCCGCGGGTAAAACTCAGCTGACTGCCATTGGGTGAGAAGCGCGGCCGCGCATCAAACACATCCGCTGAAGGCGGCCAACTCACCTGCCGCGCCTCGCCGGTGTGCAAATCAACGCGCCAAATGGCGCTGCCGGCGTGCATTGAGGATGCGCGGGTGAACGCCAGTTCACGTCCGTCGGCCGACCAGTCCAGGGACGGCAGCGTGTCATCCAGATCACATGGCCCCACCAATCGGCGTCTATGCGTGGAAAGATCAACGACCATCACGGTGCAGCCGTGCGGCGGCTGTTGCGCTATCACCGCCACCGCCAGGGACTCACCGTCCGGTGAGAACACCGGTGACAGCACATTGGCGTCCTCCATGCGCAGCGTTTGCCGGGTCGAACCCACCAGCGGTTGCACCTCCACCTGCAGCAAACCATCCTGTGCACGGACAAAGGCCAGTCGATCGCCCTGCGGACTGATTTCCGGCATTTCTTCCATGCCTTCGGCCGCAGTCAACCGCACCGCCGAGTCGACGGCCTGTTGCATGCGGTTCAGTTGCAGGTGCGCGCGCAACCACAGCATGCCCCACAGCACCAGCGCGGAGATGCTCACCGCAATCCCACACCACAGCAATCGTCGGCGGTTGCGCTGACGCACATCGGTGACTGGCGCTTTCAACCGATAGCCCTGTTTGGGCACCGTTTCGATGTACTCTGGATTGCGCACCGCATCGCCCAGGTGTTTGCGCAATTCCGCCACCGCGCGCGAGAGGGCCTCTTCATTGACGATGCGATCGTGCCACAGGTGATCCACCAGCCATTCACGGGTGAGCACGCGCGCCGGATTGGCCGCCAGCACCGCCAGCAAGCGCGCCTGCAGGGGTTGCAATCGCGTGCCTTGAGAACCGCGCCACAATTGACCTGAGGCCGGGTCAAAGCACCACGCACCGATTTGCACTGCGCGGGAAACCGGCCAGTTGGGTGCGGGTGTTGATGAATTACTTGTCGCAGTCGATTTCATCGCCTGAAAAATGTATAAAGGAGGTTTTGCGAAGGCCTTCAAAGCGCCCATGGTACATCATATCTTCACACTGGAAAAACGTATAGGTGAAAAATGAAACAAATCGCTTCTATGGCTGCACGCACGGCGTGCATTCTGCTGACTTTGTCCACCCAGGCCCCCGCGCAATCGATGGGCGATCCGGCGTGCGACAGCCTGTTGCTGGTCAGCAGCTGGCGCAGTGACAACGTGAAACTCTTTGACGGCTGTTCACATGCATACATTCGCGATCTGGACAGCACTGGCCTGCTGGATGGACCGCAAACCCTGCTCACCGACGCCGACGGACATGTGCTGGTGATCAGTGAAAACAATCACCGCGTGGTGCGTTTCGACAAGCAAACCCTGTCGGTGGGCACCGTGATGCTCGGCGACGATCCGGGCACGGCCGTGGTTGAGACCGCGCCGCTGCAAAAACCGATCGGTGCGGTGCTGGATTCACAGGGCCAGTTGCTGCTGTCCAGTTTCTCTGAAAACAAGGTGCTGCGCATTGATCCAACCAACTGGCAGGTCACCGGCACCGTGCTGCCGGGTAACAACGGCCGCATCCAGGGCGCCGACGCCGGCATTGCGCTGGGCCCGGACGGCCGCTTGTATGTGCCGGGGTTCGACAGCAACAACGTCATTGCAGTGAACCTGCAGAACAGTCAAATCAGCGACGCCGTGGCCGCCGGCACCGGTGGACTGAATGCACCGCGCGCGGTGCTGTTCGATGGTCAGGGCCGTCTGCTGGTATCCGGCTGGCGCAACAACGCCATCCTGCGCTTTGAGGCCAATGGCGCCGAAGCCGGCAGCCTGGCCAGTGTGCCCCGCCCGGCCGGCATGGCGATGGACGGTCCCGAACATTTGCTGGTCACCAGCGACACCAGCAACACCGTGCAACGGATTCACGTGAACACGGGTGAAGCTGAATTGCTGGTGGGGCCTGGCAACGGCGTTCTGGACGGCGCCACCTACGCCCTGCGCTTTCACAAGGGCGTTGCGCAAATTGCCGTGGACCAGGCCAATACGCGGCATTTCTGGGTGTTGGGTGTGGGCCGCATTGAAGGCGCATCCATTCAGATTGACAACGCCTTCACCACCGCCAACGGTGCTTTCGGCGTGGATTTTGATGCCAGCGAAATTGAACTGCTTGAATGGGGCACGCTCAGCGTTGAATTTGATTCTTGCCACAGCGCGCAATTCAGCTACCAGGGCGATGCGCTGCTGGCCGGCCCGTCTTTTGGCAGTCAAAATTATCCGCTGGGCCGGCTGGCCACCAATCTGTCGGGCCGATTGTGTGACGACGCCGGCTTTGATCAGGTGGAAACTGCGGCCTGGATGTCCGGCACCTGGTACGGCGGGCCGGCACACGACGGCAAAGGCATGTTGATTGATGTGCTGAATGAAGAATTGGCGGTGCTGGCCTGGTACACCTATTTGCCCATTGAATGACTATTGCCAACAGTCAATGCAGTCTAAAAAAAGGCCGCTCACCGTTTGCACGGGGGCGGCGCTGGAATAGAAATGAAAACGTTTTGAGTGAATTGCTTGAGACTCAATGCACTCAGGTATGCTCTGATCAGTTCAGATACACCGTGCGATTGTTGACCTGAATGGCCCAACGATCGGACGTCTGTTTCTGCACATCCTGTTCACAACCGGTGGTCAAATGCAATCCCACGCGATTGACCGGGTTGCTGCGCCATTCGATGGCTTCTGCCAGCAAAGCACCGAGCAATGCGCGGCCATTGTCGGCCTGCACCGCGGTGCGCACCGGTTTGATCGCCGCATCGCAACCGCGATGCGCCTGCACCGCCCATTGCATGGAAGCCTGCACCGGCTGCGCCACGGCCATCGGGGCCGCTTGCGTTGTTTCGATGGGCGCCTTGGAGCCGGTCAGAAAAGCTTCTGAGCTGATGGCCCCCAAAATGGGCACTGCGGAGAGGCCCAAGGCCAATACCAACGATCCGAAAAATTTAAAAACACCCATGGCTTCACCCATCATTTGTCATTGCGATTATTAGTAAAGACGCCCGATCAGCAAAAAAGTTACCAATTGAAGCAAAAAAACCAATATTTTTTTACTCATCCAACACTTCGGCTGGCTCCAGCGGCTGCAAACGACGATCGATGTGCAGCAGCTTGCGCAGAATCGCCGTGTGCCCCTGACCGGCCAGAGCAAACACCGCCCCGCCCTTTTCTGCGTGCTTTTGTATGTTGGCGTACATCCTGAAATTGCGTCTCCACCAGCTGGCCGCCGCGTCGGCGCCGGCGAATCCATCGTCTTCGCCGAGATAATTGGTCAGCAAATAAAGATCCATGTTGTCGCGGTCCAGGGCGTCCGAATTCATGGCCTTAAGCATCTCGGCCAGCGTCATTTCTGCGTGCATGGCATTGAAACGTTCGGTGAAGGTTTTGATGGTGGCCTGAAAGGCGGCGTTCTTTTCCGGCGCCTTGTCTTTGAGGTAGGCAAACATCGCTTCTGAATCCCAGCCCGCCTCGCGTTCATCAAATCCGTGCACCGCGGACAGGCCGCAGGTCCGTGCCACGCGAAAACCAATCTGATAAATTTCATTGCGCGGCAGGTCGTATTCGTTGTTCAGGTATTTTTTGTAGCGCGCGTTCATTTCCGCATCGCGCGACGGCGGGTATTCCAACAGCACCTGCTGAATGCCCTGCGCGCAGATGCGCTGTGCCAGCGCCTGTAAATAGTTCTGTGCTTCGGTCTGCATCACATCCATCGCCGAGGTTTTCACCTGATCCAGGCCGGCGTCGTCAAAATGGAAAGTGCCGAGCAACAGCACTTGTCTGTCTCCGGCGTGTGATTGCACGTTAAAAAACATCATCAGTGCCGCAACCACGCGTGCGGACAATTTATTAAAGACCATGAGGCATCCTCTTCAACATTGAACAGGCAATCAACGCGGCTGCGCAAGAAAGGTTACATTCGGATGCCCATGGACCCGTGCTGTGTGGCAAATACCCGGGATCGTCACTTGAAGGCGATCCCGGGCCGTGTCTGCTACAGATCCACCAGCGTGGTAAAGCCGCCGTAGGTCATGCGCGCCGGATCGAACGGCATGTTGTTCTGGTCGCAATTCATGCGCGAATCGGCCATGACCTTTTGGTTGACCTCATCGCGGTGTTCACGCGAACGATAGGTGATGAACGCGAACACCACGGTTTCACCTTCTTTGGCGCCGGCCAGATCACGAAAATAGGTGAACGTGCAGGTCTCCGGCGTATCTTCTGACATGCCCGGCTCGCCGTCTTCCAGCACGCATTCTTTGTACATCAGTGCGCCGTGATCCATCCAGATGTTCCCGGCGTTTTCCGCCATGGACCGATAGGCGTCAAGTTGATCCACGGGTACAGGGATCACAAATCCGTCAACGTAACTCATGTTCTTTTCTCCTCTTCAGGTTTCATGTTTAAAATGGCCACGACAGCGACCGCGTCCTGACCCCTGGCCGCAGCGGCGAGGTCAGACTGCGTCTGGCCTGTTGAGCTCATCGAACGGCCGCTTCCAGCGCAGCCAGATCGATTTTCTTCATGGTCATCATGGCCTCGAAAGCGCGCCGCGCCGTGTTGCTGTCGCGCGACGTGGTCAGCTCCAGCAGTCGCCGCGGCGTGATCTGCCAGGAATGGCCCCAGCGATCCTTACACCAGCCGCATTCACTCGCCTGGCCGCCGTTGCCGATGATGGCGTCCCAGCAGCGATCGGTTTCCTGTTGATTTTCCGTCACCACCATGAAACTGACCGACTCGTTGGGTGTGAAGATGGGGCCGCCGTTCAGCCCAACGAACTTGCGTCCAAGGACGGTGAATTCCACGGTCAATTCATCGCCTGCCTGGCCGCCAGGAAAATCCGTAGGGGCGGTGTTCACCCGTTGAATGCGGCTGTCGGGAAAGGTTTCGGCATAGAAAGCTGCCGCTTTACCCGCTTCACCGCGGTCATACCACAGGCATGTGATCAGTTCAGTCATGCTGTTCTCCTTTTAAATTGTTTGAATATTCAGTATTTGCCGCGCCGCAAATTGCCCTGCGAGTGTCGATGTCTTGCTGCGCGTGGCCTTCATTGGCCAGCCTCTGTCAGTTGCCCCAGTGATCCACATCACTGGCGTATTTCAGGCACCACCAGCGCCGCCAGTTTTTGCAGGGAATCCTGCCAGCCCAGGTGACAGCTTTCCGGCGGTATAACCTCGGGGATGCCGGACTGTTCTATGCGCAGTTCAGTGCCCATGGGCACGGCTCTCAGAGTCACCGTGGTGCGCATTTCATCGCGCATGTTCGGATCATCAAACTGGCTGGTGTAGCTGAGTTTTTCACCCGGTATGACTTCCAGGTAAGTGCCGCCAAAGCTGTGCGCTTCCCCGGTGGTGAAATTACGGAACGACGCGCGGTGTTTGCCGCCCGCCCGCTCGTCCAGTTCATGCACAGTGCAAATGTATCCAAACGGCGGTATCCAGCTGGCCAGCGCGTCCGCTTCTGTGAATGCGCGGAACACTTTGTCCGCTGTGGCCGGAATGACCCGATGCAAATGTATGGTGTTTGACATGTTGGTATCCTTTGAAGGTTAAATGGTTGATGCAGCGCCGCCAAGAAACAAGTGTTTCAGGTAACGTTGCAGATGTTCAATGCTTTGTGCCGCCACAGCGACATCGCCGGTGGCTTTGACCAGCACAAAGGCGCCCTGGATCACCGCCTGTGTGTGCAGCGCCAGACTGCGCGCAGTCCAATCGCCCTGCACCCGGTGTGCGGCCATGGCCGCTTCAATGTCGGCTTCCAGCGTGGCCGCGTGTTTGCAGATGTTTTGTCCGCAGGCCCGCACAATGTCCGGTCGAGTCTGATAGGCTTCCTGCGCGATGGTGCCGACAAAACAGGTGATTTCACGCAGTTCGCCTTCAAGCAGTGCCTTGCGCAAATCCAGATACGCCAGCAGTCGTTCCAACGGATCGGCCATGGCATGGTACGGGTGGTTGGCAAACAGCCCGGAGGTCATCGCGTCCCAATGCGCCACCGCCTGCATCATCAGATCGTCCTTGCTTTTGAAATGATGAAAAAAACTGCCCTTGGTGACCCCCGCTTCCGCGCAAATGTCTTCAATCCGCGTTGCCGCATGCCCTTTGGCACGCACCACCAGCAACGTGGCATCCAGCAGACGGGTTTTCGAATCGGACGGGCTCAAAATGTGTAGTTCATGTGACTCATGCGAATACCATACCCACTAGTTGGTATGGTGTCAATTGAAATATTCACACGCACTGATAAATTATTTTAAAAAGAGAATCTTATGCGCGATGCGGCGTGAATATTTGCTTGCGTTGCTCAATAAAATCCGCACATGGATAAATTATTTTACATATAATTTCAACAACATGCCGTCATTATTTCAAATAGGATTCAGGAACCGGAATCCCCTGTTGCCGGAAAAAACTCAATTGATCAAAATACCCGCGCTGAAACACAATCAACCCGTCTTGCACATGAAAAAAACCACAGCCGCGCAAGCCCAAAGGATCGGACCACTCCAGAATGGCCCATTCTCCCGCTTCATGCAACGCTTCAAGCACACAGGTCATCTCGGCACGGGTAAACTCGATTTCGAACAGTTTTTGAATCGCCGCACGCCCTTGCAAAGGTTCCGTCACCACCTGATGATTCACCGCGTCTTGATGGTACAAGGCACACAAGCCCTCCACATCCCCGCGGTTAAAACAATCGATCCATTGCAACACAATCTGTTTTGGCGTTTTCATGCGCTGATAATCAGAATTAAAGACTCGATTGTACATGATTTGATTTACCCCCCCCCACAATTCGACAAAGCCAGTATCGCACTGCGTGCTTTAATTCCAAATATTCAGCACAATAGAAGCCGTGCGAGCATCAATGAATCTCGGCAAGCGTTGTTTAACCCAGATTGAATATTCAGCCTCACCGAATCAGCCGATTCAATGAATTCAAATGCGCAGGTAATTGTCAAGTCATCTCTGTGGGCCGGGGCCTCAATCATTGCAATCAAGGCCGAATAAAGACGACACCCCTGTGTTTTGTATATGTCTTCAAGTGTCGCCTTGGCGATGATTTGTATAATTTATTATTGAATATTTTTGTACACTAAATTTATATACGTTGATATTCGTACTAATATGTTACGATATAAACCGCAGATGAATTAATGCGGTTCATTGCCCCACTCAATTGTCGCTTATTACTCAATCTGAGCGGGTCATGTCTCTGAATTAAGTGAATAAAGATTAATTCATAAGTCAAAAAAAACACAGTTTAAAAACATGCCTTATTGAATGGAGGAACACCAAACTCATGAAATTCACCACACCACACACTCAATATCTACTGATTTGTATCAGTTTCATTTTTTGCAGTCAAACACTGGCGCAAACTCGAATTGACTGGAGCAGTGGACGCGCAGATTTACAGATACAGGAAAACGGCACATGGCGGTCAAAAACGCCCGTTTGGATGGAAGCCTTTCATGGCATTGAACGCATGCCCGAAGGCTGGAGCATGGTGCAGAGATCGAACGAACCCGGAGGCGCAACCAACCCCATGGACCTGCGCGTTGACAACCCGGATCACAACCCCGATGTCGATTTCTATCCATACAATTGTAACAACGAGGATCTGCCCCGGCTGTTCAGCCAACGCACTTTGGGTTTCATTGATGCATACATTGCACCGGATGGTGCCGATCCGCTCAACTTGGCCTTCCATCAAGTGTTGACACACCCAGAGCGTTACAACTCCATCGCACGCACAAATGTGCCTGAACTGAATCGATTGGGCTCTGTAAACGCCGCGGTCACATTCAATTGGCGGGCTGAACTTGCACCCGATGAATGGACCATTTCGCCCGCGCTCGTGGTTTATTTTAATCGCCCCGGCATTGATTCAGCGGGGCATGCAACCACAGTATGGACCAGCCAAATCAGACCACTGAACCTTGCTGAGTTTGGCAACTCATCTGAAGAAATCACCGTGATGGTTGATTTACCGCCACTGCTCGATGTCCATGACCCAACCAACATGTTCATTCAGATTCGTGGATTCAAAGGCGTCAGCGTGATAGATGAACTCACCGTAGATGTGCTGAATTCTGAAAATACGCTTCTTTCTCGATACACAGATGATTTTGACACCCGCAAAGGCATGGAGGAATTGGAAAAATTTGCCAGTAAAACACAAGCGGACACCGTGTTTGTCAATGTACTGGTGTACATGCGGGATTTGATCCCATTGGCGAATGACCCACGATCGCCTGCACTCGGCAATGGCTTATATGCCGGTTTTGCAGGTTTTAAAAAAACCTTCATGTTGGATGCTTTGGATGCATTCATGACAACACTGCCTGAAAATTACAAAGTTTTTCTGAAAATCAACCTGGACCCTGACGAAGCGTATTTATTTCCGGAACTGCATGAATTGTCGGCACTTGTAGATGACCTGGGGGTGAACGGCGACTATGACAACGACGGAATACCCGGCGATTTCAATGCGCAAGTCATTTCTCGGGTCATCAATTTTGAACGCATTCCTCAAGATCAAATCAACAATCCAAATGCAAACAATCGCTGTGAGCAAGTCTATCCCGCATCGCAGTCGCCTCTGACCTACCGCCGAGGCGGCGGATGGATGTCAAATCATCTGATCGCTTCGGATACACGCCACGCATCTACGGCCAGCCAGGACTATCGCAACTACATTAAAAACCAGCTCAGTCAGCTCGTTTCAGTTTTAAATGCGCGCACGGCGTATCGAGATAAAGTGGCCGGTTTTATGTTTGGCTTCAGCCCGACAGGTGAAAATTTCATCCCCGGAACCATGCATTGGTACGTCCCAGATGCCAATCCTGGGATTGCAACCGCAGGCGCCACCACATTCGACAACCTGGGACGCCACAGCCCAAGAATCTACCGGGACTATTATTTGCCGCTGATGAATGACCCGGTGCTTAACTCTGAACTCACAGACGCCACGGATCGAACCAGAGAAATGGCCGATGCACTGTCCAGTTTGATCAAAGAAAGCGCACAGATCATTCGCCAACGCTGGACCCATTCACCGATTGTGCTGGGCACCTATTATGCGTATTTGGGAGAATTTTCCGAAGGCTGGGGCCGTTTAATGGAAGATGGCCACACCGGACCGTTGCCATTCACAAACGGCGTGCCTGATGTAGACATGATCCTGGCCCCGGCTTCTTACAACCAGCGCGGTGACCGGACGGGTGTCGGAGATGAACCTTCCCTGGACCCGTTTGGTTTCAGCGGGGCCACCATGACTCTGGCCCAGGGCCTGCACAGCCGGCGGGTTTGGATGGTGCAGGAGATGGACTTGCGTACAGACACCACCTACAGAGATTTCTTGGCGATGCCTGGGCAATCCTGTGGCTTGTGTCCCGACAGTGTTTTAAAAACCATGGCGCAGTTTAAAAGAGAATATGCACTGGCATACAGCATTGGTGCCGGCGCCTATTACCTTGACTTTGGTGATCAAACCAATCCCTGGTTGCAACACCACAATGGCCACTTCAATACAGACAAATATTATGATTTGATGGGGGCGCTGTACCAGGCGTATCCGTCCGTCAGTGAAACACAAATGGCCGAACCGATCTCCACTGCCGAGGTGGCTTTTGTTGCAGACCGGGAATCCTTGTCTTTCGGGTATTTCAACAATTCTAGTTTGCACCCGGAGTTGCTGGGCATGCAGCGCACCGTGGTTAATCAGGCGGGATTTAAATACGATTGGTTGGAAATGGATGATTTGCTCGAAATGCAAAACCCAGCGTATAAAATGATTGTGTTTCTGCATGTGGCGATGATGACGGCCGAAGAAAGAGCCGCCGTCAACAACTTGAAAAACGGCAACCGTCATCTGGTTTTTGTGCACGGCACCGATGTCATCACACGCAACGGCAACCATGGTCTGTCCACGGCACAAATGGCCGCCATGATTTCAGCCGGTGGTGTTTGGCCCATTGAAATGATCAGCGACGGCAGTCAGCAGAGTCATGTGACATTCAACAATGCATTGCCGGGTTTAAATGGCGCCGTGACGGGTGACGACGATGAAAACCGCAACCGCCCACTGTTTACATTGAATGCCAGTCACAATGCCGTTGTGATTGGCACCTACAACAACGGCAAGCCAGGGGCCTGGCACACCGATTTCAATGGTTGGCGCAGTGTCTTTCTCGGTGTGGCCAATGCCCCGCCCTGTGTTCAGAACAATGGCGCGTGTGACGCACAGGCGTTAACGGCACCGGCCAGACTGTGGAGAGAATTGGCGCGCAATGCCGGGGTTCAGCTGCACGCCGAGGACAACCGCATCATACACCTGGGAAACAATCGACTGTACGCACACATCGGTGTCAATGAAACGGCCACAGTCAAATTGCCAGGCAACATCGTGCTCACGCCTTTGGTGGGCAATGAACCCACGCCCAGGCTGTATACTGGCAGCCACACCCAATTCACATTGACCGCCGACGCCAACGAAGGGGCCAGCATTTATCGCATGGAAGTCGACGGCAACCCGGACCTGGTGGTTCAGAATATATCAATCACGCCCAACAGCCCAAGGGTTGGCGACACCGTCAATGTTTCGGCGCTGATTGTCAACCAGGGGGATGCCCCGGCCGATGCCACCTTTGTTGTGCATTATTCTGTCAATGACAATGACTTTGATTCCGAAGTTTTCACTCTCACCTTGCAACCCGGTGCCAGTCGCGCAGTATCCTCGAGCTATGCAGCACTCAATTCCGGACTCCACACATTCAGGGTACGTGTTGAGCCCATACCCAATGAATCCAACCCCGACAACAACTTTGACCAGGCCAATGTCTATGTCAGCCCAGCAGCCACGACCGACCTTGCGGTCACTCAAATATCGGTGTCACCCAGCAGCCCCGTGAGCGGACAATCGATGACCACGACCGCCACAATAGGCAACCCCGGTGACACCGATGTGACGGCGTATTCCGTGCATTTTTATGTCAACAATCAACTGCGCGAGACACAGAACATTGTTCAGTCACTCCCCAGTGGCTCGACTCGCACCCTCAGTATTGTTGTCAACGCAGGTCCACCGGGCACTGAAATCCATAAGGCCTGTATTGCGCTCAATGGCGATCAAAATCCCAGCAACAATTGCGATGAAATTCCAGTCAATGTGGTGCCTGGACCATTGCCAGACGTGACGATTACAGACATTTCATGGTCGCCGCAGAATCCTGTGGTCGGTCAAGCCGTTACATTGCATGCGATCATCCGCAATGTGGGCAATGCAGCCACACCGACGGGCATTGATGTGGGCACTGGTTTCACCATCAATGGCGCAGGCATCGATTCCGCGTTTTTTGTCAGGGATTCTGTAAGCAACCAACCGCGCGCTTTAAATGTCAATGAAAGCTACAGCGGCACCGGCCACAGGACCTGGGTTCCTACCAGTAACACAACTTACACCGTTTGCGCAATCGCTGACGATCAGGGTCGGTTCACAGAATTGGACGACAGTTTAGACAGCAATCGCCGTTGTGAAACCCTCACTGTGAGTTTGCCGGTCACTCAGCCGGACGTCTTCATCATGGACCTCTGGACGGTGCCACCCAATCCAGTGGTGGGAGATGTTGTGACATTGCATGCAGTCATCCACAACATGGGGACCTCGGACACGCCGGCCGGCGTGGACGTTGGCACCGGTTTCACCGTCAATGGTGCCGGCATTGATTCCGGCTTCTTTGTGCGAGACGCACAAACCAATCAGGCCCGCGCACTGGAAGTGAACGAAAGCTACACAGGCCAAGGCCACCGCAGCTGGGTCCCCAGTCAAGCAGAAGTTTATACCGTGTGCGCCATTGCCGATGACGTCAATCGTTTTCCTGAAATCGATGAAACCAACAACGCCCGTTGTGAAACGGTGTCGGTGCAGGTGCCATTGCCCGACGTCATCATCACCGATGTCACAACCATTCCGAGCAATCCGAGGGTCGGCGATGCCGTGACTCTGATCGCTACGATCAAAAACCAGGGCAACGCGCCCACTCCGGCAAATATTGATGTCGGCGTGGGCTTTCAAGTGAACGGGGTCACCCAGGGGGCCTTCTTTGTGCGCGACGCCACAACCAATCAAGCCCGGTCACTGGCCGTGAACGAAAGTTACAGCGGACAATCGCATTTAATCTGGACTCCGTCCAATGCGACATCGTATTCGATTCTGGCTTGGGCCGATGACGTGGGCCGTTTTACAGAATCAAATGAAACCAACAACAAAAAATACAAAACGATGATTGTCTCGCAATAGACCGTTCATTTATAAATCGTTGGGCCAGATGAAGTCCATTGTGGCAAACAACGGACTTCATCGGCTCATTCATGGATTGGGCTTGGATTCATATCAACAGGCGCACTGCGGGCGTCCTGCCAGCCGCCGTGCGAGACCACGAAGCAGGTCTCATTCGCTCCCGGCCAAAGCGCGCATCGGCTTGATCAATGTCTCACGCATTCATCTGGGCCGCAGACCCAGTCAATGGTTTATCCCATCGAACCTGCGTATGCTGTCGCACAATGAGGTCGATCCTGGCTTAAAGCACACACAGTAAATGTCGCGATGCGGCATTGTTTATGCGCCGCGTCCGACAGGCGTCGTGTGATGTGATGGGACGGTCACTTTTCGCCGTTCGATGTTGCTGACCAATAACAAAGGCGTTCAGCAATGTATATCCGATCGGCATTGGGAGATCTATAGATGTGCTGTTCACTAACCCAATTCATGTACAATAAAACAGGGCCTTAAGTCCCCTAGTTTTAACCACTGAGCCTAACCCTTCGGAGGTATTGTCATGTTGTTTCGAGTCACTTTACTGATGCTGTTTGGGGCGTTTGCTGCCTCAGCACAAGACTTGTCATCAGGCCGCCTGATTGATTTAACGCATCCATTCAATGAACAATCGGTGTATTGGCCGACCGCAACCATGTTCAGCAAGACTGAAGTGTTCAAAGGCGTTACCGAGGCTGGGCACTTTTATGCCGCTTATGACTTTTCCGCCGCCGAACACGGCGGCACCCACATGGATTCTCCGATCCATTTTGCGGCAGAGGGACACACCACCGAACATGTCCCGCTGAGTCAGTTGATTGGTCCCGGGGTGGTGATTGATGTGTCTGCTCAAGCCGCCCGAGATGTGGACTACCAAGTCACAGCGGCAGACATCCAGGCCTTTGAAGCGGCCCATGGCCAGATTCCCAAAGGCGCGGTGGTGTTGATCAACACCGGCCGGGCCGCCCTGTATTCCGACCGCGAAGCGTATATGGGCACCACTGAACGGGGTCAGGATGCGGTTGCCAAACTGCACTTTCCGGGCTTGGGGCTGGATGGCGCTGAGTTGTTGGTATCACGTGGCATCGGCGCCGTTGGTTTGGACACCCCTTCCATTGATCACGGTCAATCGAAAGATTTCTCCACCCATGTGGCTTTGATGACCCACAACATCCCAGCGTTTGAAAACGTGGCTGA
Organism: Marinicellaceae bacterium; assembly: GCA_050303435.1. GTDB lineage: Bacteria > Pseudomonadota > Gammaproteobacteria > Xanthomonadales > Marinicellaceae > JBNLBT01. Next base: position 30,492 of record JBNLBT010000010.1, read on the forward strand.
CATGAGCCAATTACCACCCACTGGCTTCACTGCGATCGCTTTACCGATGTTGATTGAAGGTGGTTCCGGTGCACCGTTGAGAATCGTGGCGCACCTGCCTGAGTAGTCAATCATATCCTGGCGACCAGAAAGCGAAAAAGGCAGATCATTTTCATCACAGCCCTCGCTTATCCATCAAACCCAGAAATCAATGACTCTTAAGTTCGGATTACAATTACATTTTTCCAAAAAAAAAAAGGCCATCCATGAACAACTTTCTGGATTTGATGCGTGCCAATACACCCAAGGGTCATCTGAATATAACTATTTAATCTCGATGCTTTGTGCAAGCCTATGAATTCCAGGGGTGGCGCGCCCGACAGGAGTCGAACCTGTGACCTTTGCCTTCGGAGGGCAACACTCTATCCAACTGAGCTACGGGCGCGTGCGGCGTATTTTAACCCAAGGCGTGGTCCAAATCATCAATTAGATCGTCGATGTCCTCGATTCCGACCGACAGGCGCACCAGGTTGTCGCTGATGCCGATGGTTTGTCTTTGTTCGGCAGGCACCGAGGCATGGGTCATGATGGCCGGATGATTGATCAGGGATTCAATGCCGCCCAGACTTTCGGCCAGGGTGAAGTACTCGCAGCGCTCCATCATGCGGCGGGTCTCTTCCAGACCGCCCTTGATCAGCACCGTGATGATGCCGCCAAAATCGCGCATCTGCTTTTTCGCCAGCGCGTGTTGCGGGTGCGAAGACAATCCCGGGTAAATCACTTGTTCCACGCGCGGGTCTTTTTCCAGCCAGCGCGCGATGCCCATGGCGTTCTGGCAGTGGCGGTCCATGCGCAGCGGCAGGGTTTTCAGGCCGCGCAGGGCCAGATAGCTGTCAAACGGGCCGGCCACTGCACCGATGGAGTTTTGCAGAAATGTCAGTTGTTCGGCCAGATCCGGGCGGCCGGTGACGGCGATGCCGCCGACCATGTCGGAGTGGCCATTGATGAATTTTGTGGCCGAATGCATGACCACGTCAAAACCATGATCCAGCGGTTTTTGCAGGTACGGTGAAGCGAAGGTGTTGTCGCACACGCTGATCAGGTTGTGCTGTTTGGCAAAGGCCGCCACCGCGTCCAGATCCACCAGTTTGAGCATCGGGTTGGTCGGGGTTTCAATCCACACCATGCGCGTTTCCGGTTTCAGCGCCGCTTGCAGGGCGCCGTCTTCGGTCAGATCAACAAAATCGAATTGCAGGCCCGCGCTGCGTCGGCGCACGCGGTTGAACAGGCGGTTGCTGCCACCATACAAATCGTCCATGGCGATGACGTGATCGCCGGCATCCAGCAATTCCAGAATGGTGGCGGTGGCCGCCATACCGGAGGCAAAGGCGTACCCGTGGGTGCCGTTTTCCAGCGCCGCCACACAACGCTCATAGGCAAACCGTGTGGGGTTGTGCGAGCGTGAATACTCAAAGCCCTGGTGATCGCCCGGAGATCTCTGCTTGTAGGTGGATGAGGTGTAAATCGGTGGCATCACTGCGCCGGTGGTCGGATCGACCCGCTGGCCGGCGTGAATCGCCTGGGTCTGCATGCCGGGTTTCTTGTTTTTCATTGGTTGGTGTCTTTTCTTCTCAGGTAATTCAACAGGTCGATGCGTGTGATCAGACCCAAAAAGCGGTTGTTCTGTTTAACGATTGCAACCTGGCCGTCATCAAAAATCGGCAACAGCGATTCAATCGGCGATTCAATGTCGATGAATTTCAGGTTGGTGGTCATCGACTGGGACACCGGTTGGTCAAAGGCGCCGGGGTTTTCAAACACCGCCAGCAGCACATCGGATTCATCGATGATGCCAACGATGTCGTCGTTCGCGATCACAGGCAATTGCGACACGTCGTACAATTTCATGCGCTGGTACACCGAAGCCAATGTTTCCTCTGGACGCATCACCACCATGGCGCGGTTCTGGTACGGCCGCGAGATCAGATCGCGCAGGTCACCGTGCTGTTCGGTTTCCACGTAGCCGTTGTCGATCAGCCAGTAATCATTGTACATTTTTGACAGGTATTTGTTGCCGGTGTCGCAGGCAAACGTCACGACACGCTTCGGCGCGGTCTGTTCACGGCAGTACCTGAGGGCCGCGGCCAGAATGGTGCCGGTGGACGAACCTCCAAGGATGCCTTCTTTGCACAGCAATTCACGCGCGGTGCTGAAACTGTCGCCGTCGCTGACCGCATAGGCTTTGCTCACGCGGCTGAAATCGCTGATCACCGGCAGAAAATCCTCACCGATGCCCTCCACTTTCCAGGTGCCGCTCTTGTCACTCAGGTGACCGTCGTTGATGTATTCGGCCAGGATGCTGCCAACCGGATCGGCGAGCACCAGTTCGGTTTTTTTGTTGTGTTCCTTGAGGTATTGCGACAGGCCGGTCATGGTGCCGCTGGAGCCGACGCCGAAGACTATGGCGTCCACCGCGTCTTCGCCGAGTTGCTGGTAAATTTCCGGGGCTGTGGTGTCGTAATGCGCCTTGGGATTGTCGGGGTTGCCGAACTGATTGATGAAATACGCGTTCGGCGTTTCACGGGCGATGCGCTCGGCCAGGTCCTGATAGTATTCCGGGTGGCCCTTGGCCACGTCTGAACGGGTCAGCACGATTTCTGCGCCCATGGCCTTGAGGTTGAAGATTTTTTCCTTGCTCATCTTGTCCGGAATCACCAGGATCAATTTGTAGCCCTTCTGTGCGGCCACCAGCGCCAGGCCGATGCCGGTGTTGCCGGCGGTGCCTTCCACCAGCGTGTCCCCAGGTTTGATTTTGCCGGCCTGTTCCGCCTGTTCAATCATTGACAGACCGATGCGGTCCTTGATGGATCCGCCGGGGTTGTGACTTTCCAATTTCAGATACAGCGTGCATGGACCGGTGTCCAGCTGCGTGACCTTGACCATCGGGGTCTGCCCGATCAAATCGAGAATCGAATTGACTACTTTCATGCGATTTTTATTGCTTCAGAATGATGATTTCAACCCGGCGGTTTTTGGATTTACCCGCCTCGCTGTTGTTGTCGGCCACAGGAAAATCCTCGCCCATGCCAACCGCTTCAATGCGCGCGGCGTTCAGACCGTATTCCAGCAGCAGGGCTTTCACCGCGTCGGCGCGCTGTTGCGACAAATTGAGATTAAACTCTGCGCTGCCGGAGGCGTCGGTGTGGCCTTCAATGCGGATGTTGCGCTCCGGGTAGGCGTCGATGAATTCCAGCACGCGGTCGAAATTGTCCACCGCCTGTTGCTTGATGTTGGCCGAGGCCGAATCAAAGACAAAATCGCCCAGCGTCATCATCAGGCCCTGCGATGTTTCACGCGCCGCCAGGGACTCCAGCTGCCGGCGCAGGGCGTCGGCCTCTTCCAGGGCCAGCGCCGCTTCTTCTTTGGCCAGCGCGGCCTCTTCGGCCTGTAATTGCGCCAGACGTTTGGCCGCTTCGGCTTCGGCCCGCGCTTTTTCCGCCTGAGACTGCGATTGATCGGCCAGTTGCTGCGCGCGCAGTTTGGCCTGGCGCTCGCGCTCGGCCTCTTCTTCCTTAAGGCTCAGTTGCAAACGCATCTTGTCCGCTTCGTAACGCGACACCGTCGATTCGGCTTTGAGAATTTCGATTTCAAGTTGCCGCAGCTGTTCGGTGGTCTGGCCCAGTTGATCGCGCAGCCATTCCGCTTCGGCCTGCAGTTTGGCCACGGCCAAAGTGTTGCGCGCCAGGTACACGGACTGTTCCTTGACTCGCCGCCGACGCGAATTGTACACCTCTTCTATGGCCTCTCTGGCGGCCTGTTTCTCCGCTTTGGCATAGGGCTTGTACTTTTCGTCGGTGACAAAATTGTCGTGCTCCATGCGCAAGGATTCCAGGTCGAGATTTTTTTGCGCCCAGGCATTGGGCACGAGGCAGAGCAGAGCCAGCACCACGTACGCGGATTTCATTGCAAGCGCTCCTGCAACAGGTGCAGTTGCGATTGCGCCGCGGACACGCGATCCAGCGCATCCAGCAGCTCATCGTTCAATTGATTGACCTGCGCCCGCAATTTCACCACCTGGATGTCGGAGCGGATTTGCTCCAGCAATTTTTCCGCGTCCTTGTGTTTACGGTCTTCGATCGCGCTGGCGGCCAGCGCCAGCTTCTCATGAATGAATTTCATTTCCACCGGGGCCGAATCGGTGTCTTCGGACTGCTCCAGGGCTTTGACCATGGCGGCCACCTCGGCGTAATTGTCGTGCTGTTTTTTGGCCGCCAGGGCCGATTGGGAGGCGATCAGCGCCACGCACACAACACTTGTTAACAATAAACCGGGGATTTTTGAAGATTTTGTGTTTAAAATCATTGGTTTCAACGTTTTAATTAATTTAAAATGGTGATCAGGCGACTGTGCCGCATATTAACCGTTAGACCATTGCAATCATTGATGTTGAAAATTTATCTGCTCATTCTGTTCTTTTTCGTGTCGCTTGCCACCGCAGCAAACGCCGCCGGACTTAAAGTGTACAAACACGTCGACAAGGACGGCATTATACACTATTCATCGCGCAAGCCCGTGGGAAAATCTTTCCATGTATTGCAGATCAAATGCCCCGAATGCAAGAAATGGCGCAGCGCCATCAACTGGCACACCACGCCGCTGGTGACCGGCAAATTTGACCAGGAAATTAAACGTGCGGCCAGCAAATGGGGCGTGGATACTGCATTGATTCGGGCCATCATTCACGCCGAATCCTCATTCAAACACCAGGCCGTTTCATCCGCGGGCGCACAGGGGCTGATGCAGTTGATGCCTTTCACGCAACAAACCTACAAGGTCTCCAATCCCTACAACCCGTCACAGAACATCGACGCCGGTGTGGCCTATCTGAAATACCTGATGGGGCGCTACCATTCCCTGGAAGTTTCACTGGCGGCGTACAATTCAGGTGAAACCGCGGTGGAACGCTACGGCAAGACCATCCCGCCCTTTGACGAAACCCGCGAGTACATCCGGCGCGTCAAAATTCTTCGCGACCGCTACAAACTGATCAAGATTTGAATCCGACCAGGCCTGCTTTGACGCCCGGCGCCCTGGGGCTGTTGTGCGCGCTGTGCGTCGGCTGGTTCATGTTCACCGTGTGGCTGTATGCGCGTCTGGATCCTCCGCTGATGCCGGCGCTGTGGCTGCACGGCGGGTTGTTGGTCCTTGCCTGGCTGTTTGTGCGTGCCTGGATTCGGCGCAACAACCTCGAACAGAATGCATGGTCGATGCTGGGTTTCAATCCGGTGAAATTCACCTGGCTGGCGCTGGCCCTGCTGATGGCGGTGGCTTTGTGGTGGCTGGATCACTGGCTGCAAGGTCTCACCGGCGACCGGGATGTCAGCGGCGATCTGGTCTACATCCGTTCCGCCTCAGCACAGTACGGCGCATTGGCCACGGTTTTTGCCGTGTGTGTGGCCGCACCGCTGGTTGAAGAGATGCTGTTCCGTGGCGCGCTGCTGGGATCTTTGAAAACTGTGGTGGGCGCGCTGGCCGCTGCATTGATCAGCGCCGCGGCTTTCACTGCCATTCATCTGACCTGGGCGCAGGCGCCGATACTGTTTGTTGCGGCTTTGATGTACGCCTGGCTGAGCGTGCGCAGCGGCAGTATTCTACCGGCCATCGCCGCCCATGCGCTCAACAACGCGATGTCGTATTTTTACCTCGCCGGCGTCTGAAGAAATCACGCAGCATTTCACTGCTCTGTTGCGCCAGCAATCCACCTTCGAATCGCACCGCGTGATTGTGGTGGGGCATGGACAGGGCTTCAGTCTGCGACACCACTGCGCCGGTCTTGGGTTCATTGGCGCCGAAATACAGGCAGCGGATGCGTGCGTGCACCAGCGCGCCGCAACACATCAAACACGGTTCCAGGGTGACGTACAAATCGGCTTCTGGCAAACGGTAGTTGCCGAGCTGTGCAGCCGCTTCGCGCAAGGCCATGATTTCGGCGTGTGCGGTGGGATCATGAGAGGCGATCGGTCGATTGAATCCGCGACCCACCACTGCACCGTTGTGCACCACCACCGCGCCAACCGGCACTTCACCCGCGGCGGCGGCCAATTGTGCCTGCTGCAAGGCCAACTGCATCCAATCTTGCGGGCTGTTTGCCGTGCCTATTCCCATTCAATGGTGGCGGGCGGCTTGCTGGAAATGTCGTACACCACGCGTGAAACCTGACTGATTTCATTGATGATGCGGCGCGAAACGCGTTCAATGAATTCATACGGTAAACGCGCCCAGCGGGCGGTCATGAAATCAATGGTTTCCACTGCACGCAGCGCGATCACGTATTCGTAACGACGCGCATCGCCAACCACCCCGACGGATTTGACGGGCAGGAACACCGCAAAGGCCTGACTGACTTTGTGATACAGATCATGGTCGTACAGTTCGCGAATAAAGATGTCGTCGGCGCGCGCCAATATTTCAGCGTATTCGGCTTTGACTTCTCCGAGGATGCGCACTCCAAGACCCGGACCGGGAAACGGGTGGCGATACACCATGTCATGCGGCAGGCCCAGGGCCTCGCCCATGACGCGCACTTCATCCTTGAACAAGTCCTTGATCGGTTCCAGCAACTTCAGCGACAAATCTTCCGGCAGACCGCCGACATTGTGATGCGATTTGATCACATGGGCCTTGCCGGTCTGGGCGCCGGCCGATTCAATCACGTCGGGATAAATGGTGCCCTGGGCCAGCCACTTAACATCCTCGAGTTTGCCCGCTTCGCGCTCAAACACCCGCACAAAGCGTTCGCCAATGACTTTGCGTTTGGCTTCCGGATCGCTGACACCGGCCAGCGCCTGATAGAATTCATCACGGGCGTTCACGCGGATCACGCGGATGTCCATTTTATCCGCCATGGTCTGCATCACCTGATCGCCTTCCTGAAAACGCAGCAAACCGGTGTCGACAAACACGCACACCAGCTGATCGCCGATGGCGCGGTGCAACAGCGCCGCCACCACGGAGGAATCCACACCGCCGGACAGGCCCAGCAGGACTTTTTCACCGCCGACGGCCGCACGCACTGATTCGATGTGCGCGTCAATAATCTGTTCGGTGTTCCAGTTGTGCGGACAGTTGCACACGCCGTGTACAAAGTTGGACAGCAACACGCGCCCGTTGGTGGTGTTCTCCACTTCCGGATGAAACTGGATGGCAAAAATCGGTCGCGTGTGGTGCGCCATCGCGGCAATCGGGGTGGTCTCCGTGGTCGCCAGATTGTCAAAATCGGCCGGCAGGCCAATGACTTTATCGCCGTGGCTCATCCACACGTCCTGCACGCCTTCGGCGGTGAAAAAGCCGTCAAACAGCTCCGAGGATTGATCCCGGTGCAACTGAGCGTAGCCAAACTCCTTGACCTCAGAACTGTGCACCGAACCGCCGAAATGCTTGGCCAACAACTGCATGCCGTAACATACACCGAGCACCGGCACGCCCGCTTCCAGCACCGCTGGGTTCAACCGCGGCGCATCGGCTTGATGCACCGATTCCGGCCCACCGGATAAAATGATGCCGGCCACCGAATCATCGCGCAACACCGTCGCATCAATGTCCCAGGCATAGATCTCACAGTAAACCGAAAGCTCGCGCACGCGCCGGGCGATCAGTTGCGTGTACTGCGATCCGTAATCCAGAATGATTATTTTTTCATCGCGAATGTCGCTCATGTTCGCGACCTGTAATTCGGGGCTTCCTTGGTGATGTTGACGTCGTGCACATGACTTTCCAGCATGCCCGAGGTGGTGATGCGCACCATTTTCGGTTTGCTCATCATCTCTTCAATGTTGCGACAGCCCACATAGCCCATGCTGGCGCGCAGACCGCCCATCATCTGATGGATCACCGGCTGCAGGGGGCCTTTGTATGCGACCCGGCCCTCAATGCCTTCCGGCACCAGCTTCTCGGCGTCCACTTCGGCCTGGAAATAACGGTCTTTGGAGCCTTTGTCCATGGCACTGAGCGAACCCATGCCGCGGTAAGATTTATAGGTGCGGCCCTGATAAAGCTCAACTTCACCGGGTGATTCATCGGTGCCGGCAAGCATACCGCCCATCATCACACTGGACGCGCCGGCGGCGATGGCCTTGGCCACGTCACCGGAATAGCGGATGCCGCCATCGGCGATCAGCGGCACGCCGGTGCCGCGCAAGGCCTTGGCGACCGAGGAGATGGCGGATATCTGCGGCACCCCGACGCCAGCAATGATGCGCGTGGTGCAAATTGAACCGGGGCCAACACCGACCTTGACCGCGTCCACGCCGGCCTCAACCAGGGCCTTAGCGGCCGCACCGGTGGTGATGTTGCCGGCAATGATTTCAACATCGGGAAACGATTTGCGCACCGCGCGCACCTGTTCAATGACGCCCTGCGAGTGCCCGTGTGCGGTGTCCACCACCAGCACGTCCACGCCGGCTTGCACCAGCGCGCGCGCGCGCTCCAGTGAATCCGGCCCGGAACCGATCGCAGCGGCCACCATCAATTGTTCATCGGCGTCTTTGATCGCCAGCGGAAAATCGGCGGATTTCTGAATGTCCTTCACCGTGATCAGACCTTTCAGATCAAAATCGTCGTTGACCACCAGGATTTTTTCAATGCGATGGCGGTGCAGCAATTCCAGCACTTCGTCGTTGTCGTAGTCTTCGCGCACCGTCACCAGCTTTTCCTTGCGGGTCATGATGTTGCGCACCGGGTCATCGAGAATTTTTTCAAACCGCAGGTCGCGAGATGTCACGATGCCGATCAATTGGCTGCCGTCGACCACCGGCACGCCGGAAATATTGTATTTGCGGGTCAATTCGAGCACTTCACGAATGCTGGTGTATTGATCCACGGTGATGGGGTTCTTGATCACGCCCGATTCAAATTTTTTCACCTGACCGATCTGTGCGCACTGTTCGTCCGTCGAAAGGTTCTTATGCACCACGCCCACGCCACCCAGCTGGGCCATGGCAATCGCCATGCGCGCTTCGGTGACTGTGTCCATCGCCGCCGACACCACCGGGATGTTGAGTCGAATGTTACGGGTTAACTGGGTGGACAAATCGACGTCTTTGGGTAAGATGTCAGAGAAGTCCGGGACCAACAGCACATCATCAAATGTCAGAGCATCGCCTATTAAACGCATGAGTATCACCCGGCAGAAAATTAGCGGCGTATTTTAACATAAACATCATGGACAAAGCACCCGGAAAATCACCCGAAACGGCCCTCTCACCCAGCCAGATCAATCAGTGGATTCGGCGCCAGCTGGAAAGCAGCGGCACCCACTGGGTGGTGGGTGAAATCAGCGACCTGTTCAAGGCCGCCTCTGGGCATTGTTATTTCACCTTGAAAGACAGCACATCGGCGATTCGCTGCGTGGCTTTTCGCAACGTGTTGCTGCGCCACGCCGTGAACCTGAAGAACGGCGATGAAGTGCTGCTCAACGGCGCTTTGACGGTGTACCCGCAGCGCGGCGATCTGCAACTGAACATTGCGCGCATCGAACACGCCGGCGCCGGTGCGTTGGCGCTGGAATTCAATCGTCTGAAAAACAAATTGCAACAGGCCGGCCTGTTCGATGCGACACGCAAAACACCGGTGCCCACTGTGATTGACGATCTGGGCATCGTCACATCGCAACACGGTGCGGCGATCAAAGACATACTCAGCGTGATACTGGAAAAAAAACCGATCCTCAAAGTGACGCTGTACCATTCTCTGGTGCAAGGCAGCGAAGCACCGGGCCGGTTGATCGACGCGCTGCAGCGGGCCGATGCCGGTGGACACCAGGCGGTTTTGTTGACCCGCGGCGGCGGCTCCAGTGAAGATTTGTGGTGTTTCAACGACGAAGGCCTGGCCCACGCACTGGCCGGCATGCACACCCCGGTGATCACCGCCATAGGACACGAACGCGACACCCACATCGCGGATTTGGTCGCGGACGCGTCGCACATCACGCCCAGCGCGGCCGCCCAAGCGCTGTGCGGTGATTTTGCACAGTTGATGCAGCGCCTGCACCACGCCGCCGTGCGCCTGAACCATCAAGTAAGATTACACTTTAAAGACAAACAACAAACTGTTGATTTTATTGCCAATAAACTGGAGATTAATCATCCGCAAAGACGGCTTCAAACGCAACACGGCCGATTGCAGCAATTGCGCCTGGTGATGCACCACCGAATGCAGCGGATTCTGACCCATCAACAACAACGCCTGCAACGGCTGCAGCCGGACACCGCGCACCTGCGCGAATTGAAGGCACGCAGCCGAGAACGTTTGCAGCGTCAGTCCAATCGGCTGGAGCGATTGGCGCAGCACCGTCTGCAGTCACTGCAACAGCGTCAGGCGCTGCAAGTGGTCGCTTTACAGGCCAACAACCCACTGAAGATCTTGGAAAAAGGCTACAGCCACACCACCAATGTGCAGGGCAAAACCATCAGCGACGTGCGCCAGGTCGAGATTGGAAACACTATCATCACGCGTCTTAAATCTGGTAAAATCCACGCCAAAATCAATGAACTTTCAGATTGAATTGGCATCCATGATGCGAATTGATCTGAATTCAATCCGCATTCAATGATCTAAACTAAGAAGGAAAACAACACATGAATAAATCGAGCGTGATTTTTATTCTGCTGGCCGTGGCCGTTTTCGCCGCCGGCGCGGCATGGAAATTCTGGTTCAATGGACAGCCGGTCGCGACCACTGAAGTGGTGCAACCGGTGGTTGAAATCAGCAAACCCCGCGTGGCCAAAGTTCAGCCCAAACCGGCCGAAGAGAAAAGAGACATTTACATCCCGAAAACTTTGGAAGAGCGTGACCAGGTGTTGGAACAACGTTCAGAAATGATGCAGTTGCACATGATGTACGCCGTCGACCCGAATCAACTGCTGCTGGACATCAACACCTATAAAGAAATGGGCAATCAGGAAAAAGTGGACCAGCTGATCGATTATTTGGTCACCTACCACCCGGACTACGAAGTGCCCGAGGGCCTGCTCGACTGACCCCGGTCAACCAGAGCCAAAGACGCGCACCGCGACGATCCGGATGTCATCTGAGCACAGGATATTGCTGCGTGAGCACGCGACAAGCGAAGAAATCAAAAAAAGCCTGTTCATCGCCCGGGCCGCCCCGGCCCAGGACGAAGCACAGGCATTTCAATTGATCGAACAGCTGTCTGACCCCGGCGCCAGCCACAATTGCTGGGCGTTCAAAATGGGCGACCTGGTGCGTTTCAACGACGACGGGGAACCAGGCGGCACCGCCGGACGCCCCATTCTGGCCGCCATCGAAAACAAAGGTTTTGACCGCACCGTGGTGGTGGTGACCCGTCACTACGGCGGCATCAAACTCGGCAAAGGCGGTCTGGCACGCGCCTACGGCGGCGGCGCGGCCAAATGCCTGGATTCAGCCCCCAGCCGACGCCTCAAACCACACGTGCTTCTACAGCTGACGTTGCCGTTGGAAATGGCCCATTTGCTGCATCAGGTAGTGGCCACGCATCGGGCCCGTATCATTCAGCAGGTGCACGACAGTCGTCAGAGCAGTGCGCGGGTCGATGTGGCCAGCGCGCGCGCCGATGCGTTCTCAGAAAACCTCACAGACCTGTGTAAAGGGCGCTGTGAAGTGAAACGCCTGCAAGATCCAAGGTCATAAAGCGTCGCAGCGCACCGGCAAACCCTCGGCCTGCCATTGGTTGAAGCCACCGGCCATCGAATACACGCGACGATAGCCCATGGATTGCAGCCGATCCGCTGCCAGCGCAGAACGTCCACCGCTGCGGCAATACAGCACCATGGGGGTGTCCGCCAGCGCCGCTTTGTCGCTGACCCGTGCCAACAGCTGTGGATGGCAGTCAATTTGAAATTCCAACACACCGCGCGGAATCAACACGGCGCCGGGCAGATGCCCTGCGGCGTATTCTTCGGCTTCCCGCACATCAATGATCAGGGCGTTCGCTTGCAGTTTTTCCTGCGTCTCCTGCACAGTAACTTCTGTGATGTTTTGTTTAACCTGTTCCACCAGTTGGCAAGCATCTATGAGCATAAACCCTCCTAAGCAATAAAATTTGGCACCGTGCGCACCGCAATGAACAGCGCCATGATCAATAGAAAAACAGCAAAAAACCGCTTCATCCGGGCCTGATCCAGTTGATCGGCCATCAGTCCGCCGAAAAACGATCCAGTCACGCTGGCCAGACACACCAAACCCAACACCGACCAGTCCAGAGACAAACCGGCGGCTTTAAGCACATCCAGATATTTGACAAAACCACTGAATGACTTCAAAGCAATGATGACCAGGCTGGTGGCCACCGCGCGATGCACCGGTACGCCACCCAGTAAAACCAGCGCCGGCACGATCAAAAAACCACCCCCGACACCCACCAGGCCGGTGATCACACCAACGATCAGACCGTCGACGATGATTTTCACCACATTTCTGTCGACCGCGCCGCTTTGTTGAATCTGGGCATTGCGCAGCATCTGCCACGCCGCAATCAACATGATGATGGCAAACAGCAGCAATTGCACCTCACCGTTGATGTGGGCTGAGGACATCGCACCCAAATAGGTCCCCAACATGCCGGGCACACCAAACCACAGCACCACCCGCCAGTCCACCCTTTTCTTGCGCACATGGGCCAAGGACGCCGACATGGCCGTCACGCCCACCACCAGCAAAGAACCGGCGATGGCCACTTTTTCATCCTGTCCAAACAGGTAGAGCAACACAGGCACCGTCAAAATCGACCCGCCTGAACCCATCAGCCCCAGGCTCAAGCCTATGCCCACTGCCCCCGGTATTGCCAGCCACATGCTCCAGACTCCTTTAACGGTGCACAAGCATCATCAGCAAAACAGCTTCTGCAGCGCCACAATGATGTCCTCGGCACCGCGATCGGTGAGGCGGTAATAAATCACCCGCGAATCACGCCGCGTTTCCACCACATCCAGTTTACGCAGCACGCCGAGATGCTGCGACAACACCGATTGCGAGACTTCGGGCAAACGACTGTGAATCTCGCCCACCGACAATTCAGTGTCGATTAAAACACAGGCCACCATCAGGCGCGTGGGATGTGACAAGGCTTTAAGCAGCTCAACCGCTTTCTCGGCTTTCGCCTGCAACTCATTGAATAATATATCAGTCATGGTGAAGTCTCTTGACCCGCTCAGAGCGACACGGCGACATTGAATTCTTCGCTGTACACACCTTTCGCGGGCGGTGTTTGTTTTTTACGCTTGCATTTTAACGGCCAACGCAATATATTACAATTATCTAATTTAGTTATTTCTAATTTATATATGTCTAATGTAAAAATTGACTCATTCTACCACCGCCCCTCCGGGACATACACCCATGTGGTGCAGTGGCACGACAGCAGCGACGCGGTGGTGATTGACCCGGTGCTGGATTATGACGCGCCCTCAGCAAACACAGGCACCGATGCCCTGGATGCGGTCACAGCACACATCGAGAAACAGCAATTGCGGTTGCACTACATCCTGGAAACCCACGCCCACGCGGATCATCTGAGTGCCGCGGCCGTACTGCAACAGCGCCATGGTGGACGCATCGCCATCGGCGCGGGCATCACCCAGGTGCAGGAAACATTCAAAAACTTGTTCAATCTCAAGAAAGACTTCAACACCAACGGCGTACAATTTGATCTCTTGCTGCAAGACCAACAACGCATCATGGCCGGTTCCATGCCGATAGACGTGATGGCCACCCCAGGCCACACCAGCGACAGCGTCACCTATCTGATAGACGACGCGGCCTTTGTGGGCGACACCCTGTTTCACCCGGACGTGGGCACCGCACGGTGTGACTTTCCCGGCGGCGAGGCCGCCCGGCTGTACCGCTCGATTCAAAAAATCCTTGCACTGCCGGCACACACCCGCCTGTTCATGTGTCACGACTATCCTGAGCACCGAGAAGCGACGCCGCAGACCAGCATTGCCGCGCAAAAGCAGCACAACATCCATGTGCGCAGCGGCGTTTCTGAAGACGAATTTGTGCGCATGCGTGAAAAACGCGACCGCACACTGGGCATGCCGGATCTGATCATACCATCGATCCAGATCAACATCGCCGCGGGCGAATTTCCGGCCCCTGAAGACAACGGCGTCAGTTACCTCAAACTGCCACTGAATCTGTTTGTCGGCGGTACCGGCTCGTGATCTGCGGACTGGTGCATCCGATCAGGCAATTTCCCAGGCATCGACCTGGATCAAACAACACACCCCTCATCAGCCAGCCGGTTCTGCACAACTCGGCACCGGCGGCTTTCAATCACGCAAAAAAGGAGGACACACCTCATGCATAAAATCGTTGTACTGGGCGGCGGCATCGGCGGCATCCCCATGTGTTATGAACTCAAAGACATGTTCAAGAAAGAAGCGGAAATCACCCTGATCAGCGACCTGCCCTATTTTGAATTCACCCCATCCAACCCCTGGGTTGCCGTCAATTGGCGCAAACAGGGTCAGATTCGCGTTGATCTGGAACCGACGCTGAAGAAAAAAGGCGTGCAATTCATTCACATGGCGGCCGCCCGCGTGCTGCCTGAAGACAATCGGGTTGAACTGACCGATGGTCGCCTGATCGACTACGACTACCTGGTGATTGCCACCGGACCGCAACTGGCATTTGATGAAATTGAAGGCCTGGGGCCCCAAGGTCACACGGCCTCAATCTGCAAAACAGCCCACGCGCAAGCCGCCGGCGATGCCTGGACTGAATTCCTCAAAGACCCGGGACCGGTGGTGGTCGGCGCAGCCCAGGGGGCTTCTTGTTTCGGACCGGCCTATGAATACGCATTGATACTGGACACAGATCTGAGAAAACATGGCATCCGCGATCGCGTGCCGATCACCTTTGTGACCTCCGAACCGTACATTGGTCATTTAGGACTGGATGGCGTGGGCGACACCAAAGGTCTGCTGGAATCCAAATTGCGCAACGCCCACATCAAATGGATCTGCAATGCCAAGATTGACGCGGTCGAACCAGGCGTGCTGCGCGTCACCGAACATTTCCAGGACGGCCAAAGCCGCACACACGACCCCATCGCCTTTAAACACGCCATGATCTTACCTGCGTTCCGCGGCGTCGACGCGGTGATGGGTATTGAAGGATTGAGCAATCCGCGCGGATTCATTCTGACCGACGCATATCAGCGCAATCCAACTCACAAGAACATCTTCTCGGTCGGCGTGTGCGTGGCCATTCCACCGATGGGCCAGACACCGGTGCCGGTGGGCGTGCCGAAAACCGGTTACATGATCGAATCCATGGTCACCGCCGCAGCGCACAACATCAAAGCCCTGTGCGAAGGCCGGGAGCCCAACACCAAGCCCAGCCTGAACGCCATCTGCCTGGCAGATTTTGGCGACGGCGGTGTGGCCTTCATCGCCAAACCACAAATTCCGCCAAGAAATTTAAACTGGGCGGCCAGCGGTAAATGGGTGCACCTTGCCAAAGTGGCGTTTGAAAAGTACTTCCTGCGCAAAATTCGCAAAGGCAAAAGCGATGCATTCTGGGAAAAATTTGTGCTCGACATGATCGGCGTGAAACGCCTGAAAAGCAAAAAATAACGGCGTCGGGGTCGGGACAGGCCGATGAACGGTCTTGTCCCGGGCGATGTCTGATTCAGCGGTTGAGCACAAAGATTGCGGTGTTCAGCACCGCCGCAAAACTGACCCACAACAGATACGGCAACAACAGCCAGGCGGCCAATGGCCGGATGCGGCCAAACAGCGCCATCAGATAAACGATCAGGACCCACAGCGGTGCAATCACCAACAAACCATACAACGGCGAATGCATGTAGAAAAATGCCAGTGACCAGGCCGCATTGATCAACAGGTGCACCGTAAACACTGCCATGGCCTGACCGCGCAGCGACGATTTGGGCGCGCTCCAGACCAGCCCTGCAGCCACCCCCATGACAATGTACAGCGCGATCCATACCGGTGCAAACACCCAATTGGGCGGATTGAATGAGGGCTTGACGATGCCCGGATACCAGGTTTTCACCGCATCCAGAGTCAAATAGCCGGCCACCTGCCCCACCAGCAGGCACAGCACCACCCAAAATACAATTTTCCAGATCAATTCAATGCGCATGCTCAATTCCTGCCCAAGGGCCAACCACTGTACCATCGATTGACATCAGATGAAATGCCCAGGCGCCGCGTTTATTCCCCGACGCCATTGAAGCGGACCATGAACTCACGTATAGTGTAGTCATTTCAAGCATTGACCCCGAGCACCAACACATGAATCAGAAACGCCTGCTGCGTCTGTACCACAACAGCGTGATCAACAAGTTTCACATCTACAACAGCCTGTTTTTGAAATTGCCATTTGACGACGTGTACCGCACCGGGGTGTTGCTGCCGTTGCTGATCAATGCCTGCGAAGCCGGCTATGCGGCGATGAAAAGCCCGCACCAGATTCTCAGTGAATTCCTCGCCGACCAGGGCATGGCTGAGGATGAAACGCGTCAAATCAGCGCGCTGTTTAAATTTATTCAGTACATTGAGCGCCAGATCGTGTTGTTCGATGCGGTGGAGGAAGCCGCCTTCACCGACACCCACGCACTCGATGGCAAAGGCTCGGTGCCGCATTTGGCCAATGAATGTGATTACATGGGACTGAAGGGCGCCTTGCAGGAAACACTTCAGGACTATCGCGTGCGGGTGGTGCTGACCGCACACCCGACGCAATTTTATCCGGGGCCGGTGCTGGGCATTTTGACCGATTTGAGCGTGGCCATTGCCGAGAACGACATCGATTTGATTGAACAGCTGTTGCAGCAATTGGGCAAAACACCGCTGTTCAGCAAACAGAAACCCACCCCGTACGATGAAGCGGTGTCGCTGGTGTGGTTTCTGGAAAACGTGTTTTACCACGCCATCGCCGACGTCCGTGCGCGCATTCGTCGCCACGTGTTTGACGACGGGCCCTTACCACAAAACAGCATCGTGGAAGTGGGTTTCTGGCCCGGCGGTGACCGCGACGGCAACCCGCATGTGACCGCACAGACCACCCTGGATGTGGCGCGACGCCTGAAAACCGGTGTACTTAAATGCTATCACCGCGACATCAGAAAATTAAAAAAACGCCTGACCTTTGATCAGGTGGACCGACAACTTCTGGATCTGGAAAAACACATTTATCGCGCCGCCTATGTGGACCCGGATGCAGCGATCTCGGCCGCACAAATCCACACCGAACTGACCGCCATCAAAGACAAGCTGTTGCGGCTGCACGGCGGCCTGTTTGTTGAGCAGCTGCAGGCGTTGATTGATCAGGTGCAGGTATTCGGCGTGCACTTTGCCGCCCTGGATGTGCGTCAGGATTCCCGGGTGCACACCCGGGTGATTGAAACCTTGTCGAACGAACACGCCATACTGCCCTCACCCCGCAACGGTGACGACGCGGCATACATGCAAGCGCTGGGACAAATTCATGGACCGCTGAAGCCCGAATCGGTGCAGGACCCCGAAGCCCGTGAAACCCTCGCCAGCGTATTCGCCATGCACACCATTCAGGGCCGCAACGGCGAGTGCGGGGCCAACCGCTACATCATCAGCAACTGCCGTTCCGCCATTGACGTGATGCACGTGCTGGCTTTGCTGCGACTGAGTGGCTTGTGGCCAAAGGAAGCCATCGCGGTGGACATCATCCCGCTGTTTGAGACCATCGATGATTTGCGCAACGCCGGTGAGATCATGCAAACACTGTATCAAAACCCCAATTATCGGCACCATTTGCAACAACGCGGCAACAAGCAAACCATCATGCTGGGCTTTTCCGATGGCACCAAAGACGGCGGTTACCTGGCCGCCAACTGGTCGATCCTGCAAGCCAAGGAAACGCTTTCGGCGCTGTCTGCGCAAGCGGGTGTGCACGCGGTGTTTTTCGACGGCCGTGGCGGCCCACCGGCCCGCGGCGGCGGTGAAACACATAAATTCTACGCTTCGCAGTCCGATCGGGTGGCCAATCGGGAAATCCAACTGACCATACAGGGGCAAACCATCTCCTCCAAATTCGGCACCGCCGATTCCGCGCAATACAATCTGGAACAGTTGCTCAGCGCCGGCCTCGGCAATGCGGTGGGCAAACACCGCGGCATCGCGCTGGATGACGCGGCGCGCGCACTGATGCAAGAGTTGTGCGACACCTCGCTGGCTGAATACGAGCGCTTCAAGCACCACCCGATGTTCATGCCCTATCTGGAGAAAATCAGCACCCTGAAATACTACGGACAAACCAACATTGGCTCCCGGCCGGTGAAACGTTCGGGCGGTGGTCAACTGGTGTTTGAAGATTTGCGTGCGATCCCCTTTGTTGGCGCCTGGAGCCAGCTAAAACAAAACGTGCTGGGATATTTTGGCGTGGGCACCGCCTTGCAGTCCTTGAGAAAAGCACAACAATGGGACGCCGCGCAACAGCTGTACCTGCGCAGCGGATTTTTCAGCGCCATGCTGGACAACAGCATGATGTCCATCTGCAAATCCTACATGCCACTGACCCAGTATTTGTCCGATGATGCACAGTTCGGCGAATTCTGGCGCTGGATTTACACGGAATTCACCCGCGCCACAGAAGAACTCAAGGCCATTTCCGGGCAACCGCATTTACTCGCCGATCGACCGTTGCGGCTGGCGTCCATCGAACAGCGCGAACGCATTGTTCTGCCGCTGCTGACCATTCAGCAACACGCCTTGCAACGCATCGCGCAGTTGAACAAAGACCCCGAAGCCAATGCCGAGCGCATCGCGGTGTATGAAAAAATGGTCACCCGCTCGCTGTACGGCAACGTCAACGCCAGCCGCAACTCCGTATGAACGAGCGCACTGTGAGCACTGTCATCAAGCCGTTCCCACGCCGAACTAACCGCCCTGCGATGGGCCGACGACGCTGCGCGGGCCGGCTGTCTGGCTGGACACTGCTGTTGTTGTTGCCGGCCGCCGTGGTCCTTGCCTTGCCGCTGTTTTGGCTGCTGCACGACGACCACTCTGAGGTCTATCACTCCGAATACGCCGGCAGCGCCGTGTGCGGCGAATGCCATTGGGTGAATCACGCCGCGTGGAAGTCATCACCGCACCACAACATCACCCGCTTGGCGGATGAACGCAGTGTGGTGGGTCAATTTGACAACGGCCAATGGCTGATCCCGGAACAAGACCGCAAAGGACCCTTGGACGCGTTGCCGGCGATTAAAACGCGACGCGATGACACCGGACACTACATGGCCATTCGCTTGCCAGAAAGCGATGAATACCGTGAATTTCCAGTTGACCGCGTGGTCGGCTATCAATACCGACAAACCTATCTGACCCGTGAACCCGGTGGCGTGCTGCGACGTTTACCGGTGCAGTGGTCGGTGCCGCGCGGAGAATTCTTCGCTTACTGGAATGAACAGGAAAAAAGTCAACACAGCGTGGCCGACCTGTGGGCACAGATGCAGACCTTGAATTCGGCCTGGAATCTGTACTGCGGTCGCTGTCACAGCACCCACCTGCAGGTGGTGTCAAAAGACCCGGCGCATCGCAGTGCACACACCGAATGGACCGAAGCGGGCGTGGGCTGCGAAGCCTGCCATGGACCAGGTCAGGCGCACGTGAATTACATGCAGGCAGGCATAAGCAACCGCATCATGGGTTTCATAGACAACCGCATTCTGGGGCGTCAGGCCGCCTACATGATGAACGCATCCAAACAACAGCGTGGCGTGGCATTGAGTGTGTGCGCGCGCTGCCATGGATCGGACATCTTGCGCAGCCGCATGGACGCTTACCGCACGTATGAACCGGGCTATGACGCGCACGGGCGCTTGAATGACCTGTCGATGTTTTTCACCGAAGCCCCTTTGCAACCCGGTCGCACCCAGCCGACTGTGGAAGTCTGGCCAGACGGGCGGCCCAAAGGGTTGGGCACACTGTTCCGTTCGTTCGCCGACTCGCGGCACTACGCCCTGACCGACATGCGTTGCAGCGACTGCCACGATCCACACAACAACAAATTGCCGGCCCGCGACGGCCTGTTGCAAGCGTCCGCTGCCAGCAATGCGTATTGCGCTGAATGTCATGCAGAGATTGCCAGCACTGTGGCCGATCACAGCCGCCACAACGCGGGACAGCCCGGCGCGTTCTGCTACGACTGCCACATGCCGAAAAACATCCTCAACCAGGTCTCCGGAGTCAATGTCATGGCCCGCTCACACAACCTCGGCAGCATCCCCAATCCCATGCTGAGTGCGCAACTTGGATTGCAGAATTCACCGAACGCCTGCAACGACTGTCACAAAGACCACGCGCCGGGCTGGGCGCTGCAGAAACTGTCTGAATGGGGCATGGACGCGCACCAGAGCCGTGGCCCCCTGCACCCTTCGCGGAGCACCCATTCCGATGCACTGCACCCACCTGTACAGGAGCAAAATACACCCGCGGATGCCGCCGCATCGGCACAACTGGCCGATCCACACTGACGCGCGCCGCGTCAGTCAGAAATCACGGCGATTCGCTGTCCTGGTAACTCTGCGAGGTTTGATTGAGAAATGCCTGATCGCTGCTGCGCCACAACTGATTGGCCGATTGCCGCGCCCGTTGTGCCAGTTCATGGGCCTTCAGCGCATCGCCCAAGGCGTATTCCGCCTGTGCCTGCAGCAGCAGATGCGGGTAATCGGGCGGCCCCATTGATTGCACACTGTGCAGCGCCTGCAGTGCCTTTTGCGCTGCCCCGACATCCAGCCAGTGCTGTGCCAGCGCATGCGCCACCTGAATGGCCAGGTCATTGAGCCGCGCGCCCTGCACGCGCGTCTGTAGTTGCTGCAGCAAGGCCACACCGGACTGCGCATCGCCGTGCATCAATTGGTGACGCCCATATGCCAGTTCTGCACGCGCGGTCAGATTTTCAACTTCGGCTTCGCGCAGCACCGCCTGCAAGGCGGCCAGCGCCTCGGCCGAAGGTGCACGCTGTGAGCGCAGCTCGGCTTCCACAGCCATGATGTCATTCAATTGCAAGGCCCGGCGATTGTTGATGCGCTCGGCCAGATCGCGGTGCGCCTTGACGGTTTGCATGAGTACGGTTTCACCGCCCTGTATCAAATTCATTTCATGGGCGTGTTGCATGGCCACCAAACGCATGCGTGGAAATTCAATGTCTTCAGCGATGCGAATCATTTCCTCATTCAATTCGCGCGCTTCCTCCAGCAAACCCAGGGTCACCAGCAACGGCAACAAATCATTGATCGCGGCCCCAATGCCCACCGGATAGTTCATTTCCCGCGCCAGCGACAGGGCGCGCTCAAGATAGTCCGCAGCCTGGCGGTGTTCACCGCGGGCCACCAGAATTCGCCCCAGCGTGCTGTTGGAGCGCGCCACGCCGATCAAGTCCTGCAGTCGGGTGTAATCATCCAGGGCTTGCCGTGCAGCGGACTCGGCGGCCTGCTCCTGGCCCATTTCATGCAGTACGCTGGCCAAAGCGATGGACACCGTGGCGGACATGCGTGGATTTCTTTCGACGTCCAACTGCGACTGCACCACCTGCAATTGCTCCAGTGCGCGCGCCAGATCGCCGTTGCTTTGCAGGCGCTGGGACAACACCAGACGCAAATCGTTGAGCGCAGAGGGGTGCGTGGCGGCGTATTTTTCTATGGTGCCGTACAACAAGTCATTGGCCTGTCCGGCGTGCCCCTGAATGTCCAGCGCGTTGCTTTTTAATCCGGCCATTTCAATTTCGAACGCCGGCAGCAATTGCACCGACTGCAAGGTGTCCAGCAAGGCCATGGATTCTTCCAGTCGCCCCTGCTGGTTGCGAATGTGGGCCAATTCCAGACGCGCCAGGTGGAAATCGGGGCTTTCAGCAATGCACAGCTCAAACGCGGCCGCCGCTTTGTCGATGTCACCGCGGCGCATGGCCAGCAAACCGCGCATGTACAGCTCGGTCACGTAGGCGTTGTCTGGCAGCAAGCGTTCAACCGCCGGCGCGTCCTCCAATGCCATCATGCGGTGCAGCCAACGGCTGCCCTGACGGAACACTTCACTGAGGTTTTCATGGGTGAATTGTTCTTCCGTGATGTGTTGCTCACCGTCGGTCAGGGTCAAACTCAAGGTGTAGGTTTCCTCGTCCCTCTGCAGGCGCGCCATCACAGTGTTCAGTTCCGGCGAGATGCGCCATTGATTTTCCACGAACGCCTGACGGTTCAGGTGCGGCGGTTTTTCTGCATACAGGCGCAGATCCACACGATCCGTGTATTTGAACATTTGCTCGATCAATTGATCCGGGTTGCGGTACCAGTCCGCCGTTTCATCGCCTCCGCCTTCGTCTGCTGCGGCGCCCAGCACCATCAACAGTGGGCGCGGCGCGTTGGCTTCAACCGGCACAAAAGATCGCGGTTCCACGGCTTCACGTTTGACCAGCCACAACGCCAAAACACTCAGCATGACCCCCACACTGATCCAGGCCCAGACAAACCACTTTGGACGGAGTTGCGTCGCTTGTTCTGCCGGATTTTGCGCGTCTGTGCGCACCGGTAAATTAAATTTAATCCCATGCCCGTAGACCGATTCAATGGCGTTCTCAAGCCCATGATTTTGCAAGGTCTTGCGCAGCTTGGACAGGCACTGGTCGACCGTGTTGTCGGTCACCACGCGGCCATGCCAGACGTGCTCAATCAATTCATCCTTGCCAATCACACGTTCGGGGTTGTTGAGCATGTACAACAACACCTCATAACTTTTGCGTGTGATGCTCACCTGCTCGTCCCCGGCCATGAGACTTTTGCTTTGGTCATCCAGAATTAAATCGGCGAATCGGTATTGCATGCGTTCGGGCAATTAAAAACAAAACGCAATGATACCAGAGTTGCAAGAAAAATTTCATGCCTCGGTGCGGCCAATGCATGCCCTTTCCGCAGATCGGCGACCCGATCAACCGCGGTCGGCGGGCAGCGACCACGGTTACAGGCGCATCAGTCAAAACTGTTGATGAAAATCACATCGTCATTGCCTTTGAATGTCGCCACCAGGGTTTTGTCGCGATCCATCAACAACACGCAGGGATTGACCTCGTCGTTGCAATCACCAAAATCCAGCGTCCAGCCACTGAACACCGCATCGCCGTCCGGCACCGCCACCATGGTCAGCTCGCTGCCCAATGCGCGCTGCACTACGCAGGCACTGTTGCAATTGATGCCACCGGTGCCCGATATCGATCCCGGGCCCACCACAGCCAAGGACAAGTTGAACGGTGGCCCGCCGTCCTGATACATGAACACCTCTGTGTACGCCGGGTGATTGGAAACTTCGGTCAAGTCGTGTCCGCTCTGAAACACCACCGCCACGCGCGGCGGCGACAGACTCAGATCCTCCACCACTTCACTCCAATCCGAAGGATTTTTGATGTTGCTGCCGTTGGGCATTTTGGAGATCACTTGCGCCTGTTGCGTCTGCGCGTCGTACAGCACCACGTCTTTGCGGTAATCGTCATCGCCGGTGAAATCCACTGCTGCGAAATCGTCCGTATAGGCATACGTGACGTAACGCCCGCTGTCCGACAGGGACAATTCATACAGCTCCGGCGAATCGGACAACAGCGGCGCCCCAAACTCATTGCGCGAAACCAGTTCCAGCCCCAGGGTCAAGCGGTTGAACCGCAGCATCTGCGTGGACCCGGCATTGCTGTAATCATCGCCGGTGAGGTTGTCCGCTTCGGTCAAGAAAGCCACGTATTCACCGTTGCTGGAAATTTTCGCCCCGTACGAGCCACCGTTGCCTTCCACGCCGGCGGCGGTCTGGCTGGCGCGCACGGTCGGACCGGTCGGCCATTTGCGCACAAACACATCGGTCAGACCGTTGCCATCGCCGTTGACCAGATCGTCGGAAGCGCTGGCAAAGGCGATCCATATATTGGCGCCGGAGCCGCCGATCCAGGGCTGCACGCCGACCACGGCCGTGCCACCCATGCCTTCAGAAATCAGGGTAAAAAGCCCCGTGTGCGGACTGTAGGTGTAAATGTCGTCCAGGCCGTTGGTGTCATTGCCCACCAGAGCATCCTCGGTTTCAAACGCCACCAGGCCGTCGTCGTTGACGGAAAAATCGTAGCTGTTGACCAGCTGCGTGTAATCGCCGGTCTGCCGATCCAGCAGGAACAATTGATTGACCCCCAGATCGATCACCCCGCCCGGCTGAAAGTAGTTGCTGCGAAACACCACGTAGCGACCGGACGGCGACACATCGGTGCGGCCCCAGGCGTTGAGCGCCAACAGGGTGTGGCTGTTGTCTTCTCGGTCCAGCAAATACAAGTCCCCGCTGACGTCGTCGATTGCCTGCGGGGTGAAGTTGTTGGTTTTGGACACGTAGATCACGTAACGCTGGTCGCTGCTGCTGCTGGGAAACACCGCATTGCTGACCACGGTGTTTACCGGCAGTGTCGGCTGCACCGGCGCGATGGTCTGATTGAGGGTGAAACTGTGCAGATAGACGTTGTCGTACAATCCCATTTGCGGCTGGGACAACAAATTGGTGGCGGCTGAGGTGTACACCACCCGTGACCCGTTGGTGGATAAATGCGGCTGACCGGTGTGCCCGTTGCTGCCGGCAGTCGGTCCACCGCTGCGGCTGACCAGCGACAGCGTCTGGGTGTTGACCTGATAGGCGTACAGATTAAAGAACGCCGGCGTGCTCAAGCCGATCATGTCAGTGCTCAAATCGGTGAAGACAATGCGCGAGCCGTCGCCGCTGATGTCCACAAATCCCGGCTCAGCGTCACTGACCTCAGCGCCACTGCCGTCCAGATTGATGCGCACGATCTGGCTGCCGTCGTAATAAAACACGTCCGATGAACCGTTGTTGTCACCGACCACCAATTCATCCTCATCGGACATGAACACCACCTCACCGAGGTTGCTGACCGCGGCGGAATTGAAATACGCCCCGGTGCTGGTCGAAGCGCCCGCGGGCGTGCGGTTCACCAGTTCCATGATGCCGGTGTTGCGGTCCAGTAAAAACAGGTTGTAATCGCTGTTGTTGATCACATCGGTGGTGAGGTTGCTGGCGCGGCTGCGCATCAGCACAAAGCGAAAATTGTCGGATACGTCCAGCAATGTCACGTCTTCATCGGCCACAGCCAGGCCGTCGTGCGATTTGGACAACAGCTCCAACGCGTCCGTGTCCAGCTGCTTGTGATACACCTGCTTGTCAAAACCGGTGTGCAGCGGATCCAGACCATAATAGGTCTCGAAAATCAGTTCATTGGCGTTTTCGTGCATAAAGAAATCACCGGTGAGCTCAAAATAGCCACCGACGCCGTCGTCGGTGTGATTGACCAATGCCCCGGTTTGCAGATCCTTGATGTAAAAATGGTCGTCGGCAAAACCCACCCCGTTGGGCAAATCGGCTGAAAATGAAACAAAGCCAATATAGCGGCCATCGGAAGACGGTGTGGCGCATTGTCCGGTGCCGTAATCGTGCGCCTGCACGCCGCCCTGAGTGATGCTGACCATTTCTGTGGTGAAATCCTGCAAATCAATGGCAAACACATCCGCCAGGTGGTTTTCATCGCCCGCCAACAGATTGCTGGCCAAACTCATGAAACACAGGTGCTGCCCATTGGCCGACAACTTCGGCGCGTACATCCCGGCGTTGTTCACCAGACCCAATTCTTCCCCCGGCTGTGAAAGCCAGTGCACCACTTCAGCATGCGCCGTCGCCAACGCACTCAACACCATCACTGCTGCGATCTTTCTCATGCAAATCTCCAGTTGATCCATGCCACACCGCGCCCCCGGCCTATGGCACAAAACGCCACCGCCAGAGTCCGCGATTCAATGGCAAACAGCGTAATTCATCGCTGTCCTGAAGATATTGAAATTCCGCTGAAATGCTTCTGAATTTGCATTGCTGGACGGATTAACCTCGATCGGATGGTCACATTACACCCGTTAATGACCAACTGAGCACAGTTTCAAAGAACCAATAAAAAAAGGCGCATATTGTCGTGGTTTTATAATCATGAAAGACCTCACAAGGCCAACTATGGACGGCCACCGTTGATGGCCGCATGAGTTCTACTTTGAAGAGTTGTTATTAATGGGGGGATTACAAGTGGATGGTGGACAGGACACCTGCAACATATTGACAGGACAACGGTGGACAGGACAACGATGGGAAGGACAACATCAACTTTTCCTTAAATAGACATCCAAAGGTTCGACCAAATATTCTATTTTATCAGTGTCTTTAATATTATTTAGAATTTGACGAAGTAACACAGAGGCTTCCACAAAATCCATTTTCAACAAAACAATACCAGAATATAGCCGATCATCATTTGACTCATTTTCTGCAGAAAATATAGAGAGCATAGTCTCCCAGATGATTTTTTTTTGCCATTCTTGCAATTGATTCAAATCACAAACATCAAAAGCCAATATAGCTCTTGTTTTCTCATCACATTTAGCAGGATGATTAATTTTTCGGATCAATAAATCAAGTGCATCATTAATATGATATTTGGCAAGAAATTCATATAAGGACCTGTGTGGATATGCTTCTATTGAATTTAATCTATTCACAACATATTGATACACTTCATGTTTATGATCCTTTCTAATTTTTTTTAACATTTTTCTTTGTTTTTTATAACTCTTTTCACTTGCTTCCAATTGAAAAGCCCCATCTAACTTATCATTAAAATTTTCTTTTGAGAAAAAACCAGTCATCTTTTTTTATTCCTAATTCCAAAAATGAATTTGCAATTTCCACAATATTCCTTAATTTTCCCACGACCTGTCAACCAGCCAGATGTATCCACTTGATATGCTTCAATTATATTGACATTTTTTAACTTTGAACCATTTTTCAATAACCTGTTAACCGCTAAAAATTCCGCACAGTTTCCCAGTATATTTGAAGATCTAAATCTTTTGGGAAGGCCGCTTGGTTGTGAACATCCAATGTCATCATAGCCTAGCATCTGAGGACAGACACCCCGTAAAAATCATCCTACACTTTTTTGCGGCTTTTCGCACTGGCTTGTTTGTGTATAGCCTGCTATGATAGATGTTTTGCAGGAAGTTCCTCATGACCGTAGCACGGAAGCTGTTGG
>JBNLBT010000011.1:0-54622 GCA_050303435.1 Marinicellaceae bacterium
ATGATCAAGCTGTGCGACCGCCTGCACAACATGCGCACCATTGAACACATGAGCCCGTCCGGCCAGCGGCGCATCGCCAAGGAAACCCTGGAAGTGTACGCGCCGATCGCCGAGCGCATCGGCCTGAAATCCATCCAGACGGAAATGGAAACTCTGTCGTTCAAAGTGTTGCATCCGCACCTGTTTGAGGAGCTGGACGAGAAAATCCGCGAAGTGTCCGGCAACCGCAAGAAGACCGTGGACAAGATCATCAAAAAGATGTCCAAGGCGCTGCTGCAATCCAACCTGGTGGCGGAAATCAATGGTCGACAGAAATCCATCTACAGCCTGTACCAGAAAATCAAGAACAAGAAACTGTCCTTTGATCAGATCGACGATCTGTTCGGCGTGCGCATCGTGGTCAAGGAATTGCAGCAATGCTACATCGCGCTCGGTGTGATCCACAATTTGTACCCGCCCAACGAGAACGGCTTCAAGGACTACATCGCGGTGCCCAAGCTGAACGGCTATCAGTCGCTGCACACCGTGGTCAAAGGCCCATACGGCCTGATTCTTGAGGTGCAAATCCGCACCGAGGAAATGGACAAGATGTGTGAGCTGGGTGTGGCCGCGCACTGGCTGTACAAGCGCAAGAACGCGCATTCGTCGAGTTCGCTGCTGAACGCGCGCAACTGGCTCAACAGCCTGCTGCGACTGCAAAAAGATTCGGTCAGCTCGCTGGAATTCTACGAGAATCTGAAACGCGATCTGGGCACCGATGAAATCTACGTGTTCACACCCAAAGGTGACATCGTGCAGCTGCCGACCAATTCCAGTGCGCTGGATTTTGCCTACAGCATTCACACCTCGATTGGCAATCAGGCCACCGCTGCGGTGGTCAATGGCCAGAAAGTGCCGCTCAAATACAAGCTGCAAACCGGCCAGACGGTGGTGATCAAAACCGCGGACGAAGTCACGGTGAACACCGACTGGCTGAGCATCGTGGCTTCCAGCAAGGCGCGCACCGCGATCCGCAAGACGCTGAAACAGATCAAGGACGAGGACGCGCTGCTGCTCGGGCATCGCATGCTCGACCGCGCGCTGGACACTTTCGGCTATTCCTTTGAAAAACTCGATCAACGCGCCATCAATCGGGTGTTGAAACTGTACCAGCTGGACAGCATGAACGATTTGCTTAAATCCTTGGCCTACGGTGAGTTGCTGCCATCAATCGCTGCGCGCAAACTGTTGCCGTTGTTGAAACAGCGCGGCATCGACAAAAACTACGTGCCGCGCGAGGCCCTGTCGATCTCCGGCACCGAAGGCTCGATTGTGAACTACCCAAATTGCTGTCAGCCGATACCCGGCGATGAAATCATTGGCTATCTGAGCCCGGCCAAAGGCGTGGTGGTGCACCGCAAGGAATGCCGCAACGTGGAAGAATTGAAAAAAGGCGCGCCGGAACGCATGGTGTTGTGTCGCTGGGACCGCGAGACCAGTGGCGAATTCAAGAGCACCATCAAACTGGACGTGATCAACACATCCGGGGTGCTGGCCAAACTGGCCAGTGTGATCGCCGATCAGAACATCAACATCGACACCATCGGCCAGGCCGACAAAGACGGCGGTTACACCGAACTGGTGTTCACCGTCAACACCGAAAGCCGCCAGGAAATCGAGGAATTGATGGCGCGGCTGCTCAATTATCAGGAAGTGTTAACCGCAGAACGAAGAATATCATGAAAAAAATCATCCAGACCGACCGCGCGCCGGCCGCCATCGGCACCTATTCACAAGGCGTGGTGCACAACGGCATTCTGTATGCCTCGGGCCAGATTCCGCTCGACCCGGACACCGGGGAGATGGTGTCTGCCGACGTGATTCAGCAGATCCACCGGGTGTTCCAGAATCTGTCCTACGTCGCCAAAGCCGCCGGCACCAACCTCAACAACACCTTGAAACTCAACGTGTTTCTCAAAGACCTGGCGAATTTTCCGCACATCAATGAAATCATGGCGCAGTATTTTGAAGCGCCGTATCCGGCGCGCGCGGCGATTGAAGTTTCGCGTTTGCCCAAAGATTCGCTGGTGGAAATGGACGCGCTGATCGCCGTCGACTGACGCGTGCAGCTGAGTGACCTCAAAGGCGTCGGTCCGGCCACCGCGGTCAAACTCAAGCAACTGGGCCTGCTCGAGGCGCTGGATGTGCTGTTTCATCTGCCGTTGCGCTACGAGGACCGCACCCGCCTGACCCCGCTGGCCGAATTGCAGCCGGGTCAGCCGGCGCAGGTCGAGGTAGCGGTGGTCAAATGCTACACCACGCGCGGCCGCCGTTCGATGATGATCTGTGAACTGAGCGATGGCGAAACGTTGCTGAGTGCCAAGTTTTTCCATTATTTCCATTCCCAAAAAGCCGCCTTCCGGCCCGGCCGGCGTGTGCGCCTGTTCGGCGATTTTACCCGCGGGCTGTTTGGTCTGGAGTGCGTGCACCCGGAATACCGGTTTCTCGACGGCAGCGAGGCGCCGCTGGACGACGCGCTCAGACCGATCTATCCGAAAACCGAGGGCCTGTCACAGAAACTCTTGCAGAACATCGCCGCGCAGGCCCTGGACGCCTTGCTGGACGGTTCACTGCACTTACCCGAACTCCTGCCGGAAGCGGCGCTGTCAGAGTTGCATCTGCCGGATTTGCAAAGCGCGTTGGTGCAGGTGCACCGGCCCGAACCGGGCGCCGACACCCGCGCGCTGGTGGCCGGCGACCACCCGGCGCAGCAACGGCTGATGCTGGAAGAGGTGCTGGCGCATCTGTTGACCATGGCCAAGGTGCGTGCGCGGCAGGACCGACGTCGCGCACAACCGCTGCACGCCGATGCCGGACTCATGCAGGCGTTCACGCAGGCGCTGCCGTTCGAACTGACCGCGGCGCAACAGCGCGTGAACGCTGAAATCCAGGCCGACCTGCAGCGCGCCCGACCGATGCAGCGGCTGGTGCAGGGCGATGTGGGCAGCGGTAAAACCGTGGTTGCGGCCATGGCCATGCACGCGGTGCGCGCCTGCGGCCGGCAGGCGGTGATGATGGCGCCCACGGAAATATTGGCCGAACAACACCTGCATTCCCTGTTGCAGTGGTTCGAGGCCGATGAAGTGGTTTTTTTAAGCGGCGCGGTCAAAGGCGTTGCGCGGCGCGAAGCACTCAAACGCATCGCCGAGGGCTGTGCCGTGGCCGTGGGCACGCACGCGCTGTTTCAGGACGAGGTTGAATTCAATGACCTGGCCCTGGTGGTGATCGATGAACAGCACCGCTTCGGCGTGCATCAGCGCCTGGCGATCAAACAAAAAGGCCGGCAGGGCGCGTTGCATCCGCACACCTTGATCATGACCGCCACACCGATACCGCGCACCCTGGCGCAACTGGCCTACGCCAATTTGGATTTGTCCGTCATCGATGAATTGCCGCCGGGCCGGGTGCCGGTCAACACGGTGTTGCTGTCGAACAGCAAAATGCCGGAGCTGGCCGAACGCATCCGCGATGCCTGCGCGCGCGGAGAACAGGCCTACTGGGTGTGCACCCTGATTGAAGAATCCGATAAGCTGCGCGCCAGCGCCGCGGCCGACACCGCGCGCGATCTGGCGGACATGTTCCCGGACTTGCGCATCGGGCTGGTGCACGGGCAGTTGAAAGCATCGGAGAAGAAATCCGTGATGGCGCACTTCAAGTCGGGGGCCATCGACCTGCTGGTGGCGACCACCGTGATCGAAGTCGGGGTGGATGTGCCCAACGCCAGTCTGATGGTGATTGAGAACGCCGAACGGCTGGGACTGTCGCAGCTGCATCAGTTGCGTGGCCGGGTGGGGCGCGGCCGCCGTCACAGCCATTGCGTGTTGATGTATCAGGCCCCGCTGGGTGAGATCGCGCGGCAGCGGCTGGAAACCATGCGCAACACCACCGACGGCTTTGAAATTGCCCGCATGGACTTGAAATTGCGCGGTCCGGGTGAAATTCTCGGCACCCGGCAGAAAGGTGAAATCGGCTTCCGTCTGGCCAACATTGAGACCCATCCAGAACTGATTGAACAGGCGCGCACATTGGCTGAATGCATGCGCCGCGAGCACCCCCAGGCGTGCGATGCGCTGATCCGTCGCTGGAACCGCGAAGCAGAAAAACTGGCCGCGGTTTAAGTCAAAAAACGGCGCCACCCTGGCGCTTGCGGCGCGACAAAATGCCTCCGTTCAGGTTACAATGCCGCCATTGAAGAGGACACCCGTCAACGTGCAAACATTCACACCCGGTCAACGCTATTTCAACGCCGCGGACCTGCAGCTCGGTCTCGGCCGCGTGTTGGAAGAAAATCATCGCATGGTGCGCATCGCCTTCAACGCGGTGGAAGAAACCCGCGTGTTCGCCAAAGACAACGCGCCGCTGACGCGGCTGATTTTGAGTCCCGGCGACGCCTTGCAGCACCGCGAAGGCTGGTCGATGAAAATCACCGCCGTTGAAACCCGCGGCGCGCTGCTGCATTACACCGGCGTGACCGCATCCGGGGACACCCGGCAAGTGGCGGAGAGTGAACTGGCCGATGAAATTCGCATCGATCAGCCGCTGGACCGCTTGCTCAACGGTCAGATCGACGGCGTCAAAATGCACCGTCTGCGCGCCCTGGCGCGCGATCACCGCCTGCGCCTGCTGCACTCGGATCTGTACGGGCTGATCGGTTGCCGCACCGCTTTGCTGCCGCACCAGCTGTACATCGCCCACGCGGTGTGTCAGCGCCTGGCGCCGCGCGTGCTGCTGGCCGATGAAGTGGGGCTGGGCAAAACCATTGAAGCCGGTCTGATCGTGCACCGGCAGTTGCTGCGCGGCGTGGCCGAACGTGTGCTGGTGGTGGTGCCTGAGACCCTGATTCACCAGTGGATGGTGGAAATGCTGCGCAAATTCAATTTGCATTTCAGTGTACTGGATGGCGAGAAAATTGAACAGATAGAGGCCAGCGGCGGGATGGACAATCCGTTCGAGGCCAGCCAACTGACGCTGTTGCCGCTGGAATGGCTGACCGCATCGCCAGAACGCGTGCAAGCGCTGACCGAGGCCGGCTGGGATCTTTTGGTGGTGGACGAGGCGCATCATTTGTACTGGTCACCCGAAGCGCCCAGCGCCGCCTATCAAGTGGTGGAACAACTGGCCACCGCGATCGATTCGGTGCTGCTGTTGACCGCGACGCCGGAACAACTCGGTCAGCACAGTCATTTTGCCCGCCTGCGCCTGCTGGACCCGCACCGCTACAGCGATTTTGAGCGCTTCAAGCAGGAAGAATCCGATTTTCAGCCCATCGCAGCGGTGGTCGCGCGCCTGGCCGATGCGACCGAGTTAAAGGCCCGGGAACTGGCCGACATGGCCGCAACCCTGGCGCACATGCACGCCAGTGAATCCTGGCAGGCCTTTCACGCCGCGCCCAATGACGCCGCGCATCGCAGCGCCCTGATCGACGCGCTGCTGGATCGCCACGGCACCGGGCGCGTGCTGTTTCGCAACACCCGCCATTCGATCGAGAATTTTCCCGTGCGTGAGTTGCACGCAGAGCCTTTGTCATGGTCGCCGATGTACCGCGAATGCGATGTGCTGTATCCAGAGCAGGCGCTGCCGGTGGATGCCGACGTCGACTGGTGTGCGCACGATCCGCGCGTGGCCTGGTTGCTGGAATTCATCCAGGCCAAACGGGACGCCAAGGTGTTGTTGATCGCACACCACGCCACCACGGTGTTGCAATTGGCCGAACACCTGAAACGCGCGCACGGCATATCTGCGGCGGTGTTTCATGAAGGCATGGACCTGATTGCGCGCGATCAGGCGGCGGCGCGATTTGCCGATCTGCAACAGGGCACGCAGTTGTTGCTGTGTTCCGAAATCGGCAGCGAAGGGCGCAATTTTCAGTTTGCACATCACCTGGTGTGCTTTGATTTGCCGGACAACCCCGATTTGCTGGAACAACGCATTGGCCGGCTGGACCGCATCGGCCAGAGCCGCACGATTCACATTCACGTGCCATATTTTGAACATTCGGTGCAGGCCCACTGGTTCGCCTGGTATCACCATGGCATGCACCTGTTTGAGCGCACCAATCCGGCCGCGTTCAGCGTGTACCAGCGTTTGCTGGATGATTTTCTCAAGGCCGCGGCGGCCGGTGACAGCGCCGCGGTGATCGCCGAAACCCAGGCGCAATCGGCGGCCCTGCTGGCGGCCATGCACAGCGGTCGCGACCGCCTGCTGGAATACAATTCCTGCCGTCAGCCACAGGCCGATCACCTGTGTCAGCGCGCACACGAAGCCGAACACGTGGATGCGCTGATGCGCTTCATGCACCTGGCATTTGATGTGTACGGCGTGCACCACGAGGAACACCGCGCGCGCAGTGAAATTTTGCGCCCGACGGAGCAGATGGTGGGGCATTTCCCGCACCTGTTCGAAGAAGGCATGACGGTGACCTGGCACCGCGACGTGGCCCTGGCGAATGAAAACATGCATTACCTCAGCTGGGAGCATCCGATGGTGGCTGAAGTGATGGACATGATTCTCAGCCAGGAAATCGGCAACAGCGCCTGCGTGGCGCTGAAAGGCAGCGGTCTGGAAGCCGGGCAGTTGTTCCTCGAGGCGGTGTATCGCGTCGAGTCCGGCGGACGCTGGCGCCAGCAAAGCGCGGTGTACCTGAACGAAGGCGTGGTGACGCTGGTGCTGGATGAGTCGGGTCAGCCGCTCAGCGATACCGCCGCTGCGCGCCTGTTGTCGAACAAACCCAACGCCGTGCCGGTGGACATCGCGGTGCAGGTGTTGCGCGCGCGGTTGTCGGTGATCAAGGATCTCATGCAAGGGGCCGAGGCCCTGGCGGAATCCCGTTGCGCGGAGATCCGTGCCCAGGCGCTGGAATCAGCGCGCACCGAGGCTGCACGCGAGCAGGCGCGCCTGAAAGAATTGTCCGAGGTCAATCCCAACATCCGCGCCGATGAAATCCAGGCGCAGCAGGCGCACCACGACGCCTTGATCGATTCGGTGCAGCGCACCGGTTTGCAGCTGGACGCGGTGCGTTTGCTGGTGACCTTGTAGTCGGTGTCTGCGCGGTTGCCATGCATGGGCCCACCGGGAAGCTCAACGCAGGCAGTGCATCAATCCGCAAATTATACAAAATAGTATATAATCGATGGTTCTATCATCTAAAAGAGGAATGAACCATGAAAAAAAGCATTGCAGTATTGGCACTTCTGGGCGTGGCATTGACGGTTTCCGCCGCCAACCACAACACCACACGCTCCAACAGATCCGCGCCGGTCAGCGGTCCCAGTGACCTGACAGAACTGATCGAACGCATGAGCGCCGATGCCCTGTTCATTGGTCAGCGCATGATCGAGATTGAAAACGCGCAAGACGCCGAGGGTGAACTCATCATCCGCGTGGAAATGAACATCACGGTGGAGAAGGCCGGACAATCACAGGCGCAACCGGCGCAGCCACAGCAACCGGAATAACGCCCTTCACGGCACAGGGACGTGCCCTCACCCAAGCCTGCGAGTCATCAGTCCAGATCGTCGCGAAAGATCACGTCCCAGTTGAAATGACTCAGGTGCACCACAGCATTGAGCAAAATCTGGTAGTTGTTGCCCGGTTCCAGCGCGTGCGGCTGGTATTCACCGGGCTGGTACACAAACACCCGTGAGCGCCAGTCGGGGCAGTGTTTGTCGTAGGCCAGCAAATCGCCGGCCGCGTCGTAGTTGCTTTGCAGCAAAACCTGGATTTCGCAGCCTGTGTTGCCGCCGTTGAAGTCCATTTGCGGGTAGCGTTCGTCCGGGGTGTTGTTGAACGCCGGGTAGGTGCCGGCCGGCACGCCGTGCGCGGGGTTGCTGTAGGCAATGGCCAGATCGTAATTGATCGCGTGATTGACGATGAAATGCGCGCCGGTGTCCACGTTGATGACGTTTTGCCCGTCCACGGTGTTCCACGGCACCGAACCGGTGGCCTGCGCGCCGAGCAGATTGAGCATCGAGGTTTTGCCGGCGCCCAGATAGATGCCGTGATGGAATGAAATCACGCCGCCGCCGGCCTCAAGGAATTGTTCCACTGCGTTCACAAAGGCTTCCTGACGCGGCTGGTCGTTGTTGCCGTTGTTGGGGGCGCGGTGGGCAAAATAGATCAGCACGTCATAAGCCTGAGCGTCGTCAAAAGGCACGTTCAGTGCCGCGGTGGCCAGTTCAATCTGGTTGGTCGGCACTTCCAGTATGGCGTCGGGCTGGGCGTCGATGTTGAGCGCCGCGGTGGCCGCCAGCGCCGCGCCGATTTCACCCGGCTGGGTCAGGGATTCAGGCGGCAACCCGTGCGGGTTGACTTCATCGGACACGATCAGCACGCGCAGCGGATCGTGCGGCGGCAGGGTTTGCGCCAGCGGTGCACTCAGCCACAGCAGGGCAACGACGGCGAATGGAAGCATTTTCATGGTCTGATTGGCGATGGGTTCATTGATATTATCGACATTGCGCGGAAAATTTTTGTGCGCGCGCTCGCAATGCCAGTCAATGCACGCCGATCACAGCAACAGTTCAAGCACCCGATCGCTGTTGAGAAAGCCCCGATCAGTCAGGTTCAAGCCGTCCGCGCTGCGCGTCAACAAGCCATCCCGCAAAGCCGGTTGCAGAACTTCGAGCAACGCGTCAAAGGCCAGTCCGGTGCGGCTTTCATAGCGTGCCGCCGGCAATGGCTGATTCAGGCGCAGGTGGTTGAGCATGAATTCAAACGGGCGTGCCGCGGCTTCGATGGCCTGCGTCTGTTGCACGCGCTCGGGCCCAGCGGCCCGCGCCAGGTAGCTGTGCGGGTGTTTGTGTTTCATGGTGCGGCGGATGGTCTGCGCGTGGCCGTCGGTGATCTTGCCGTGCGCGCCTGCGCCGATGCCCAGATAATCGCCGAACTGCCAGTAATTGACGTTGTGTGCGCAGCGCTGGCCACCCTGCGCAAAGGCCGAGACTTCGTACTGCGCGTAGCCGGCGGCCTGCAACACCTCGCGTCCGCGCAGATACATGTCGGTGCGCGCCTCGTCATCGGGCAAACCAACCGGCGGTTTTGCCGCGAACAGGGTGTTGGCTTCCAGGGTCAGCTGATAATAGGACACGTGATCGGGCTTGAGCGCCAAAAGTTCACGCAATTCGCGCAAGGCGTCCAGGGCGTTCTGTCCCGGCAGGGCAAACATCAGATCCAGATTCATCCGTTCGAACCCGGCCGCGCGCGCTGCCTGCACCGCGGCGATCGCCTGCGCCGCGCTGTGAATGCGCCCGAGGATTTTCAGTCGATCGTCATTGAGGCTTTGCACACCGAAAGACAGCCGGTTGATGCCGGCCGCGCGGTACGCATCCAGGTCATCGAATTCGCGGCTGCCGGGGTTGGCCTCCAGGGTGATTTCCACGTCCGGTGTCAACGGCAGCAGGGCGCGCACGCCGCTGAGCAGGCGCTTCAATTCGGCCGCCGGAAACAGACTCGGCGTGCCGCCGCCCATGAACACGCTGTGCACTGGTCGACCCCAAACGGCCGGCAGCTCCTGTTCCAGATCGCGCAGCAGCGCGTCCACATAGGCCCCGGCCTCCAGCGCGCCTTTCAGTTCATGCGAATTGAAATCGCAATAGGGGCATTTGCGCACGCACCAGGGAAAGTGAATGTACAGGCTCAGCGGTGGCGGCACCAGCACGGGCATGCACCGCTCCGGTCAGACGCCGAGCACCGGCGCCAGCGCGCGCGCCAGCAGCAGCGCGGCCTGTCCACGGTGGGAACGGGCCTTTTTTTCATCGGCGGACATTTCGGCGGCGCACAGCTCCAGCTCGGGCAAATAAAACACCGGGTCGTAACCAAAGCCACCGGCGCCGCGCTGGCTGGTGGCGATTTGTCCGCGCCAGGTGGCCGTGGCGATCACCGGCAAAGGGTCCTGTGCGTGGCGCATGTACACCAGCACGCAGCAGAACTGCGCGCCGCGCTGCGCCGCGTCGTCGATGCCGGACAGCGCGTCCAGCAATTTAGCCATGTTGTCCGCTGAATCGGCCACCGGACCGGCGTAGCGCGCGGTCTTGACGCCCGGGTGCCCGTCCAGTGCATCGACCATCAGACCGGAATCGTCGGCGATGCACGGCAGCCGGCTGATGGCGCAGGCGTGGCGTGCCTTGATGATGGCGTTTTCCACAAAGGTGGTGCCGGTTTCCGCCACCGCGTAGCGCGCGTCGTCGGGTTGCGGCAGCAGTTCAATCGGCAGCCCCTTGAGCACGTGCTGCAATTCCTGCAGCTTGCCCGGGTTGCCGCTGGCCAGCATCACGCGTTTCATGCCGCTAGCGCCTGTTGCTGAATTTCCAGCAATTCACGGATGCCTTTCTCCGCCAGATCGGTCATCTGCGTCAGCTCGTCGCGGCGGAAGGCGTGGCCTTCGGCGGTGCCCTGAATTTCAATGAAGGAACCGCCGTCGTTCATCACCACGTTCATGTCGGTTTCGGCCTGAGAATCCTCGCGGTAATCCAGATCCAGCACCGCCTGGTTTTTGTAAATGCCAACCGAAATCGCCGCGACCTGACCGATCAGCGGGTTGCGTTTGATTGCTTTGGTGCGCAACAGGTGATTGACCGCGTCGGACAGCGCCACAAAGCCGCCGGTGATGGCCGCGGTGCGGGTGCCGCCGTCGGCCTGAATCACGTCGCAGTCGACCGTGATCACGCGTTCGCCGAGCGCCTCCAGATTCACCGCCGCGCGCAGCGAACGGCCGATCAGCCGCTGAATCTCCAAAGTGCGCCCGCCCTGCCGCCCACGGCCGGCTTCACGCGCCATGCGTGAACCGGTGGAGCGCGGCAGCATGCCATACTCCGCGGTCACCCAGCCCTGGCCCTGACCGCGCAGCCACGGCGGCATGCGGTCCTCCACGCTGGCGTTGCACAACACCCGCGTGTGACCGCAGGAAATCATCACCGAACCCTCGGCGTGCATGGTGTAATTGCGCTCGATCGAAACCGCGCGCATCTCATCAAACTGACGTTTACTCGGACGCATGCATCTCTCTGCAAATAAATAGAGGGGCATTCTAACATTTTCACTGCGCCGGCGGCAGGGGCTCAAGCCTTTGTGGCCGGAAGTAATACAGGAAGTAATACAGGACACACATCGAAGAAAGGCGATTCAATGGAATGAAGCAGGGCATGATGCGTGATGTCTGACAGCCACCTGACTTGCATTGAGGGAAATCCATTCGCACTGAGCGGCTGGATGCCCTCAGTGCGAAGTTTACGAAGACTCAGTAAATCACAACACAATAGTCATTTTCAAGCCAGGGTTGGGGGGTTGGTTCGATCTCGAATGCATTGAAGATGAACCGGTAAAATTCCTTCATGGCCGGTGTGATTTTAGTGATGCCAACTCGCCAGGCCACCGGATCTGGGCCAAGCAAACGTTCAGGATCACACAAGGGATAGGGGATCGGCAATGCCACCTCTTCCCAATAAACATCTTCAAACGGTGAGCTGGCCAGGGTTGGCACAGAGGTCAAGAGCAACAGCGCTGGCATCATAATAGAGATCATTAATTTTGAATAAATTCTCTTCATTCTTAAATTTCCTTTAAATGATTGATTAGAAAAGCATGCATGGTTTGCATGCACACCTGTGATCGACAGGTTATTCACCCATCGAATATGCAACGATTCAGAGCTGCGTTTGCGAACATCTGGATTTGAATTTTTACCGTGTCATGCAAGACAGACATCGAAATGCGCACTTGTTCAGGCACGCGCCCCGCTGAAATGCCCTTGGGGCCAGTGCTGTAAAGCCATATCATCGGGTCAATAAAATGTGCACGGGTCGTGTCCGTATTTCTGAAAAATATTGTTGAAGGGGGTGATTCAACAGTTTTTGGAATGACATGAAGAGAATTTTTTTGCTGGCGCTGGTGTGTACGGTGTGGGAGACGCACGCGGCGCAGATTATGGTTAACACCGATGAATTTGCCAACAGCACGAACGGCAATTGCTCCTTGAGTGAAGCGGTGTTGTCGGCTGGATTCAACCTGGGATTTGATCAGTGCACGGCCGGCAGTGGCAACGACGAGATCGTTTTTGATGTGAATTTGTTCAACAACATTCTCAATACAATGACGGTAGATTTCACCGACACTTTGCCGGTGTTTTCCGAGAGCCTGGCCATCACGGTGCCGAACGGCAAGGTGTTGTGGTTGCGCGGCAATGGCCAGGACCCGTTGATGACGGTCAGTCTGATTGCCAACACCACCTTCAGTCTCAACAACACCCAGTTCAGCGGCGGTGAATCGTCCGCGCCGGGTGGGGCGCTGGTGTTTTCCGGTCAGGAGCGGGTCATTGAACTGGACAACGTGTGGTTCTTTTCGAATCACTCCGGCAGCGACGGCGGGGCGCTGGCCTTCAACCGCGACGCGGCCCTGACGCACATCGTCAACGTCACCATCAATGATGGCCATTTCAATGACAACAGCAGTGACGGCACGGGTGGTGCCATACACGCGCCCGAGGATTATCGCCTGGTCATCGACGGCGGCGTGTTTCTGGACAACAGCGCCATGCTCAACGGCGGCGCCATTGCGGTCGGCGATTCACTGCAGATCGCGGACGCCGAGTTTGACGGCAACCAGGCCGGCTCGGGCGGCGCCATTTATTCCAGCGCCGGTCTGTTGCAGGTCAGCGACAGCGTGCTGCAGAACAATCAGGCGGTGACCAGCGGCGGCGGCATCTATAAAACCGCACACTTCACAGAAACCGCGGACACCCTGATTCTGGAGCGCACTTCGGTGTTGAACAATTTCTCCGAAGGCACCGGCGGCGTGCAGGCGAGTTACAACAACCTCATCGCGCGCAACAATTTATTTGCCGACAACGTGTCCACATTGGGGGTGGGCGGACTGTACCTGTTCATGTTCAATGCCAACGACGGCGACCACGACGTGCACCTGATCGGCAACACCTTTTACCACAACCTGAGCCACGGTGTGAACGCCGCGGCCGAGGGCGATCTGGACGTGACTTTCTCGGCCAATCGCTCGAGTTTCATTGGCAACGCCATGATCGGCACCGCGCAATCCGGGGTGGCCGGCCTGTGCGATTTGAACCGCACCGCGCAGATCGTCTCGGCGCACAATTTAAGCAACCTGTCGAGCGGCTGTCTGGTGGGCAGCACCAACCAGATTCTGGCGCCGGCCAATGCGGCCTTGCTGGCGACCGGTGGCTTTCATCCGTCGGAAGTGGTGCCGCAGCCGGGCAGTCCGCTGATCGACGCCTGGTTGAACGCGGATTGCCTGGACGAAACAGGCAGCCCGCTGGAATTCGACTTGACCGGAGAGCGCGGATTGTTCGGCGTCATCTTTGATGGCGACGACGACGGCGTGCGGGATTGCGACATCGGTTCCACCGAAGCCTATGAAGGCGTGATGCTGAGCGTGATCACCACCGGCGCGGGCACAGGTTCGGTGATCAGCGCACCGGTCGGTATCGACTGCAATCCGAACTGCAATCTGGCCTTTCCGCTCGGCAGCGAGGTGATTCTGAGCGCCGCGGCCGCAGCCGACAGCGAGTTCATTGGCTGGAGCGGCGCCGGTTGCAGCGGCGTGGGCAACTGCGTGATCACGGTGCCGGACGTGTCGGGTCTGAATGTGCAGGCCGAGTTTCAGCCGGCGCAGACCCACACCCTGCAGGTGGTCAAAACCGGCGACGGTTCTGGCCTGGTGGAAAGCGACTTGTCGGGCATCCATTGTGGCGCCAGCTGCAGCGCCAGCTTCGTGGAAAACAGCGTCATCAAACTCACCGCCACAGCCGATGCGAACAATCAGTTCGTGGCCTGGGGCGGTGATTGCGTCGCCAGCGGCAACCAGTGCACGGTGACCTTGACCGCCGACACGCTGATCGACGCGCAGTTCGATTCACTGATCCAGCCCTTGCAGGTGAGCCTGGCCGGTCAGGGTTCGGGCCTGCTCAGCAGCACACCGGGGG
This sequence comes from Marinicellaceae bacterium, assembly GCA_050303435.1. Classification (GTDB taxonomy): domain Bacteria; phylum Pseudomonadota; class Gammaproteobacteria; order Xanthomonadales; family Marinicellaceae; genus JBNLBT01. Next base: position 13,988 of record JBNLBT010000011.1, read on the forward strand.
GCATCGCCTGTCCCACCGATTGTGAACACAACTATGACACAGGCACGATGGTCACCTTAAGCTTCGCGCCGGATCCGGACACCACTTTTATCGGCTGGAGCGGCGATTGCAGCGGCACCGGCGCCTGCGTGGTCAACATGGATCAGCCGCACCAGGTGACCGCCGACATCGACGTGCTGCACGCAGTGAATGTGGGCGTGGTCGGACCCGGCTCGGTGGTCTCAGCGCCGGCGGGTATCGACTGCCCGGGCGACTGCGATGAGATTTATTCCAATGGGCAGTTTGTGCAATTGCTGGCCACGGCCGAAGCGCACGCGCTGTTTGCTGGCTGGCAAGGGGACTGCAGCGGCACCGGCAACTGCGCCTTCAATGTCACCGCCGAGGCGAACATCACCGCCGTGTTCGAATGGGAACAGCATCAATTGAGCATCAACGCCACAGCGGGCGGCGACGTGACTTCGACCGACGGCGGCATTGCTTGCGGTGCGGTGTGCGCCGCGGATTACGACTACAATTCAGCGGTGCAATTGAACGCCGTGCCCGACGCCGGTTTTCGCTTCGTCGGCTGGTCGGGCGGCGGCACTTGCACCGGCGATGCCTTGAGTTGCGCGGTGATCATACAACAGGACATCACCGTCAACGCGGTGTTTGAAAACGACGTGATTTTTGCCAGCGATTTTGACAACTAGGTCCCAACTGAATGCGGTGCCGGTGCGCGGAGGTTCGCCGGCGCCGCTTCACTTGATGTTGGCCGACAGCATCAGGCGGGCCTTCAGCCAGTCGCGCTGCACAGTGCGTTCATTGACATCAAGGTACTCGGCAATTTCCTTGTTGCTGAAACCCGAAAAGAAACGCATCTGAAACACCTCCGTCAGGCGCGGATTGTACTGGCTTAACTGTGTCAGCGCCTCATCCAGCTCCAACAGCCAGTCGCTGTTGTTGGCCTCAGCGAGCTGCGGGTCCTGGATTTGACTGGACACGGAGACCATGCCCTGGTGCTGGTTTTTTTGCGCCTGCTTTCTTTTCGCTTCGTTCAGCAGTAAGTGCTTGATCGCCAGGGTGGCCACGGCCATGAAGTGGCTTTTGTTGTGAAAGTCCAGGCCGTTTTTGTGCAATTTCATCCAGGCCTCGTGCACCAGACCGGTGGTGTTGATGGTGTTTGAATGGATGTTTTTTCTTTGCTGGCGGGCGATCATTTTAAGATCCGCGTAAATCAGCCGCATCAGCCGGTCTTCCGATTCGCGCTGCCCGGCCTTGGCCTGTTGCAACAACAGGGTGATGTCTTCGATGTGCTTTTTATTGGAAGGATCTGCACTCATGCCGGACATTATAGGCCATCAATCCGCGGCCACGCATGCGGGCGGGGGCGCGATGTTGTGCTCGGTTAAAAATTCCAGCGTGCTTGGAACTTCTTCAGGCACCACGTCGCGCTGCGCGTACAGGCGGCAGGTGGTGTCCAGGGATGCGCTCAATTGCTGCAACATCTCGGTGTTGTCAATGCCCAGCTCGGTGTTGACTTGCACCGCCTGCATTTGTGTTGTGGTCAGAAATTTCCAGCCGGGGGCAAAATCCGGGGATTCCGACAGCGTGTCGCGGAAATACACTTGCGCCTGCGTGAACGCTTGACGCGCCGAGGCGGGGTCGCGCTGGCGCATGCGATGATCCCCGAGCGTGGCGTAACATTGCCCCAGCATGTACAGCCAGGCGTAGCTGGGCAACAACTCCTGCGCTTTGCTGTAGGCTTCGACGGCGGCGTCGATGTGCAGGCGAACGTCCGTATTCTCAAGGGTTCTGCCCGCCAGCGTGAGCTCAATGTCCGCCAGGTTGGCCCAGTTGAAGGCGTAGCGGTCGTTGATGTCGATGGATTGTTGCGCATACAGACGGGCTTCGTTCAGCAGCGCCAGTTTTTCCTCCTCGTTGTAATTTGGATTGTTTTTGCCGGAGGCGTTCAGCAGGGTGAACACCATTTGTGACAGCGCGTCGGTGTCGTTGGGGGCAATTTCAAGCGCCCGGCGGGAATAGCGCATCACCTGGTCCCAAATGTGCGCATCGTTTTGCTCGATCTCTTTGAGCCAGCCGAGCCAGGTGGTGTAGATTTCGGCCAGATTCAGCACCACTTTCAATTGCCCGGGCACAATCCGGTTGGCCTGTTCACAGGCTTCAACGGCGGCCGAAAAGGTCTCGGATTGCATGGGCTTGTTGCCGATCAACAGCGCGTGCAGGCGGATTTCCATCAATTCACAGTAATCGCTGTACACGGTGAAATCGCTGCGCGCGATCTGCAGGCCGGATTGCAGGTAATCGCTGGCCTGCGCGTAGGCGTTCAGGGCGCCGTCGGCTTCGCCCTGGGTGGCCAGGTTCAGGCCCGTGCGCAAGGCCGCCTTGCCCGCCAGTTGCAGGGCTTCATACAGCGTGGCGTCCTGGGCAAAAGCTTTTTCCGCCAGGCGCATGGTGTCCGCGTACTCGCCGCTCAAATAGGCCAGGTGTGCCTGCAAATAGATGCCGTTGTTGCCGCTGTGCAGATTGTTTTTCAGTTTCTCCTGCGCCGGCAGCAGAAAACTCTGGTTGATCCACGCCTCGTGTTTGGCGCGTTCCTCCGCGGTGCCGATTTCCTTGTTCTTGCCGTTTTCCTGCGCCCACATCTGCGCCAGCGCCAGGGCGTACTGGATTTCAATCTGTGGATCGGAAAAACCGCTGGCCGCGTAGTCTTTGAAAGCCTGCAGCGACGCCGCCGGCTGGTTCATCCACACATAGGCCTGCCCCACGGTGGCGTACACGGGCCCGTTGTTGAAGGCATCGTTTGGATCGAGTTCGGCCGACATGTTTTGCAGGGCATGTTCAATGTCGGCGTACGCCTGTTGCATGTTGTGCGCCGGCAGCATGTGCTGCTCGCGCACCTTGCGTTCGATTTCCTTGCTGATGAAGGCGTATTTCTGCACCGTTTCGGTGTGTTTTTTGGCGCGCAGGTTTTGTTGCACAAACAACACCGCCGAGCCGCCCAGCACCAGCAGCAAGGCCATCGACAACAGGCCGATCACCGGGTGTCTGCGCCATTTCAAGCGCGCGCGGTGCAGCGTGGATACGCGACGGGCCAGCACCGCCTCACCGCCCATGAAGCGCCGCAGATCGTCGCTCAACTCGTCCATCGATTGATAGCGCCGCGCCGGGTCTTTTTGCAGCGCTTTGTACACAATGGCGGCCAAATCGGGGTTCACTTTGGCGCGCGGCAAGGCCGGTGGTTCGTCGTTCAGCACCTTAAAATTGACTTCGGTGATGCTCTCGGCGCTGAACGGGTGGCTGGCGTTTAAAAGTTTGTACAGGATCACCCCCATGGAGAACACATCGCTGCGGCGATCCAGGCCCGCCGTCTGCCCGCGCGTCTGCTCCGGCGACATGTAGCCCGGTGTGCCGATGACTTGTCCGGTGCGGGTCATGGCCTGTTCGTCCTGAAAGGCGGCGATGCCGAAATCCAGAACCATCGGCCGGTGCACGCCGTCGCGGGTGTCCACCAGAATGTTGGCCGGTTTGATGTCGCGGTGGATGATGCCCTGCGCGTGCGCATGGGCCAGTGCCTGACAAATCTTCAGACACAGCGCCACGATTTCACCGTGCGACAAGCCGTGCTGCGTGCAATACGTGTCGATGCGCTCGCCCTGCACGTAGTCCAAAACAAACCACGGCCGGTTCTCTTCGGTCACCCCCGCGTCCAGCAAGGGGGCGATGTTGGGGTGGCGCAGCGTGGCGAGGATCTGGCGCTCGCGCGTGAAGCGCTGAACTGACGAATCGGTGATCAGCCCGCGGGAAAGAATTTTCAGTGCAACGGTTTTCTCGAACTGACCGTCCGAACGGCGCGCCAGATACACCTCACCCATGCCGCCGTCGGCCAGTTTGCGGATGATTGAATACTTGTCGAGGATTTCCCCCTCGGCCAAAGAAGACGGCGCGTCCTCCAGATCGGCCAGCAGCCCCGGCAGCGCCGATGCAAAGCGCTTCTGGTTGGACTCAAACGCCGCAATCCGCCGCTGCAACCCCGCCGCGTCCACCTCAGGATGCAAGCGACAGAATTCATCCAACAACGCCGCCACATCCGGCGCGTCCCCATCGCCCGGCCAGGCATCGAACCGCTCTTCAATGAACGCGTCGAACAATTGCAACAATGTACGCTCTGGCATGTTTTCCCCAATGCGACCGACTCAGAGCCAATCAACCGGCTCCCCTCAGTGTGCGGCGCGTCCCCACGAACCCTGCCTGGAATCAACAAGACGCAAAGACACGTTATCATACCGCAATCGGGGGCTCAAGATGCAGGCAGACATCGTGTGAAAAAATTCAGCAGTGATTGGGGCTCAAGCAAAGGCCTGCAGTGCCACACAGTATTGCGCGTACAACATCGCTGCATGTCCCCACAACGATATATCCTTCGTCGAAAAGCCGCAGTGATCCGTCAATGCGTGGTCAACAAGGGAAAGGATCGTTCATGTAATGAATTTTCGTCTCGAAAATACACACTGGACTCGTTCAAACAGCTTCAACCTAACCAGAACTCAAGTCAATGCATGGGTCCATACATGGACCGTTCTGTTACCGGGCGGAAACTGGTTCTTCGCCAAATAGATCACTTAATTAAAAAACGATTGCGTATGGCTAAAAAAAACAGAAACCAGAATATGGTGCTGATTGCGAATTGCAGCCATTGCAATGACTGAATCAATATGGACTTAAATCCGGGATTTTTTGTGATGGATATGTACCAAGTAAAATCCTCTTTCTGGATACCCAACCCAAAGGGCAGCGAGTTGCTTAAAGTTAAAACCAAAGCTTGCCATATCTGCGGGGTCAGAACTTGAATGCCCAAGAAGCACTGTTGAGATTCCCCCGACGTGTTTTGCTTGCTTGAATTCGCCATCAGTTTGATATTGATCACTGGCAAACACAAAAACGCACCCGTGAATTTAGCAGAATTTACAACGGTGCTGGATTTTGAAACGGCGCCAAAGAGAAAAATATTGACTAAAAAAAACATCAAAAACACCAGCAGCAAAGAAAACATCGGACGTCGAATGCTCCTTCCGTACAGTGAGAAAAATTCATACATTTTTGAAAATATTCGGAAGGCCTTGCGTTCGCCGGACAAGGACAATGCCTGCATTTCCAGGGCAAAAAATTCTTGTTGTCTTTGGTGGTTCTGGTTGAGAGAAGCGATTTGTTTCAGCTTTCTGCATATAAAAGCAGCTTTCTTAAGTTTTTCTTCCTGGTTGATGCAGCCCTTGAGTTGGTTTTTTATGTTCTCTTCATCAAATATCAGACTGGATGTGTCTGGATAGACTGTGAATTGAGAGAACCTAAAATCTGGTAGGTAATTTTTTAATGTGCACTCATTGAGTACCAGCAGTCGGTCAAAATTACTGGTTTTAAATGCAATCCTGTCGTTGAAGTGACATCGTCGGAAATAAACATTGCTTTTAAACTGGCATTGGTCGATGTGCAATCGAGATCCAAATGTGGAATCGATGGCCGTTAATTCGCTCTTAAATACGGTGTCTACGAATGAAACTTCTTTCTTAATTTTAATTGAATTGAATGCCACTCTTTTATTAAAACAACACTTATAAAAACACAGGTCTTTAAAGTTATACGCCTTTTTGGCCACAGCAAGAAAATCAAATTCACAATTGATAAAACAGATTGAAAATGGTTTTAAACCATTGGAGTCTTGGCGTAGCAGGAATTCAAATGTGGCTTCGTCGACGGAAATTTTGTGACTTGTAGCATTCTCCCAAACACCAAAAAATAGCACAAGGTTTTTGGTGTCGAAATTAATGGCGTACTTCTGCAAATGTGTTTTTACCTCTTGGGTGTTATCAAAAATCTGTATTGATTTAACATCAAGCTCAGAATTTTGAATCTGCTTGATTAATTGGCGTGGGTGACCTTCGAGGGGACTTGTTATTCGATTGATGATTATTTCTCCTTTTTGTTGAGTGTCAGTGTTTTATCTTGCTGCCCGGTTTTGTCTTGACTGGTTGTGTTCGGTAGACAAATTCGTCATCCTTCATATGTACAGTTGTAAAAAAACAATTTTTCTCTCACCATGCCTCAGGAAAAAGTTTGATTCGACAATAAACCAGTCTGGGTAAAATTGAAATGAGCTAGTAAGCGGGTGAAGAAGTAACCAGTAAGCCGATTAAAAGCCAATTTCATTTGGGTGTGGTACACTGAACCCACTGTTCAGTTTCCTGGAGTAAAAAAATGCAAGGGTTTGCGTTTCCAATCGAGTCAATACTTTTTCGGATCAGTCCATTGTTGCGACGGGTTATATTTTTTTGTCTGGTTTTGTTGGCCGGGAGTGCTCAGGCGGCCAGGATTCAGGTACAGATTGCGCCGGCTGCGGACAGTTTTGAGCTGGTGGATGCATTGGTCGCCCAGGGGCAGATGGAGCCACCGCCAGTGGAGTACGCGCTGGCCACTTTGACGGCGCATCCGCCACAGTCCATTCGCTATTTGATTCGACCGCGACCTGTGAATCATTTGTTGCAGCTGATGCTGGAAAATCCGAACTGGGTGGAGGCGCAACTGGCGCGTCGGGTGATTGTTGAATACCCGTACGGTCAGGATGTTACGGCTGCGATGGCTGGATTGGAGGGTGACCCGCGAGTGGAATTGGTGTTGTTGGATGGTGCATTGAACCCGCTGGTGCTGGACCCGGCCGAACCGGTGCATGGAGAGCCGGTGGTGGCGTCCGTGACACTGGAGGATTGTCAGTGGATTCCTGTAGAGAACAGTCAGGGCTTGACTCACAATGTAGTGCGCAACGGCGACCGGATTGAAGTTGAACTGGTGTATGGCTTTTATTTCCCGGTCACACCCATTCTATGTGGCCCCGAGCCTGAGTTCACCGATTACGAACTGGGTGCGTTCTTTGGCGGGGAATATACTCTGGCTTTATACAGAGTCAGTCACTCCGCGGAATTTCCGGTCAGTGACGATGAGCGTCAGTTATTGCTGGAACGCCCTTTGGTGATTGCCGGTGGGCCGATTGAACCGGTGGTGATTCCAACGCTAGATCGCGGTGGTCTGTGGCTGCTGGTGCTAAGCATGCTGGTGGTGCTGGTTCTGCGAACACGAATGCAGTGAAAACGCTGCAGGCAATGGCGTGGCTTGGGTGCATTCGGGCAATGATGTTGATCTCCTCATCCGCTGTGCAAGCACAAACCGAAGATGCCTCTGCCTTGTTATTTATCGGGGAGCTGGACAAACTGGAGATCATTCCCAGAAATCGGCCGGGGTGTGAAGAGGATGCGCCGAGTCCTGAATCCATTGTGTTGTCCAATCATTGCGCTTGCATGCAGGCCCATTTAAGTGTGACGCAGGCGTACATTCCTGCGAATCTGCAGCGCTATGAATGGCGGGGCACGCTGGGGGAATGGTGTGAGATTGATGTGCCGCTGCATGACGACGATCGCTTGCTGGTTTTTCAAATCGACGATGAGCCGGTTCGCTGGCTGGAGGTTGAAACCGACGCGTCGGGTGAAGCGGTGCTGTCAACGGATCGTCTGGATGCGTTTTGGCCGAGTTCGAGTGCCCGTGACCTGGAGGCTTTGATGGGCTGTCGCGACGCTCATGTAGGAGACGAGCCCTGCGAGCGGCCGGAATTTGTGGCTTTGCAGCGTTTTGTGCACTGGTTGATGGCTCGTCTTTGAGCTGATCGGAATTTCTGTTTTATTGCAAATGCCTTGATCGTCCGGGACCAAGCAAATCGCGGCGCGCATTGCGTTGTCCATCATGGATTGTGTTCAGACACTTGTTTTGGGGGGATTGCATGAAAGGGTTGAGGGGATGGCTTATTGATCTTGGGCCCGTTTTATGCGCGACAGGTGGATCAGTCCAAGCACCGACAGCGCCGTACTCACGATCAGTATTCCACTCAGAGCAATCACAAGTGTGTAGGATGCCGGTGCGGCATCGGACCACAGCGGTTTTGCATTCAAAGCCTGCCAAACGAAATCAGGTGCGCGAAACAAATACGCCGGTTGCAAAATGGCATCACCCAAAAAATGTGCCAGCATGCCAGGCAGCAGCGATCCTGTGATCCATGCGGTGTAGCCGATCAGCAAGCTTGCAAACAAATGAAACGGCAAGTGAGTCCATGTCACCTTGTCTGTGTGCAGCAGCCACCAGGCAAGACCGCTGAATAAAATTGCTGTGAGTACGCCGTACTTGTTTTCCAATGGTTGCTGTAAATAACCGCGGATCGAAACCTCTTCAGTGACTGCAGCGATGGCCGCGATTGATAGCAGCATGCCAATCACCGTCACTGTCGGATAAGGGCTCAGATCGATTGAAACCGAGGGCGCCGAAACCGGCAGAAGACTTGGCAGAATCAGTCTCAATGAGATGATGGCAATAATTTGAACCGCCATGACCGGCAACACCACAATCCAAATGCGTCGGGACAGTTGTTTTTTTCGCGTGACTTCATGACGTGCCATTTGTGTTGAACGGGGTGGCCACAATCCGCTGCTCCAGCGCCAATAAGCCCACAGAAGCACGAGTGTGGCCGGCAAGGCCCAAGGAATGCCTGGCAGGAAACGAAGGTTTCCCAACAAAGGAAGTGCGGTCACAATCGAACCGACGATGAACACAAAAAAAGCAGCCAATACGGCGCGTAGAACCACCGGCAAGCGCAGCCATGTTTTTATCAGCAAACCCGCATCACGTACATTACTCATCTGAATCTCCCTCCAGCAGCCGGGCCAACGGCTGGCTTATGTTATAGCACATAGATACAGACGGAACATGGGCATAAAGTATGGCTTAAATGAAATGAAAAGCGTCGATTGAGCATCGTCTGTGATTGGAGACTGGCACAGAACAGATTTCGGCAAATGGCAGATCAAGCCATCCACCCTTGGAATGTACGCAGTGGGCTCAGCGCATTCACGATACATCATCCTGTATGCGGTTGCTGGGGTCGTTCAAGATAGAACCATTCATGTGTCGGTACCAAGCTGCAACGGCGCGCAATGGAGTCATGTGCCGAACTGTTTCCTTCAGACAGGTGCGCTGGCATCTGAATATTGCAATTTTTTTTCATCTTTTATTCGATTTCAACCCATTGATTTCAAATCACATTTTCTGTCGGTAAGGCGGTCGTAAGAAATGACCATGTTGCCGTAAGGCTTTGCTGTGGGCGCTCTGCTAGATTGGATTGTGAAGGGCGCCAGGGTGGCGCGGTTGAAGCGGTTTCAGCGGGCGTGAAGAGTGCACCCCTTCTTGGATTTTTATGATTTTTTCATCTGGGAGGTGTTCACGCATGCTTGATTTTGATTTTTCTTCAGCGCGCATCGCGCCGCGCGGACGGTTGGGGAAGGGGGTTGCTTTGACCGTCTTTTGGGTGCTGCTCTGCGCGGGCGAGTCTCTGGCGTCCTGCCCCACGTCGCAGCCGGCGAACTACGCGGGCAAGACCATCAACAACTACAATTTTTCCGCCTGCCCGAAAGGGTCGCTCATCAAGGCGGATTTCAGCCAAGCCAACCTGTCCGGTTCGACCTTCACCGGGGTGGATTTGACCGGGGCGAATTTCAGCGGCGCGAAACTGGGCCCGACGCCGAATTACCCGCCGGTCAGTTTCACTTCGGCGCTGTTGAAAAACACGCGCTTCACCGGCGCCGACATGCCGGCCACCAATTTTGAGTTTGCCACCCTGCATTGCGCGGATTTCAGTGACAGCAATCTGTTGCAGGCGAATTTCGGCCCGTTGCAGAACATCGTCGCGGACAGCACCTGCCGCACCCGCTTTGTGGGCGCCGAGCTGAGCGTCAATCTGATCACCGACGCCGGCGCCATCGGCGGCCGCGGCAATTGGGGGCGCAGCGATTTCAGCAACGCGGATTTCCACGACATGGATCCGAACAAGGTGAATTTCCGCGACCAGAACCTGGCCGGCGCGATCCTGACCGGCACGCGCTTTTTGAGCATTGATTTCACCGGCGCCAACCTCACCGGGGTGAAGTTCAACAAGGCGACGCTGCAGTTGACCACCTGGGACAACGCCGCGTTGAACGGCGCGGATTTCACCGGCAGCGACTTGTCCGGTTCCAGTTTCATCTGCGCGCAGGGTTTCGGCGCCAACGGCGGCACGCAAAAGGCCGATGGCAGCGCCTGCCCCAAGGCGCCGGCCACCACCCGGCCCAACGACCCGGTGAATCTGACCAACTCCACCGCGGACGATTCGGATTTCACCGGCGCGGTGCTGACCCAGGCACCGCTGTCCGGCGCCACATTGACGCGCAGCAAGTTTCATTTCGCCAATCTGGCGCAGGCGAATTTCCAGTCGCAGGGCGCCGGCACCAGCCCCGCGCAGGTCAAGTTCAGCCAGTTCGATCGCGCCAACCTGAGTCAGGCGTCGCTCAGCTCGGTGGATTTCTCCGGCACCTCGGCGCTGGGCGCGAATTTTTCCAACACCACGTTCAACCGCACCAATTTCTCCACCGCGCGGCTGGACACCGCGGATTTTTCCAAAACCATCGTGCAGGAAACCAACTTCAGCCAGGCCAGCCTGAAAAGCGCGCAATTTGTCGGCGCGCAGATTTCGCAGCCCAACACCGGCGGCGCGGCCACCGATTTCAGCTGCGCGCAGATGGGCGGAGCGAACTGGTCCAACGCCGACATCAAGGCCGCGCTGTTCAACAACGCGGTGATGGTGGCGGAACAGTACTGCTGTCCAGCCAAACAAAGCGGCGGCCCGCCGTACTGCGGCATCATCGACTCGCTCGGCATCGCCTACGCGCAGACGCAGTTCCCGAACATCAGTGGCGCCGCGGTCAAATGCCCCAACAACGCCATCGCCGAAACCAGTGGTTCGGGCAAAAAGCCGCTTGAGCTGTGTCCGGACAGCTGGCGTCTGGCGCCGAACTGGACCACAACCGGCTGCTCCCTCAGCGGCCAGCGCACCATGTGGTCAATCAACTGCAACGCCGATCCTGGCAACGTGGTCAAGTTCGCCGATGAAAACCTGAAAAAGTGCATACTGGAAACCCTGCCGAACCAGAACGAGGTGCTGATCAGCACCGCCGAGCAGATTCAGAGTGTCAATTGCCCGGCGCGGCAGATTGCGGCCATCGGCGGCCTGGAATATTTCACCGCCATGCACACCCTGGATTTGAGCGGCAACCAGTTGACCGCCTTTGACCTCAAGTTCAAAAACATTCAGCCCAACGATGCCGCGCTGATTTCGCTGAATCTTGACAACAACCAGCTGACCCAGCTGGATTTGATCTCGATCCCGTCGATTGAATTTTTGAGCGTGTCCAACAACGCCCTGGGCGGCATTGCACTGAACGCCAACACCTATCTGATGGCCCTCTCGGCGGCGCACAATAAACTGGGCCGTTTTGATCTGGCATTGCAAAGCAATTTGTACTACGCCGATCTGTCGTTCAATCAATTGACCGACGTGCTCGGCCAGTATGCCAGCAATCTGGACGGCCTGCGGCAGCTCAGTTTTCTCAATTTATCCAACAACGCGCTGACCACAATCGGTTCCATCTCGGGCATCGCGGCCAACAACAAAACCGGCGCCGGCAGCCTGACCAACCTGTATTTGAACTGCAACGCCCGCTTCAGCTGTGGCGATTTGCAGGTTTACGACGGCACGCTGTATCCGGCCGCCGCTTCATCCGGTTGCAGTGTGTACGACCCGTCGCAGTCCAAATGGATTGCGCAGTCCGTGCCCATCTGCAACTGATTCCAGCAACACAAAAAGCACACACAACGACACACCACTCAGGAGCACAACCATGACACTGAAAATGACATCCGTCCCCATCGCGTTCCACGCCGATCTGTCCGACGCCCACCCGGGCGAGGAGTATTATCTGGCCCACGCCGGGCAGCGCCACCGCATGCTGCCACACACCGAAGAAACCTTGGCGGCGCTGCGCAAGGAGGCGCCGCACCTGCTCGGCGCGGCCGAGGCCGGTCAGATCACCCACTACGCTGAGAAACAGCTGCACATGCCGGCCGAAGCGCCGGGCCGGGTGCACCTGCGCCACACCATGAAAACCTTCCCCGGCAGTCACGGAAGCGAAGGCGTGAGCCACTCGGCGATATTCATCCCGCCGGATGAAGCCCAGCTCAAGGGCGTCAAAGTGCACCACGCCGCGCCGCTCGATTACACCTCCACGGCCAAGTGTTTTCTGTTTCACCACCCCAATCTGGTGACCAAGGACACGCAGGGCGCCAAGGACATCCACGCTTTGATGGACGAGGCCAATATTGCCACCAAAATCAACGCGCTGGCGATGCAGATGCGTGCCATGGGCCAACCCACGGAAACCTCCGGCTGGGCCACTTTGCAGCCGTTTGTGGAAAAAAGCGAAGAGGCCGATTACGACAAAAAATCCTGGGGCACCTACCGCCAGCACCCGACCGAGCAGATCCAGAAAGCCGCCTTTGACCCCTTGAGCGAACTGGTGGTGGCGGTGAACAACACCGAAAGCCTGCAAGACGTCAAATGGACCGTCACGCCGGGCGAGGCGGTGCAGGGCGGTGGCGGCAATCAGCAGCTGACCAAATACGCTGACTTGCTGGCCATGCCGGCGGAAAAACGCCGCGGCCTGGGCGCGCCATCGGGCAACGACTGGAGCGTGGCGGTGGCCAACACCTCGCAGGTCAACCAGTTGCTGTTCTCGGTCAAAGTGGTCGATGCGGCGAAAAACCAGGTGGAAGTGACCTTCAACAACTACGCCTACCGCTACCTCGGCCTGTACGTGACTTTTTACGACGCCAATGGCAACGCCATGTCGCTGCCGAACTGGACCCCGGATTCGGACTCCATCGTCAACAAACTGGTGGTCGACGCCTTCAACAATCAGTACGACACCATGCGCTATCTGGGTTTCATCTCGCCGATGAATTCAGTCTATGCGGTGCCGCTGCCTCCGACCGGCGAAGCCAGCAGCACCTTCACCTTTCCACCGGGCGCGGTGTCGGCTTCGCTGTTCGGCTCAGGGCTGGGCACCGGCGCCGATCTGTGGCCGAAAACACCGGCCCTCGGTGGCGTGTTGACCGGGGTGTTCAACCTCGGTGTGCCAAGCATTTTGCTGGTGGTTGGTGCCGCCGCGCAATCCTACAAACCGCTGTACGACATCGTCGACGATCTGGCCAAGAACAAAAAATTCCTGATCGGCGCCGCCGCGGTGATCGCCGCCTACATTGGCGGCACCTCGGTGGCGAATCGCAAGTTCAACTGGTCGGGAGCGACTTCGCTGACCAAGTTTTTGTTTGAGAAGTCGGTGACCAAAGCGCTGCTGTGGGTTGAGGCGGAGCTGGCGGAAAACGCCATCCAGGATCAAATTCCGTTCGCCGGCTGGATCATGCTGACCATCAACATCGCCGCGACCCTGGCACAAATGGCGCAAACCATCGTGTCCATCGCCACTTCGCCGTGGAACATCGAAAACAAACTGGCGGTGACCATCACCTCCACCGTCGACGTGTTCCCGGACCCGCGCAGAAAAGTCTTTCCGCAGGGCTCGGACCGCAAATACGTGGTCAAAATGATTTACAAAAACGCCAACCGCCCGACCGTTTCGCACGAATACAAACTCGGCGATGACGACAAGCCCGCTTCGCTGGCCGCAGTGTTCGACAAAAACACCCTCGGCGGCCAGGTCAAGCTGGAGGCGGATTTCTACATCGGCAACTGGCTGGCCGGCAAAGCCACCACCGGCTGGCTCGACAACGACGAGAAAACCCTCAGCCAGGTGACCCTGTATCTGGTCGACAACCCGGTGCCGCTGGACGACAAATCGGTGTACAGCCACCAGCAGATACTGGTGTACAAAAACAAGGCCTACGACTGGCAGACCGATAAAACCCCGCCAACGGCCACCATTGCCGACCGCAACACCAGCCCCAGCGGCAACGCCATTGGCGACTGGACCGGCATCAGCCTGAGCCAGCGCAAGGCCATGCTCGGCAGCGCCTGGCAGGCCGCCGGCATGGGCATTCAACAGTGCGGCGGCTCCAACAGCGGCCAGCTGTACGCCTTCCAGAGTCTGGGCATACCGGGTTCGCCGTCGATCAATGAACAGTTTCCCGGCTGCGGTTTCGCCGGCAAGTCGCGCCTGGTGTTCGACGCCTTCCCGCCCAAGTTTTTGATGAAGAACGGCCAGTGGGTGCTTGGCCCCAACGACCAGCCGGTGCCCGACCCGAGCGACAAGTCGCTGGGCGATTACTACATCGATCCACGGCAGGCCGAAGTGGACCCCGACGCCGGCGGCGGCTACCACCTGCGCAAGGTGGCGCTGGACGGCAGCACGCCGTTCAACATGCAGGCCAAACAACCCAGCTACGGGCGCTTTTCGATGTTTCCCGACTCGATCTGTCTGCACCCCTCGATGCAGGTCATTGGCGTCAATTCAGTGAACAAGAAACTGATGGTGGCGCCGTTGGTGGAAGGCGGTGCGGCCGACGTCGACGTGCCGGTGGCGGCGTTTTCATCCGGCCCGGCCAGTGACCCGAGCCGCCCCGGCCTGATGTTCTATCCGGTGGCCGTGGCCGCGGCCTATGACGGCACCATTCTGGTGCTGGAGGACACCAGCAGCGACGGCAGCCACACCAGCAAACAGGTGGCGCGCATCTCCGCCTACGATTTGTCGATGAATCCGGTGCAGCGCTTTCAGGACAGCGCCGGTCAGCCCAGTTACTGGCTGTATCTGGACGCGTCGGCGGGCATGACCTATCTGGACATGCAGTCGGTCGGCGATGAACGCATGACCTACATTTACGTGCTGGCCTACAACGGCGCCGGCGACAAACCGTCCGATTACCGCATGGCGATTTACACCTACGGCAAAGAACCGCCGAAAAGCAATCCGCTGGTGACCACGCCGAACATCCCGGCGGCCGGCATTGCGGTGGACATGTGGCACTCGGTGTACACGCAGAACTACGCCATGGTCACCGACGGCGCCGGCCAACCGGCTGGACCCGGCGGCAGCGGCACCGGCCCGGCCGGCCGCACCGTGCCGTCCATCAGTCTGTGGTTACCGCCGATTCCGAGCCGCACGGGTTCGTAATCCACCGCGGCGCACAGCAATCGCCGGGGCGGGCCCACCGTCGGCCCCGGCGAATGGCCGATTCACACACAATAAAGAGGAGAAAAATCATGTTCAACCACAAAACCCTGCAGATGCTGGCCGGCTTGATCGCCGTGCTGGGCTGCACATGGACACTGAATGCACGGGGCAAAACCCTGAGCGTCAACTGCCCCAATTGCGACCTGGCCGGCGCCGATTACAGCGGCCAGACCCTGGTCAATGCCAACTTTGCCGGTGCCGATTTGCGCAACGCGGATTTTTCCCGCGCCACCCTGAACGGGGTGAATTTCCAGAACGCCAATCTCACCGGCGCGCGTTTTGACAAGGCCAAAATCAACGCCGACGCCGCCGATCCGGCGGTGCCAACCATGTACCAGTCGGCCAATCTGTCCAACGCGGATTTCAGCCAGGCCAAACTCAACGCGGTGGATTTTCAATACACCGATCTGAATTGCACCACGTTTCACAAGGTCGATCTGAGTGGCGCGGTGTTCGGTTACATCCTGCACATCAACGACGCGGCCGGCTGTCAAACGGCGTTCACTGAATCCAAACTGACCTGTGAAATTGCCGCGCACGCCGGATCGCTGGATTTGCGCGGCAGTGATCTGCCCGGATGCCACCGCAACCGCAGCGATCGGGCTCCGGAGGAAACTTCAGTGACGGCTGAAGAGGCCGAAGCGGGGCTGCAGAGCATGCACAAATTTGTCGAGACCGTCGATGTGGATGCCCTGCTGCGCGGCGCCGAGGCACAGGCCAGCGACGCCGCCCAGACCGTGTTCGTCAACCCCGACGGCACGGATGCCAGCGGCTGCGGTCAGGCCTTTGCCAGTGCTTGCAAAACCATTCAATACGCCACCGCCCAGTGCGCCTCATCCGATTGCGAAGTGGCGGTGGGCTATGGCACCTATGAATTGACGGCATCGATCGCGCCCAATAAAGGCGACATCCACATCGTCGGCGGCTACGTCAACGGCACCCGGGTGCCCAACTACCAGTCGCGTGTTTTTGCCCCGAGCGGCAGCGCCGCCGGGCAACCGGCCTTTGCCCTGAGCGCGGCCGATCGCGGCATAGAGCTGAAAAGCCTGCTGCTCATGGGGCGCTCCGCGGGCACATCCAATCAACCCGCGGCCAGTGCGGTGATCCGTGCCAACGGCACCGGTTTTGTGTTGCAGGACGTGGCCGTCACCGCCGCCGAAGGCGCGGCCGCAACAATGGCCGGCGGTGGCAGTGTCGGCGCCTCCGGCGCCCCCGGTGGCGCCGGCAAGAACAGCAATTCACCGGGCAGCGGTGCCCCTTCAAGTTGCGGCGCACAGGGCGGCAAAGGCGGCTACACCAAAAGCATCACGGCCAATTCCTCGCTGACCTGGTATCTGGCCTGTGAGCTCAGCTGCGACGTCAAGTGGTACAACGCCTCCAGCGGTTACCCCGGTGGCACCGGTCACAGCGCCAGCGGCAGCGCGCTGTCCAAACCGAATTCTCTGGCCTGCTACGCCTGCCCGGCGGGGCGCGGCGATTTGCCCAAATCCGCGGCGTCCGGCAGCGATGGATCCAAGGGCGCCTGTGGTGCCGGCGGCGGTCGCAGCCAGGACATCGCCGGACGCATGGATGCCAACGGCGCATGGAGCCCAACAGTGGCTGGCGCGGGCACCGGCGGTAAAGCCGGTGGCGGCGGTGGCGGCGGCGGGCCCGGCGGGTCGTGCGGTTACGCCAACTGCGTGTGTTCATCGAGCCGTTACGCCGGCGGGGCAGGTGGCGGTGGTGGTGCGGGCGGTTGCGGCGCCACGCCGGGACAGGGTGGCGTCATGGGCGGCGCCACTTTTGCCGTGGTGCTGGCCTCATCCAGTGTGGTGCTGGTGGGCGCGCAAAACGTCTTCACCGCGGCCCGCAGCGGCGCCGGTGGCCAGGGCGGACCCGGCATCAACGGCGGCGGCGGTGGCAAGGGCGGCAGTGGACAGAATTACAGCAACTACTGCAACGACGGCGGCGCCAGCGGGGCGAGCGGGGGTGCCGGGGGTGCCGGCGGGGCCAGCGGCGGCGGCTCGGGCGGCAATTCCGGGCCGAGCGTCAACATCGCCCTGACTGGCAGCGGTTCGGCCATCACCGGCGCGCCGGTGTATTACGCCGGCCTGGCCGGCGCTGTGGGTGCGCCGGGCATCGCCGGTACCACCACCGACAATTGCACCGCCAGCGCCGCCGACAGCGGTGCGGCCGGCCTGGTCAGCAACACGCACACTTTTTGATTCAACGGCGGACGCCGTCACCCCATGGTGGCGGCCTTCGCTGCCCGATGTTTTGCATGCACACGGCACTTTCCGTGCGCGCGCCTGTCCCAAGCGGTGTTCCATTGCAACAACAAATCACATGCGACAACACCTTCTGATTTCTTTACTGGCCATCCATCTGACGGCCGCAGCCGATGATTCCGCGGCCATCCGTCAGGCGGCGCTGGATTACATCGAATCCCAACACGCCGTCAACCCGCCGCAAATGGCGCGGGCGCTGGATGAGCAACTGGTCAAGCGCACCTACTGGCGCAACGCGCAGGGCGAAGAGTTCATCCTGCAAACCGACCGCGAAGGCATGCTCAAGGTCGCCGCCACCTACAACCGCGACGGCACTCGGTTTCCCGACCACCCACGCAAGGACGTCGTGGTGCTGGACATTGACCAGCGGGTGGCGTCGGTGAAGCTGGTGGCCGACGAGTGGATCGATTACATGCAT
Organism: Marinicellaceae bacterium; assembly: GCA_050303435.1. Taxonomy (GTDB): domain Bacteria; phylum Pseudomonadota; class Gammaproteobacteria; order Xanthomonadales; family Marinicellaceae; genus JBNLBT01. Next base: position 31,816 of record JBNLBT010000011.1, read on the forward strand.
TTGTATAAAAACGCCGCGGGCGAATGGAAGGTGTTGAACGTGCTGTGGCAGTACCACGACACCGAGCGACAACGCAGCAAAAAGTAGCCCGGGCGTTTTTTTAACGGGCCGAGTCGCGAATGCCTTTGAGGAATGCCGCAATGGCTTGTTGCACTTGGTTAGATTGCGCATCGAGCTGGCGCAAAATCCGCACAAGGATCCGCAGGTTGTGGTACGAAACTCCAACCACCGCAACCCATACACCGGCGCAAGCATGCCATGGGATGTGACACATAAAACACTGGGTTTTGACTGCCTTGAGTCCGTCGCCATGTGTTTTGTGCGCATTTGACTGTGGATTTTGTTTTGAACAAATCCCGTCAATGGCGACGGATTCAATGACGGTTGAATCGCTCCAATCCATTGATAGATCAATGGCGCCGTATGTTAGAGGCGCCCATTGGCGCAATTCAGTTTGGGTGAAATTGTCACATACATGTCACCCCATTTTAACGGCAGATTAATGTCGTGTGTGTAAAATGGGTGTTGCCTGCATCGCCGTACGGCAGGTGTTGGTTCGGCGGCCCAGCCGTCGATTTACACACACAATAACAAGAGAAATAACATGAAAATCATTCCCATTATGGCTTTAGTCGGCAGCCTGTCAGCCGCTCAAGCAAGCGAAACTTTAATCAAAGATCAACCCGGTTTGCCTGTTCCACTGGGTTCCACTCAACTGAGCCACACGTTTTGTGATCAACTGTTTTATCACAACTACGATGTGTTTCCAGCCGGGACCTGGGAATTCGCAGTGAATTCCGATTCCCAGTCGAGTGTGCCGGGACCTGCTGAACCGGGTTTTTCTTTTAGTGTCAAGTCCAAGTCCTATGTTTACGTTGGCTCGCCGTCGGTGATGTCGGACATCGATGAATCGTCGGTGATGAATCTTGGCACTGCGTTGGCTGACACCGCCATTGGCAGTGGTGTGGTGGTCAATCCAAGCACGCCGGTGCCGTGGCGCAGTGTCACGGTGTTAACGGTGAATCGCGACAGCGGGTGCTCCGGTACCAGCAAAATCCGCGTCGACGGCACCATGCGCGTTTCGGATTTTACGCTCACCATCACACAGGTGCAGTACATCGATGAATTCGATTGATGCATTTGATCGAGGCCTTGGAAACTCGTTTTCTGAGATCAAAGAGGCGCCGCAAGGCGCCTCTTTTGCATGGCGGAGATGCCGTGGGCTGTGAAGAGCAACCCATGCAATCGAATCGGTGTGGATCAAGCGCCTTGCTGCATTGCGCACTGCAAAAGCGGTAAATTTTGCTTCGGGTACAAAGCACGACATGTGTGAATGCACCCAAATCGGCGTTTTTTTATCAAAATTCCCGGATTTCTAGTCCGATGGGCTGTCAAATTCCGTTGGCATAAATTAGAATGAATGGGTTTTAATAACTCTTGTCTTGGAACTGAAATGAAAAAAATAATCCTTTTATCTGTGCTTTTTTCTGCCGCAGCTTCTGCGCAGACGTTTGAGGCGGACGGCAGTCCTCAGTTTTCCGGTTCAATTGACACCGGATACCTGGGCGGCGGTCCTGTGTCCATCACCCAGAACACCGATACATCAACCATCACGGCTCTGAATTCAGTGGCTTGCCCCGGTGACAACGACAGTTACTTCCGACGCTTTGATCTGGACGGCGCGCACGGCATCGCCGGTGTGTTGAATGTGACCGACGTGGATTTTGGCGTGGAAACCGCCACTGGCAACGCCGGCAGTCAGGGCGCCACCCTGAACCTGTATTCAATCCCCAATGCTTCGCCTTTGCTGTTGGCTAACCTGACTCAAATTGGAACCGCAGCAGTCACCATCAATGATGGTTCAGCGTTCATTCAAAACGTGGCCGTGACCGGCGCCATCGATGGCAGCGTCAGCGACCTCGTGGTTGAACTGTTTGTACCAGATTTCAACAACGGCACCAACTTCTTCATCGGCAGCAACGCCGGCGGCCAATCCGGACCGAGCTTCATCATGTCCGCGGTGTGTGGCGCCACTGAGCCAACCGATCTGGCGACACTGGGTTTCCCCGGCATGCACCAAATCATGGTGGTCAATGGCACATTGCCGCCGCCTCCTGAGCCTGCGGTTATTCCAGTGAACAACTGGTTTGCTTTGGCTCTGCTGGCCCTGATGAGCCTGTTTGTGGCCAGACGTTTCTTCGGCCGGGCTGCCGTCTGATACGGACGGTTCAGCGAAACCGACGACAACCCGCTGGCCAGCCAGCGGGTTTTTTTATCGCCGCAGTTTGTCGCACAATGCGCCTGCTGTGGAGAACCACACTGGCCGGGACCCATGCGGGCAGTGCAGCGGCGCCACCGGCGGATTCGCTGTTTTAGTCAAGACCCATACACATGTTTCTTTCTGAACTCAAACAACTCAAATTGCGCTCGCAGCCGGTGCGCTTGCAGCGCGATTGTCACGACGATGACCTGGAGGGCGTGCTCTCGGTGGTCACCGACGATTTCATTGGCATGCATCTGTACACCGTGGACGGTGCATACGACGGGTTCTGCCTGTTCAAGCTGGAGCAAGTGACTGAGATCACCTGGGACAAACCGGCGCACCGCAACCTGGCCATTTTGATCAACAATCAGCCACCGGTGAATACGCCGAAATTGAAATCCAAGACCTTTCTGGCGGCCTTGCAGGAACTCAATGACAGTCACGACTGCCTGTGTCTGCACAACTACGACAACGAAGATTTTTTTGATGTGGCCCACATTCTGGACGCCGATGAATACTGGTTCAAACTGGCCGCCTACGGCAACACCGAAACCGCCGGGCCGGCGCAGAAAATGGTGCGCATTGATGACATTTCGCGCGTGGTGGTCAATTCGCCCTATCAAAACAACGTCATGGCACTGCACCGCGGCGGCGCTGCCGACGCCTGAATCACGCGGCGTGTCTTTGCCGGCAAATGCGGCTATAATGTGGCGTTTATTTGCAATGGATGACTCAGCATGCTTTCAATGACCGCGTTCGCCAACGGCGAAAATTCCACGCCATCCGGACGCCTCACCTGTGAGATCAAAACGGTCAACCAGCGCTTCCTCGAAGCCTCGGTGCGGGTGCCGGAATATTTGCGCAAAACCGAAGAAGGCATTCGCCAGCTGCTGAAGCAACGTCTGGCGCGCGGCAAGGTATCACTGTACGTGCGCTTTTTTCCCGACCAGGACACGCCACTGAGTGCCTTGAGTGTGAATCGCGCCCTGCTGCGACAAGTGCACGAATGCGCGGTGCAGGTGGCCGACACACTGAATCACGACGGCAAGGATCTGACCCTGGCACAGTATATGAACTGGCCCGACGTGGTGGTGGCCGCTCCGGCCGACACCTCAGCGCTTGAATCGCAGGTGTTGAGCCTGGTGGGCGAGACCCTGGATGAATTGATCGCCGGGCGCGCGCGCGAAGGCGCGTCTTTGCGTGCGGCGCTGGTGGAAAAAGTGGATCTGATCGAACAGCTGACCGCCGAAATCGCCCGTTTCGTGCCACAAATCAATGAAAACCTGCGCACCCGACTGTTTAAAAAACTGGAAGACCTGGACATTGAAGTCAATCCGGAACGTTTGGAACAGGAGCTGGCCCTGCAATTGCAGCGCATTGATATTCAGGAAGAAATTGATCGGCTGAACGCGCACGTGAGCGAGTCACGCCGCGTGTTTGAACTGGATGAGCCGGTCGGTCGGCGTTTGGATTTTCTGGTGCAGGAAATGCACCGCGAAGCCAACACCATCGGCTCCAAATCCGTCAGCATCAACGTCACCAACGCGGGCATCGACCTGAAGGTGGCGATCGAACAAATTCGTGAACAAATACAAAACATTGAATAATGCATGATTTAACCGGCACACTGTTTATCATATCCGCGCCCTCAGGCACCGGCAAAACCTCGCTGGTCAACGCCCTGGTGCGCGACACCAACCATTTGAAGCTGTCGATTTCGCACACCACACGCAAGGCCAGGCCGAAGGAAATCGACGGCTACAATTACCATTTCATTGACACCGCCAAGTTCAAGCAGATGCAAATGGCCGGTGTGTTCATGGAATCGGCCGAAGTGTACGGCAATCACTACGGCACGTCTCAGGAGGTGGTGGAAAAGATGCTTGGCGAAGGCCACGACGTGGTGCTGGAAATCGATTGGCAGGGCGCCGAACAAATCAAAGAACGCCTGCCCGATTCGGTGTCCATTTTCATTTTGCCGCCTTCGGTGGACGCCTTGAAGCAGCGTTTGATCGCGCGAGGACAGGATTCCGATGAAATCATCGAGGCGCGCATGCAAAAAGCCCTCGCTGAACTGCAGCACTACGACCGCGCGGATTTCCTGGTGATCAACGACGAATTTGAAGACGCCTTGAAAGGCCTGAAAGCGATCGTGCGCAGCAATCGTCTGACCATCGCCAAACAGCAGATCATCAACCGCGATCTGATCGCTCGCCTGCTGGCCGAAGCCTGAGCGCTGTGAATCAGGGCGATTGCTTCTCTTCGAACAGGGTTTCGCTGCCAGCGGCGTAAATCCCCACCGTGGCGGCCGCATCGCCGGCGCTTCGGTGGGCGCGGTACATGCCTTTTGAATTGAACACCATCACCACCCGACCGCTGCCGTCCAGGGCCACAATACCGCCCTCGCCACCGGCGTCTTTCAGCACCTCCAGAATCACTTGTTCTGCCGAGCGTTGCACGCTCTGATTGAGGTATTCTGTGCGCGCGCAGATGTCGTGTGCCACCGCGTGGCGAATGAAGTATTCGCCGTGACCGGTGGCGGAAACCCCGCACACGCCGTCTTTGGCGTAGGTGCCGGCGCCGATCACCGGAGAATCGCCGATGCGTCCATAGCGTTTGTTGGTCATGCCGCCGGTTGAGGTGGCTGCGGTGATGTGGCCTTTGACGTCAATCGCCACCGCGCCCACGGTGCCGAATTTCTCATCGGCCGGATGGCCGCCGTCCTCGGAAACCGCCACCCGGCCATTGAGTTTTTGCCACTGCTGGCGGCGGAAATCGGTGTCAAAATAGTCGTTGTCCACCCGGTCCAGTTGCTGTTCTGCGGCAAAGGCGTCGGCGCCGTCGCCAGACAGCATCACGTGCACCGAGTGTTCCATCACCGCACGGGCCGCCAGAATCGGATTCTTGACCCGTTGAACCCCGGCCACTGCACCGGCGTTCAAATCCTCGCCGCGCATGATGGAGGCGTCCAGTTCGTGCGCGCCGTCGTGGGTATAGACCGCACCACGGCCGGCGTTGAACAGCGGTGAATCTTCCAGCACCACCAGGGCGGCCGTGACGGCATCGACGCTGGGCCCGCCGTTCGACAGCACCGCGTAACCGGCGTCCACGGCCTCGGCCAGTTTCTGCCGGTGGGCGGCTTCAGCCTCAGCGGTCATGTGTTCTCTCAGCAGGGTGCCAGCGCCACCGTGAATCACGATGGCCGGTTCAATGGCCTCACTCATGGCGTTGATTCCGATCAATGTTATTAACAACCACAACCTGTTCATCTGCGATGCCTCAAATCAGCGGGCTTCAAGCATAGCACAGTCGCCGGGCTCCGCGTGAGGCTGCGTCACGATTCCTGCGACAGCCGATCCAGCAGTGCCGGTACTTCGTCGGCCAGTGCCGCTTTGCGGGCGATGCACAGGTCGATGCTTTCCAGGGTCTGTGCCAGTTCCCGCGGGCCACCGGACAGTTCGGCCGCGCGCGGTGCAAAAAAATCGTTCAGCTCTGCGCGCTGTTGCGCGTCGCAAAAGAAAATGCCCACCCGGGCAATGCGCCCGTGGCGCCATTTCGGTGTGCGTGCCAGCAGCACCGGCATGTGTGCCTGCACCCAGTCCCACATGGCCGGAGCGTGCTGCGGGTGGCGCATCTGCGCGTAGATGATGGTGTAAATTTCATTGTCGCGCAGGCGTTCCTGGGGGATCCATTCGCGCAAGGTTGCGGCGAATGCGGTGTCATTGGTGGCCGCCAGTGCGGCCAATAAATACTGCCGGGTGATGCCATCGTCGCTGTGATCCAGCAGGGTCACCAGGTGTTGGGTGAAATCGCCGTCGCCGTCGTCCTGCACCGCCACCCTGAGTGCCAGCGCGATCAGGTTCATGTCGGCGCGCTGTGGATGCATTTGGCCGTCATCGCCCCAGCCGCTGAAGGCCACGGCCATGTCTTTGAGGCGTGTGCGCAGCGGCGCATTGCGCGCGTAATCGGCGAGGAATTCCAGCAGGCTTTCGCGCAGAAAAGTGTCGTCGCTGGATTCATCGGCGCGTGGTTGTTCACCGAGCTCAGTCAGCCGCTCACGGTACATGTGATCGGCCAGTTGTCGCAATTGCGCTGACTGCGCCGCATTCAGGTCCAGGTGATCGGCAATGAATTCCACCGGTTCCATCGCTGCGATGACCACTTTGGAATGGTCGCTGTTGACCATTTCATGGGCGACCGCAAGCAAATCGCTGAAACGGCTTTGCCCGGCCTGAACGGCGGCCAGCAGGCTGTCGGCGGTCATCATTTGTTCGGCGTGACTGAGGGCTGCAAAATCGGCGTACAGCGATTGCCAGCCGGCGCTGTCGAGGTTGAAACGGTAGTAGCCGCTGCCACCGGCGTTGGGCAGCAGACGTTCAGCACAGCCAGAGCCCGGCAGGGTGAATTCGGCCTGAGCATTGTCCAGAACCCGGCAGCTGCGGTGTCTGGCGCCGGCGATGGCGTAGTCCAGACACAACGGCACGTGCCAGCTTTGTGCCGCCTCTTGCGGTCCACCCAGTGGACGGTAGCGGTGTTGCTGCACCGCCACGTGGTTGACGCCGTCTTCGCAACTCAAGGCCACATCCACCGTGGGAATGCCGCGCTGGGTCAGGTAACCGTTGAACACCGTTTGAATGGTTTGTGGTGAGGTTTCGCCGGCGTTTTCACTGATCGCCCGGATGAAGTCATCGGCGTTGGCGTTGCCGTGCGCGTGTCGTTTCAAATAGGCCTGGATGCCGCGACGAAAAGCGTCCGGGCCGATGAAGCGGTTCATCATTTCCAGCACCGCGCCGCCTTTGGAATAGGTGATGCCATCAAAGGCGGTGCTGATGTCGTGGTTGGTGGCGATCGGCTGGCGGATCTGGCGTGCGCTGATCAGCGCGTCGTTTTTCATTGCGCCGATGCCGCGCGCGGTGATGTTCAGATCAAAGCGCGCGTCCGGCTGCACGCGGTGCATGGTGGCGTAGGCCATCCAGGTGGCAAAGGCTTCGTTGAGCCAGATGTCGTCCCACCAGTAGGGCGTCACCAGGTTGCCGAACCAGTGGTGCGCCAGTTCGTGTGCATGCACCGTGCTGTAAGCGCGCTTCTGTGCCCGCGTGGCATGTTCATCCAGCAACAGCAGTTGTTCACGGTAGGTGATGATGCCGGCGTTTTCCATGGCGCCGGCGGCGAAATCCGGCACCGCAATCAAATCCAGCTTGGCGTACGGGTAGGGGATGCCGAATTCATTCTCCAGCGATTCCAGGATGGCTTGCGTGTTTTCCAGCGCGTATTTGAGCAAATGGCCTTTGCCGCGCGCAGCGAACCCGCGCAGGGGCACGCTGTTGGGGCGCACCGCAGTGGGCGGCAAATCGCTCCATTCGACCGCGTCCAACGGCCCCACGGCGAACGCCAGCAGATAGGTGGGCAGCGGTCGGGTGGTGGCGAACTGAACGCGTTTCAGACCGGCCTGATCACCGCTCAGCGCCTGTTCTGCGGTCACCGGCGTGTTGCTCACCGCCTGCTGCGCCTGTGGCACGATCAGACTGATGTCAAAAGGCACCTTGAAGGCCGGTTCGTCGAATCCGGGAAAGGCCAGGCGCGCGGAAATCGCTTCAAACTGGGTGAAGGCGTAGTACTCGTCGCCGTCCTTGACCCGATACAGGCCTTCCAGCGCTTCGTTGAATGGCGCGCTGTATTCGATGTCCAGGGTGTATTCGCCGGCGCTGATTTCGTGTGGAAAATCCAGTCTGGCCACCCCCGAGTTGTCCACCTGGGTGTAGGTCAGGTTCAGCTCGCGTCCAGACTGATCGTGCAGACTGGCTTTGTGCACCGTCAGGTTGAGGCCGTGCAGGTGCATGTATTTGCGCGCGGTGTGCAGCGCCACGCGCACGCGGGTGTGGCCGGAAAACGTCGCCTGTTGCGGAATGATTTCAAGCTGCAAGGTGTAGTGCAGCGGCGCGACGTCTGCGGGCAGGCGGCCCAGCGGGGTGTCGTCTGCTGCAGGCGATGGCTGTGCGGCGGCGGTGGCGTTCGACTGTGTCGGGTTTTGCGCGGTCTCTTGCGGCGCGTTGCAGGCGCCCAGCGCCAGGGAACACATTAGCAGAAGGTATTTTTTCATGTCTCACTCCGAAATCAGCGGTGATGGGGCGTGCTCAAGGGGCGCGCGGTGCGTGGCTTGATCGGCAACGAGTTCGGAGTGTAGCACCTCCATGGCGACTCGGCAACACGGCCCGTGGCTTGAAAGCGCGCTGCACTGACCCTATAATATGTGGTGCACCGATTCTTCAGGAACGGTGACACAGCATTGAAGCCTGCAAACGGCTTTAAACAAAACACCAAACCGTAAGGACTTGATCATGAACAGACAGGTACCTGTGCAATACGCCTTGGTGGGCGATGGCCGCGTGGCGCGGCACATGGCCCGCTATTTCGAACAGATGGGCCTGGCCCATCAACGCTGGTGGCGATCCGCCCCCGGCGCTTCCACCGATTCCCTGCAACGCGCGGTGCGCGACGCCGATCATGTGCTGTTGCTGATTTCCGATGACGCCATCGCCGATTTCATCGAACACAACCCGTTTCTCAAACGCCATTCATTGCTGCATTTTTCCGGTGCATTGAATCTGCCCGGGGTGCGTGGCTGTCACCCGCTGATGACTTTTGCCCATTCGCCCTACGCGCTGAGTGAATACCGCAGCATGCCGTTCGTGGTCGATACGCAATTGGACTTTGAGCGGGTGTTTCCCGCTCTGGACAATCCGGTGATCCGCCTTGACCCCGCATTGCGGCCTTTGTACCACAGTTTGTGCGTGGTGGCCGGCAACTTCGCTCACACCCTGTGGCGTGAAGTGGGCGAGCAAATGGAGCACACCCTGGGCATTGATCACCGGCATCTGTTGCCGTACATTCAGCGCACCCTGATCAATTACATTGAAGACCCGGCGCATTCGGCCACCGGCCCGCTGGTGCGCGGCGATGTGCAAACCATCGACAAACATTTGCAGGTGTTGAAGGACAACCGGCTGGAGCCGATTTACCGCAGTTTTGTTGACTTGGCCAAACCGGAGCGCAGCGCATGAAATCCATACTTGAATTCGCCAACAGCAAGCACAACGACCGCAAAATCAGCGTGATCACCTGCTACGATTACTGGTCGGCCTGTCTGATCGCAGCGTCCAGTGTGGACGCCATCCTGGTCGGCGATTCAGCCGCCATGGTGATGCACGGTCACCGCAGCACCCTGCCCATCGACGCCGAAATCATGGCGCTGCACGTGGCCGCCGTAAGCCGCGGCGCGGGCGACAAATTCATCATCGGTGATTTGCCGTTCCTGTCGTATCGCCAGTCGCTGAGCGACAACGTCGCGGCCGTGCGGCTGCTCATGCAGGCCGGTGCGCAGGCGGTCAAACTGGAAGGCATTGATGGCAACGAAACGCTGATCCGGCATCTGGTGGACTCCGGCGTGCCGGTGATGGGGCATTTGGGCCTGACGCCGCAGTCGCTGCATCAGCTCGGTGGCTTCAAGGTGCAGGGGCGCGATGAAGCGGCGCATGAACGCATTGTGCAACAGGCGCTGCGGGTCGAGGCCAGCGGGGCGTTTTCACTGGTGCTGGAATGCGTGCCCGAGGCGCTGGCGACGCAAATCAGCGCGGAGTTGCGCATCCCGGTGATCGGCATCGGCGCCGGCGCAGGGGTCGATGGCCAGGTGCTGGTGTTGCACGACATGCTGGGCCTGAACCGCGAGTTCAAACCCAAATTTGTGCGCCAGTTCGCCGCCGGCGCCGAGCTCATTGAAGGCGCGCTGAACGACTACGCCGACGCCGTGCGAAGCGGTGCTTTTCCCACTGCAGAGGAATCGTATTCATGAAACGTTTTGAGCGGATTGAGGAGTTCCTCCAGTGTCGACGCGAATGGGGCACAGATTCGGTGGGTTTTGTGCCCACCATGGGCGCGCTGCACGACGGCCATTGCGCCCTGGTGCAACGCGCAGTGAGTGAAAATGACCGCTGCGTGGTGAGCATTTTCATCAACCCCACGCAGTTCGACCGCGCCGATGATTTGCACAACTATCCGGTGCAATTGAGTGACGACCTTGCGCGCCTGCAGGCGCTCGGCGTGGACGCGGTGCTGCTGCCGGATGTTGCCCAGATTTATCCCGACGAATACCGCTACAAACTGAGTGAGAACGACCTGAGCGCGCGCGCCTGCGGGGCGTCGCGGCCGGGGCATTTCGACGGGGTGTTGACTGTTGTGATGAAATTGCTCAACATTGCGCGGCCCACGCGCGCTTATTTTGGCGAGAAAGACCAGCAGCAACTGCAACTGATTCAGGGCATGGTCGAGGCGTTTTTCATGGACCTTGAAATTGTGCCGTGTGCCACCGTGCGTGAAGCCAGTGGTCTGGCCATGAGCTCCCGCAACCTGCGTCTCAGTGCCGACGAGCGCACGCAGGCCGCGGCGCTGCACCGCATTCTCAGCGACGCCAGTGACCTCAAGGGCAAAGCCGCGGCGCTGCAGCAGGCCGGTTTTAAACTGGATTACCTGGAACCGCTCGGCGATCGCTTGCTGGCCGCGGTGTGGCTCGGCGATGTGCGCCTGATTGACAACGTGGCGTGGCCCGCATGAAGGTCTTGATGCTGATGAGCGGCTCGATCGCTGCGGCCAAGGCCAGCGGCGTGATCTCCGCGCTGGTCAAACAGGGGCACGCGGTCAAAGTGGTGACCAGCCGTTCGTTGCCGAACTTTGTCGGCACCGCCACACTGGAAGGTTTGAGCGGACAGCCGGTGTACCACGACGCCTTCGCCGCCGGCGAGGTGATGCAGCACATCCATCTGAGTCGCTGGGCCGATTGCCTGCTGTTGTGTCCGGCCAGCGCCAACGCGATCAATAAAATCGCCCACGGCATCGCCGATGACATGCTCAGCACCGTGTGGATGGCCGGCCAGGGCCTGGGCAAACCGATGTGGGTGGTGCCGGCGATGAACCGACTGATGTGGCAACACCCGGCCACGCAGCGCAGCGTGCAGTTGCTGCAGTCCTGGGGTGTGCAGTTCATGCCAGTGGGCCGCGGCGAGCTGGCCTGCGGAGAACACGGCGAAGGCCGCATGGCCGAAGTGGACGACGTGGTTGCGGCGGTGTTGGGCCAGGGCATTGAAGCGCGGCCCGTGCAAACGCCTCAGCGCATTCTGATCACCGCCGGCGGCACGCGGGAATACATCGACGGCGTGCGCTACATCGGCAATCTGTCCAGCGGCCGCACTGGCGCGGCAATGGCTGAACGCCTGCACATGGCTGGACACCGCGTTGTTTGGCTGGGCGCTGAGGATGCGCGGGTGCCGCGCTGCGACTGCGAGAAAATCCGGTACAGCGATTTTAGTTCACTCGAGCACACACTCAAGCAGCGGTTGGGGGATGCGCATTTTGATGCGGTGATTCATGCCGCTGCAGTCAGCGACTATTCCGTGCAGGCGGTGCACGCCGATGGTCAGGCGATGTTGCCCGGGCGCGATCACAAGATTGCTTCGCAGGCCGGGCACTTGCAACTGACCCTGAAAAAGAACCCCAAACTGGTGGACCGTCTGGCTGGCTGGTCCCGCAACCCGTCGATTCAGGTGCTGGCCTTTAAGCTCACCCACAACGCCGATGCCAGCGCGCGCCGGGCCGCGGTGGAAACCTTGATTGCGCGCGCCGGTGTGCACTGGGTGGCACACAACGACCTGAGTGAAATCCACAGCGATCAACACCCGTTCACTTTATACCATGGACTCGATTCGACCCGCCCTTGCGCCGGTGTCGATGAGCTCACCGATCATTTTTTGCACCACCTGGAGCGTTGCGCATGATTTTGTGTCTCGACATCGGCAACAGCCACATTCACGGCGGCGTGTTCCGCCAGGACGAATTGCTGCTGCAATTTCGCAAAGCCTCGAAAACCGGCGCTTCGTCCGATGAATACGGCGTGTTCCTGCGCGCTGTTCTGCGCGAAAACGGCATCGACCCGGACGGCATTCGCCAGATCGCTTTATGCAGCGTGGTACCGGAAGTGATCTATCCGATCAACGCCTGTTGTCAGAAATACTTCAACCGCGAACCGTTCGTGCTGGAAGCCGGGGTGCGCACCGGGCTGCAGATACTGTACAAAAATCCCGTGGAGGTCGGCGCCGACCGCATTGCCAACGCCATCGCCGTGACGCACCTGTACCCGCAACAGGACGCGCTGATCATTGATCTGGGCACCGCCACCACATTCTGCGCGATTTCTCGCGAGCGCAAATACCTTGGCGGGGTGATCATGCCGGGTTTGAAGATGTCCATGAAAGCTCTGGAAGCCGGGGCCTCGAAACTGGGTTCGGTGGAAATCATTGAGTCCGACCGCTGCCTGGGGCAGTCGACCAACCACAGCATCCAGTCGGGCCTGTACCACGGCACCCTCGGCGCCATGAAAGAAATCATTGCGCGGCTGACCCAGGATGCGTTCAAGAACCAACGGCCGCTGGTCATCGGCACCGGCGGCTTCACCAGCATATACCGCAATTCAGGCGTGTTCGATCACGTGGTGTCCGAACTCGTGCTGATTGGTCTGTGCCTGGCTTTGCAAATGAATTCTCAAGGAGATTAAACATGTTGATTCCGATGTTACACAGCAAAATTCACCGCGCCACCGTGACCGACGCCAACCTCAATTACGAAGGTTCAGTGTCGATCTGCCCGGATCTGATCCGCGCCGCCGGTTTGCGCGTCAATCAGCAGATCGACGTGCTCAACTGCAACAACGGCGCGCGCCTGACCACCTATGTGATCCAGGGCGGCCCGGGCGAAGTGTGTCTCAACGGTGCCGCCGCGCGTTTGAATCAGCCCGGCGATCTGGTGATCCTGGCGGCCTACTGTCAAGTCGATGCGCAGGAGGCAGAGACCCATCAACCCAATCTGGTCTTCGTCGACAGCCACAACCGCGTCTCCTCGCTGAAAACCGCCGAAACCCACGGCCAGCAAAACTTTGAACACGCCGCGTGAGCAGCGCCGATGACCCTGTTTAAAGAAGACATCCCGCATCTGAGCTTGGATCAGCTGCATGAACACATCCGCTTGTCCAAAGTGCGCTCGGACGAATACCTGGGTCTGGTCAAGGCCCTGGATGACGAGTTGGCACGCCGCGATCCCGGCACCGACTACCGCTGTCGGCACTGCGGCCACAGCGAGTACAGGTTGGGTCAGATCCGCACCATGGGCGGTTTTTTCAGTGCCGTGTTCAGTGCGCACCTGAGTCGCTACACCACGCTGATCTGCCAACGCTGTCATCACGTCGATGTGTTCAAGCGTTGAAAGCCGAGTCGAGAGGGTGCGCTCACGCCGAAAACATTGGCCTGTCAGCAGCATTTTTTGGCCCTATACCCATGAACTTTAAGACTAAAGTGTGGGCCTTTTCTATCAATTGATGGTTTTAATTTGCGAGAATACGTCCTATAATTGCCGGAATAATTTTTTTGCAAAAAAATTTATCTGTGTTTAATTTTCCCAATTCAGTCAAAAGAGAGGGTGTTGAAGTGAAATATAAAGTATTTAAAAGCCTTGTCGCGATCGCGATGTCAGGCATGTTTTTTAACGCATCTGCTGAGGCCGATTGTGCCGCGTTGTATGCCCAAGGTTCTGCACTGGCTGAGCCGGCCGAATGTTTCGATTTTCTGGACAAAAGTCAGTTGACATTGCCCGCTTTGGCCAGCGACAAAGCTGTGAAAGCGCCAACCGATCTGGCCACAGGCGCTGACATCGGATTTGTTTCCGACAACTTTATTGAACACGCGCAAAACAATTTTCCGGGTCAAACCGTTCTGAGTGGCACGTTTACTTCCACAGTGTTTTCAATGGAGTACAACCAGACCTTGACGACGTTGTATGGTGTTGATTCCGACACGGCGTCTCTGGTGACGGTCAATCCGGCCACCGGTGCCATCACCTCAGTGGGTCCATTGACCAACATGCTGGTCGGTCAAAACCCGTCTGGCATTGCCATTGATGGCAACGGCACCTGCTACGTGACAGGCACCGATGGCACGCAAAGCAGCTTGTACACCTGCGATCTGGGCACCGGCACCTTGACTCTGGTGGGCTCGCAAGCCACCAGCGGTGGACTGATCATCGACCTCGTGGCCACTTGCGCAGGCGAACTGTTCGCTCACGACATCGGTTCCGACAGCATTTTCAGCCTCAGTCCGGTGGACGGTTCTGCAACTTTGATCGGTGCCACAGGTGTGAATTCCAACTTTGCCCAGGGCATGACCTATGACCGTCAGGACGGCACCATCTATGCCTACACCTACCAGGGTGGTGGCGCCAATGTGTATGGCACCATCAATCCGGGCACCGGTGCATTGACACCGCTGGCCACCGACAATCCGCTGGGTGAATTCGTCGGCGCTTCCAGAACCATTTGTGCACCGGTCATTCCGCCCGCACCTGAAGTGGTGCCGGTGAACAGCTGGTGGATGTTGCTGATGCTGGCCGCCGGTCTGCTGGTGTTTACCATCAGAAGAAACCGCATTCACGGTTAAAAACTAAAAACCTGTCAATTGCGACGGGTCTAAAAAAAGCCGCTCGGGTCAACCGCAGCGGCTTTTTTTATTTCTGCGATTGCCGCAATGGCCGGTTCAGTCGCAAAAGCCCTTCACCACATTCACGGTATTGATTCCCAGCGCGTCCAGGGCATAGCCGCCTTCCAGGATGAACACGCTCGGCAGTTGCAGCGCCTTGAGCCGTTGACCCAGCCGGATGAAGTCGTTTGACTCCAGTCGGAACGCAGAAATCGGGTCGTCGATGAAGGTGTCCAGCCCGAGTGATATCACCAGGGCGTCGGCGCGGTGTTGCTCTATGCGCAAACAGCCTTCCTCCAGCGCGGCAAACCAGCGCGCCGCCGAAGCGCCGGCCGGCAGCGGCAAATTCAAATTGAATCCCTGGCCTTCGGCTGCTCCGGTTTCATCCGCGTGACCGAGAAAATACGGGTATTCGGTGCGCGGATCGCCGTGAATGTTGACCACCAGCACGTCACTGCGACGGTAGAAAATGTCCTGTGTGCCGTTGCCATGGTGGTAATCCACATCCAGCACCGCAACCCGTCGCGCGCCGTCATCCAGCAAGCCTTGCGCCGCGGTGGCGGCGTTATTCAGATAACAATAACCGCCCATGTGGTCGGCGCCGGCGTGGTGTCCGGGCGGTCGGGTAGCGCTCAGCGCCGGGCCGCGGCCTGAGCCAACGGGGCGGGCGGCGCTGAGCGCGGCATCGGTGCCGGCGCGAGCCACATCCCAGGTGCCGGCGGTCAACGGCGAGCTGTTGTCCATGCAATGCAGACCATAACGCGCTGCGAAACCGGCCGGTGCATGGTCGCCGCGCATGCACGGCGTCGGCCACACCGAAGGCAGCGGCTGGCGTTTGTCGTTGCTGGCATCCAGACTGAGCCATTCTGGCCACGCGGTGTGCAAAAATTCCAGGTAGCGCGGCGTGTGGACGCGCGTCAGTGTGTCGGCGGCATCGGCCTGTGGCGCGTGCAACATGAAGCCGGCGTCCACCAGCGCGCGCGCCACCGCATCGCCGCGGCCCACGGATTCATAATAGGGCACCTGTCGCCCGCGGTGTATTTCATAATCGGGGGCGTGACGGGCGTGGGTCGGATTGTGAACGATGTACATGTGTTGAGATTTGCACCAGGCATTGATCAGAAAGTGCGGCCAGATTACCACCCCCGAGGCCATTGGAGCAAGCACAGATTGTTGGCATGTGCAGGCAAAATTTGAACCGTTTCACATCGCCTTGCGGTGATTCAGTGACGCAGTTGGCAATTACTGAAATCCACAGCAATTCATCGTTTACAAGTCGCTGCTGTCATGAAATACTGACGGCGTAAGAGAGTAATTCCGTTTCATTTGAACGACCTGCAGGCCCATTCGACGGGGTGCGCCTGCAGGGTGTTCGAACTTTTGTCTGGTGATTCTGCTTTGTCCGGGAAGAAGTTTCTTCTGCGACGAAACGGTGTGGCCTGCGCGCAGGTTGCGCTGCCGAACAGCGCAAAGCCTGCGGGAGAAGAGAGTATGATTAAACACACACGCTGCAGTGCCCTGGCACTGTGCGGCCTGCTGTTGTGCGGGCCATCGCTGCGGGCGGAGGAATCGTCCACCCTGAAATCCCTGCCCGGCTATTGGGCGCAACTGGCCGTGCTGCGCGCCGGCGACATGGGCTTGAGTCCCGCAGAGGCCTTGCAGCGCACGGCACAGGCCATGCATTCTGCCCAACAGCGAACACGCGCGCTGCGCCAACGCGGCATCGAGCCGGTGATCCGGGTCGGGGCCGATGAAACCGGTTGCGATTTTTTCACTTTCAGCAACCTCAATGGCTTGCAGAACGCCATTGATGCCGCCGCTGTGGACGCCAATGGACCGGAGCTGACGGTGATTCAAGTGGCCAATTCAGCCGATTATTCCGGTCACAGCTATGTGCTCAACGGCGCGCTGGATCAGGACATTGAAATCATCGGCGGTTTTGCCAATTGCAACAGCAATCAAGCCACGTCAACTACCACACTGGGCGGTTCAGGCACCGTGGGTTCGGTGATGGAAATCCGCGCATCGACCGCGCTGCAACGGGTGTTTCTGGAAAACCTCAACCTGCGCGATGGCGGTGCGGATTTTGATCACGGCGGCGGACTCGAAATTGACAGCAACAATCACGTGGAAATCCTCAATGTCGCGATTGAGAACAACGCCAGCGACATCGGCGGCGGCGTGCACATTCAAGGCGATGGCAGCACCGCCAGCGCGGTGTTGTTTGTTCTCAACGGTTCGCGAATTCGCAACAACCAGGCGAGCCTCGGCGGTGGCGGCATCTTTTGCTTCGCCGGTGGCACCGTGGTGCTGGATGCGGTGACCGCCTTGCAGGGCAACAGCAGCGCCGGCCAGGGCGGTGGTTTTGAAATCCGCGATTGCAATTTGTTGTCCTACGCCAGTCTGCCCGGTGGAATTTTTTCAAACGAGGCGGCGACGGAAGGCGGCGCCGGGTTCATTGCCAATGCCGCGCGATTTCGCATGATTGGCGGGGAGAGCGCCGGATTCGGTGACGATTCAATCGCCGCCACCCTGGACAACAACCGCGCGAACCTGGACGGCGGCGGGCTGTACATCGTCGGCACCTCGTCTGAAGCCTTCATCGAAGACGCGCTGCTGCGCTTCAACCGCGCCGATGCCGACGAGAACGGCAGTGGCGATGGCGGCGCGGTGTTTGCCGGTGCCAGCACGGAGTTCATCATGCTGCGCGACGAAGCCGGCAGCGACTGCGCCAACGCGGTGCGCTGTTCGCAGTTGTCCAACAACCGCGCGGCCCACGGCGGCGCGGTGCACGGTTTTTTCACCGCTGAAATCGACATCAGCGGCAGTTACATTGAGTCCAACCAGGCCACTTTTGGCGGCGCGGCCATCAGCATGCAGAATCTGGCCGATCAGAACATTCCGGCCCGGTTGCGCCTGCAGGGCAACGTGCTGGCCAAAAACATCACCGCGCACGCCTTTCAAGGCGTGATTGAACTGATCAATCGCAGCGACGCGGTGCTGGCTTACAACACCTTCGTTGACAACACATCGAGCAACGGCGGCGCAGCGGTCCGCTTTTTCAACGACGCCAGCATGGCGCTGATCGGATTGATCATCGATGAAGCGGATGGCCAGGTCTTCAACGGCGTGTTCGACGCCGACAGCCAGGCCTCGGTGCATTGCCTGATGACGCACGAAATCGCCAGCCTGCCGCCCGGCGCATCCGCGGTCTCAACCGCGGCGCCGCGGTTTGTCGACCGCGCCGGCGGCGACTTCCACCTGCGCATCGATTCACCGGCGGTGGATTTCTGCGACGAGGTGTTGTTTGAACCGGATGCGGACGTCGATGGTGATGCGCGCGGCGTGGACGTGCCATTCATCGCCGACGGTCTGGGGCCGCACGATTTGGGCGCCGATGAATTGGTTGAGTTCGATGTGATCTTTGCGCAGGGGTTTGACTGAAGAGCGGACCAGCGCCGGGTTTTGTCGTTGCCCGACGGGCAGGCAACTTGCGCGAGCGCGGACGCACGCGGTTTACATCCACCCGCGGTGTTGTCATAATGCTGTTCTTTTTTAACCGGGTGAGAACAATGAAATTGTGTGTATTTGTGCTGTGGATGGCGGGCATGGCGGTGGCCAGTGCTGGAGAGGTTTTACCGGTGCCGGCAGCGACGCCATTGACCATCGGTGAAACGCTGAGCTTCAAATCGGCGGTGCTGAATGAAACCCGGCAATTGAACGTGTATTTGCCCGACAGCTACGCACAGCAACCGGAGAAACGCTATCCGGTGGTGTATCTGCTGGACGGTTCGCGCGATGAGGATTTGCTTCACATCGCCGGATTGACCCAGTTCGCCTCGTTTTCCTGGATCGGCATGATGCCCGAGGCGATCGTGGTTGGCATTGGCAACGTCGATCGCAAACGCGATTTCACCCACCCGAGTGAAGATGAACGCGACCGCAGCGAATTTCCCACCGCCGGGCATTCAGCGGCCTTCATCGAATTTCTCAAAACAGAACTCAAACCCATGGTGCACCAGCGCTACCGCACCGCAAGCGAAGACGTGATCATTGGCCAGTCCCTGGGCGGCTTGTTGCTGAGCGAACTGCTGCACAGCCAGCCGCAGCTGTTCACCCACCACATCGTGGTCAGTCCGTCGCTTTGGTGGGCCAATGAAACGCTGTTGAAACGAACGTTGGAATCGCTGCCGGTGCAAGGCCGGGTGTTCATCGGCGTCGGCGCCGAAGGCGAAGTGATGGAACGCCTGGCGCGCGATCTGCACAGCAAACTGAAACCCCTGATGGCGCAACCCGGCCACCTGATGTTCAAACACTACCCGCAACTGAACCACGGCGACACCCTGCACCTGGCCGCCTATGACGCCCTGGATTTTGTGTTTCAAATTTCAACAGAACAGTGAAATGGTAACTGGGGAAGTGTGAAATCTCCTCTGTCTGCTCGCCCATTTTGAGTGATCAAAAGCATTGATCGTGATTCAAGGACGTTGCTTTGATACAATATAAATGAATTACTAAAAATAGCTAGGGACATGCACTATTTGTTTTTAATTTTCTGTTCATTCGCGGTGTATTCCCAGAATGTGATGTTCACAGAAACCCTCATTGATAGGGGGTATTTCCCAATGCAGGATTTTCAGGTTCTGGACCTGGACGGCGATGGTGACGATGATATTCTGGACAATACGTTGAGGAGTTTGGGGGCGGGACTTGAAATCAGATGGTATCGGAATGATGGAGATATATTTAACAAGCAATTTATTTCCGATTCCCTGATTATCAATTCTGGGGCAAACAACGGAACTGTGGTGGCACGAGCATGGACAGCCAACGCGTTACCGGACCTGTTTGTAAACACCAGTTCTGATGTCAAAGTCATTCGATTACAACAATCAAGCCCACTGCAGTTTTATTCCACTCAACTCCACACTTTACCGGATTTGGATCATTTCTATGGTTTTCCTGCAGATTTTAATCACGACGGGCAACCGGATATGGCTGGATTCACTCGCGAGCTGAATGGCGAAAGCCGTTTCTTGGTTTTACTGAGTGATGGAACCGATTACATCCCTGTTGATTTGGGGTTGCTCTTCACATCGTTGCCTAATGTCAGTGGTTTCCACACTGAAATCATTGACATGAATGGCGATGATTATGAAGATCTCGTGTTCGTGGCCACACAAATTGTAGGTGATGGAAACGACGATGCAGTCATCTATGCGCGGAATCAACAAAATGGCACATTTGAAATTTTTCAGGCAGGCTTAATGGATCGTTTGGCCAGACGGTTACCCATAGACAGCCGGTGGCATAAATTGCTGTCTTTTTCCGATGACAACAACGATGGGTTGACTGACGTGATTTTTTCCGGGCCTGTAGAAGACAGCCACGTTGCGGTTAAATTGCAACAAATTTCAGACGCGGTGTTTGATCGGATTCTGTTGCCAACACTCAGTCCGGTCAGAGAGCAGAAAATGATTGTACAAGATGTGGATTTGGATGGGCTTAAGGACATTGTGTCCGTTCCTCACGGCTCATCAAATCCGACTTTGAATTTGTTCATAAACAACGGCACGGCATATGAAACTCCACTGGCATTGACAACCTTGATGGAACGGCCCAATGATTCAGCGCTGGTCCGTTCTCAGAATGAGACGACGTGGCATGTAGTGGCTTCCGGCAATTTTTTTAACACGATGTATTTGCAAAGCTCTGATTTGAGTTTCGACCAACGTATCCTGGGCAATGAATTGGTGTATTTTGTCCATGCGGTTGAGCCCATTGATACGGATGGACAGGGTGATCAGGAACTGCTTGTTTTGTCTGAACACAGTTCGGCAATTTTTTTGTACTCACGCCATCTGAATGATGGTTTTATTCAACACCTTGTGGATGCCCCAGAACATCAAGTGATCGGGGTGCATGCATTGGATTACGATCAGGACGGCGATGAAGACGTGCTGGCATTTTTGCGAATCAGTCATGGTCAACTTCGAGTGGATGTTTATGAAAATTTGGGCAACCACCAGTTTCAAGCATCGACATTACAAACCTTGGAGATAAACACCTCAACATCAACAGAAATTCTGTGGTTTGACATGGATAACGACGGCGATTCAGATGCAGTGTTCAATTTTGAAACCGGCTTGATGCGTTGGTACGAATTTGATGGGAATCATTTCACCCAGAATCGTTTTTTTGGCCAGAGTATTGGCACCGGTATTTCGCGACATGTATTGGCGGATTTGGATGGTGACGGGGACACCGACTTTGTTCAGCAAGGCATGATTTGTGTTGTGTTCATCTGTAACAACGAAACAAACTGGTATGAGATGCGACCAGATAAAAGCCACGTCAAGCATTTGATCAGTGATGCATTGAGTTTCCTTATCGTTAAATCCGGTGATTTGGATGGGGATGGTGCGGATGAATTAATTCTAAAAAATGATGAACAAGACGTGTATGCAGGAAAATTGATCAATGGAGCCATGAATTTTTCTCCATTGAGTATTCATTTAGAAGGCGAGAATGCATATCGGAAGGACTACACGGTTTTGGGTGATGTTAACGGCGATGGATTGGCAGACGTGGTTAATCGGTTCAACGTGTATCTAAATCTCGGCAATGGCGTGTTTCAATTGCAGCGTTACGCCGAGGTTAGTGGTTTGGATATTTATCGCATGTTGGATTTAAACGGCGATGGCCGCGATGAAATATTTGTCAATGTAAACGATTTTAATGGCTTGAAAATGATCAGCCTGAGGGGAGGGTCTGAACCGGTGCTTGTGCCCACTCTGTCACCAATCTTTCGCGGGATATTATTGGTCCTGTTGATGGCAATCAGTGGCTTCATTGGGTCTCGCAAACGATCATCTGGATTCGAGATCAAGCATTAAATGCATTCCTGATCATCAGATGATGGATTCGCCCTGAGAAGATTGGCCAACGAACGCGCTCAATCATTGTCGTTGATTCAACATGATGAGCGGCACTACAAATTCAAAACTGTTTTTGAAGATCGGCGGTTCGGCGCCGGCTTCCACGGCGCCGATGTCGACGCGGGCGTTGCGGATGCGGTCCTGGCCAGCGAAATCGTGCGTGCCGTGGTCCCAGGCCAGATGAAACGGCGTTGGGAACGGGATGATGGCCGGCATGCTGAGCCCGGCTTCGATCAGCGGCGAGGGGAACAGTGGGGTGAAATTGAACAGATCGGGGTGCAGGTTGGGTGGCAGGGACTGATTGCCGCCGCTGAAATCCATGACGCCCACCGGGTTCTGGTAATTGTTGTTGTACACGTGGTGTGTGCCGGCCGTGCTGAAGAAAAGATCGGGCAGTGTGTTGGTCCAGAACAGATTGTTGGCGACAAAGGATCGCGCCACCTGGCTTTGATTTTCATTCAGGTTCAATTGCAACCCGGAGGTTGTGCTGGCACCGGGCGTTGCGATTTCGTGCAGGTTCATTGTCAGGGTGTTGTTGATGAAGTACACGCCGAGGTCGCTGGCCGACAAACTGATGCGCGCCGCGCCATGGCCGTTGCGCGAGGTGTTGCCAAAGAACACCGAATTGCGCACCGTGATTTCATCGCCTCCGCTGATTTGCAGGGCCGCGCCGTTGTCGGCTTCATTGCCGGCAAACAGCAGCCGTTCAATCAGGATTTCACCGGCGCAGTTGGATGGGCAGTTGATCTGAATGCCGCCGCTGTTGCCGTCGTTGGACAGGCCGGAGACCACGCTGAACTGTCGCAAAGTGAGTTTGGATGTGAAGGGCACCGTCGGCGTGTTGATGGTCAGAATCCGCCGCGCGCTTTCCCCGGTGAGCACGGTGTCCATGGCCGAAGTGGATTGCTTCAGACAGGGAAAGTTGGCGATGCCGAACCAGCCGCCGGAAATGTCCAGATCGCGGTCTTCCATCGGCGTGTAGCTGAAGGGCGTGGCCGGTGCAATGAAGTCGCCGTTGCGTATCTGAATGCGGTCGT